>JBBQYB010000001.1:0-76955 GCA_038209095.1 Rhodobacterales bacterium
GCGACTGGCGTATGGCCGCGTGATGTTCGCGTTCCTGGCCGAGAACCGCCGCTGGCTCGGCGCAGGGCTGTTGCTGACCTACGCCTCCGCGTTCGGCCAGACCTGGTTCATATCGCTCTTCGCCGGCGAGATCCGCACGGTTCACGGGCTCGGGGCCGGCGACTGGGGCCTCATCTACACGCTGGCGACCGTCGCCTCGGCCGGCCTGCTGTTCGCGCGCGGAGCCCTCGCGGATACCATGCCCTTCGGCCGTCTGGCCCCGATCGTCGCACTCCTCTTCGCGCTGTCGCTCGTGGCTTTCGCCTTCGCGCCGAACGTCTGGCTCCTCGGCCTCGCCGTCTTCGGCCTGCGCTTTTGCGGCCAGGGCATGTTCGGGCATATCGCAATGACCGCCATGGGGCGCTGGTTCAACGCGCGCCGCGGCCGGGCGGTCTCGGTGGTGCTCCTCGGGTTTTCCCTCGGCGAGATGACCCTCATCCTGCCGACCGTCACCCTGATGGAGCGTCTCGGCTGGCGGCCGACCCTCGTCGCCGCCGCGGCCGTCGTGGCCCTCGCGGTGACGCCGGCACTGGCCGCCCTCCTCGCGCGCGACCGCACCGCACAACCCCTCTCCGCGCTTGAGGCCGCCGCCCCCACCACCGGGCTCGGCGGAGTGCACTGGACGCGTGCGTCCCTCCTGCGGCACTGGCTCTTCTGGGCACTTCTGCCGTTCCTGCTGACGCCCGGCTTCGTCGGGACGGTCGTCTTCTTCCACCAAGTCCACATCGCCGCGGTCAAGGGCTGGACGCTCGCTGCCATGGCACCGGGCTTTGCGGTTTACGCAGCCTTCGGCATCGCCTCCTCCCTCGCCGCCGGCTGGGCCGCGGACCGGTACGGGCCTGCGGCCCTCTTGCCGGCCGTCCTCGTGCCCATGGGTGTCGGCGTCGCCCTGATCGGCCCCATCCAGGACGTGACCCTGTGGTATCTCGCCCTCGGCCTTACCGGCCTGACCCAGGGCACCGCCGGCGCGCTCTGGGGGGCGCTCCTGCCGTCGGTCTACGGCACGCGTCATCTGGGATCCGTCCGCGCTCTGGCCACCACGCTCATGGTGTTCTCCACGGCAATCGGACCCTGGATCACCGGCCTCCTGATCGACGCGGGTCTAGATTTTCCGCGCCAATGCGCCGTGCTCGGCCTTTGGTGCCTCGCCCTCAGCCTCTGCGCCGTGGCCCTTCCGCGCAAACTCCGGCGCGAGGCGACCGCAACCGAAAACCCAGACCCGTTCCCCCACCCGAAAGGACCCGTTCCATGACGCTCAAGGTGTATCTCTCCGGCGAAATCCACACCGACTGGCGCGACCGGATCATTTCCGGCGCCGAAGGGCTCGACGTCGCCTTCTCCGGCCCCGTCACCGATCACGCCGCCAGCGACGATTGCGGCGTCGCGATCCTCGGGCCCGAGCCCGACAAGATCTGGCACGACCGCAAGGGTGCCTCCCTCAACGCCATCCGCACCCGCAGGGGCATCGCCGGTGCCGACGTGGTCGTGGTGCGGTTCGGCGACCAGTACAAGCAATGGAACGCCGCCTTCGATGCGGGCTACGCCGCCGCTTTGGGCAAGTCCCTCGTCATCCTGCACGGCCCCGACCACGCCCACGCCCTCAAGGAAGTCGACGCCGCAGCCCTCGCCGTGGCGGACACACCCGCCCAGGTCGTCCAGATCCTGCGCTACGTCCTGACGGGGACGCTCCCGGGCTGAGGCGAAGCCGGCCGCGGACCGAATTAACGATCCTTGCCATGCGGTTAATGCGAACGACAATATCGAGCAATCAGAACGTCTTACCGTTTTGTCCACGCGTGGACAGACCACCGTCCGCACCCGGGACGCCCCTTCAAACGAACCGGTTGACCCAGGTCTCCAACCGCTCTTGCCGCCCGGAGACCGGCTGCGGATCGAGCGCCTCCCGCTCCACCCGCGCGGCGATGCTGCCGAGGTCCGACCCCAGCATCGCCTGCGCCTCCGGCGTCTCCCAGCCCGCATACCGCGCCGTCACGGCCCGCTCCAGCCCGCCGTCCTCGATCATCGCCGCCGCCGCCAGCAACCCCCGTGCGCAGACGTCCATGCCCCCCACGTGTGCGGCGATCAGGTCCTCCGGATCGAGGCTCTGGCGGCGCAGCTTCGCATCGAAATTGAACCCGCCCGTGGTTAGTCCCCCACCCTTCAGGACGTAGTAGAGCGCCAGCGCCGTCTCCGGCACGTTGTTCGGGAACTGGTCCGTGTCCCAGCCCGACTGATAGTCGTTGCGGTTCGCATCCACCGATCCCAGTAGCCCGAGCGATACCGCCGTCGCGATCTCGTGCTCGAACGAATGCCCGGCCAGCACCGCATGGCCGACCTCGATGTTGACCTTCACCTCCGCTTCCAGCCCGTACCTTTTCAAGAACCCGTAGACCGTCGCCACATCGTAGTCGTACTGATGCTTGGTCGGCTCCTGCGGCTTCGGCTCGATCAGGATGGTCCCCGGAAACCCGATCTTGTGCTTGTACTCCACAACCATGCTCAGGAACCGGCCCATGTAGTCCAGCTCCCGCTTCATGTCCGTGTTCAGCAGCGTCTCGTACCCCTCGCGCCCGCCCCAGAGCACATAGTTGGCACCCTTCAAACCATGGGTCAGATCCAGCGCGCATTTCACCTGTGCGGCCGCATAGGCGAACACATCCGGGTCCGGGTTCGTCGCCGCCCCCGCCATGAACCGCCGGTTGGAGAACAGGTTCGCCGTCCCCCAAAGCAGCTTAACCCCCGTATCCTCCATCTTCCGCGCGAACACGTCCCCGATCTCGCGTACGTTGCGGTTGCTCTCCGACAGGCTCCGCCCCTCCGGTGCCACGTCCCGGTCGTGAAACGTGAAAAAAGGCACGCCGAGGATCGCGAACATCTCGAACGCCACCTTCGCCTTCAGCCGCGCCGCCTCCATGGTATCGCCGAACCACGGCCTCAGAAACGTCTGCCCGCCGAACGGATCGCTTCCCGGCCAGGCAAAGCTGTGCCAGTAACAGACCGCCACCCGCAGATGGTCCTCCATCCGCTTGCCCAGCACCATCCGGTCCGGCTCGTAATACCGGAACGCCAGGGGGTCGTCGGACTCCGGTCCCTTGAACTGCACGGTCTCGATGCCCGCAAAATAATCGCTCATGCCAGAGCCTCCTTCAGAGCCGGATAGAGGGCGCGATATCGTGCGTATCCCTCGTCATAAGCCGCGACCAGAGCCGGATCGGGCGCGATAACCCGCAGGGTCTCGGGTGCGGTACAGACCTCTGCCGGGTCCGCCCCCTCCGCCGCACAGATCGCGAGCCGCGCTGCCCCGAGCGCCGCCCCGATGTCGCTGTCCGCCGCCAGCCGCAGGGGCCGGTCCAGCACGCTGGCGATGATCCTGAGCCAGGTCCCGGAGCGCGACCCGCCGCCCACCGCCAGCGCGCTCTCAAAATCCGTCTCCGCTGCCGCCAGCGCCGCCTGGCAATCCTTGAAGGCATAGGCCACGCCTTCCATCACGGCCTGCGCCAGATCCGCCAAGCCTTGGGCCTGCGCGAGCCCGACAAAGGCCCCGCGCGCCCCCGGATCGTTGTGCGGCGTGCGTTCCCCCGACAGATACGGCAGGAACGTCACCGGCGAGGGCGCGCGCGCCTCCGCCATCCCGACCAGCTCCGCCGCCGTCCGCCCCGAGATCCGCGCCAGCCACTCCAGACTGTCCGCCGCCGACAGGATCACCCCCATCTGGTGCCACGTCCGCGGCACCGCATGGCAGAACGCATGCACGGCACCGTCCGTATTGGGCGAGAACCGCGCGTTCGAGACGAAAAGGACGCCGGATGTTCCGAGCGAAACGAAGGCCGAACCCGGGGTCACCACACCAACTCCGCAGGCCGCCGCCGCATTGTCCCCGGCTCCGCCCGCAACCACGCAGGTCCCCTCGACCCCCCAGCGCGCCGCCAGATCCGGCAAGAGCACTCCGGACACGGCGCTCCCCTCGACCAGCCGCGGCATCTGCGCCAGCGAAAGGCCCGTCGCCGCCAGCAGATCATCGGACCAGTCCCGCGCCGCAACGTTGAGCCAAAAGGTTCCCGCGGCATCGGACATCTCGGAGACATGCTCGCCCGTGAGCCGCAGCCGGACATGATCCTTCGGAAGCAGGACCTTCGCGATCCGGCTGAACAGGGCCGGCTCGTGCTTGCGCATCCAGGCGAGTTTCGGCGCCGTGAAGCCCGCCATGGCGACGTTGCCCGCCACCTCCCGCGACCGCGGAAATGCCGCCTCGATCTCGGCGCATTCGGCTGCCGCGCGACCATCGTTCCACAGGATCGCCGGCCGCAGAACCGCGTCGCCGGCGTCGAGACAGACGGCACCGTGCATCTGCCCGGACAGCCCGATGCCCCGCAGCCCGGACAGGCCATGCGCCTTCGCAAGTGCATCGACGGTCGCGAGCACACCGGTCCACCAGTCCTGCGGATCCTGTTCCGACCAGCCATCCCGTGGCCGCTGCACGCCATAGGACGCGCTCGCCTGCCCGATCAATCGCTGTCCGGGGTCGAACAGCGCCGCCTTGACCGACGACGTCCCGATGTCGAGCCCCAGATACATCAGGACGCCAGCCGTTCGGGGGTCTTGCCGAGAATGATCATTCCCAGCAGATCGTCCTCGGTCACGTCCCGGATGTTGACCGTCCCGACCAGTTGCCCGTTCTTCATCACGCTTGCCCTGTCGCAGAGCTTCATCACGGCCTGTACGTCATGGTCGATGAGGAAAATCCCCAGCCCCTGGCGCTTGAGCTCCTGGATCAACTCCGCCACCATCGCGGTTTCCTGCACCCCCAGGGCCGCGGTGGGCTCGTCCATGATCAGGATCTTCGCGTTGAAATAGACCGCCCGCGCGATCGCCACCGACTGGCGCTGCCCCCCCGACAGGGCCTTCACGGGGGACGAGAACTTCTGGAAGTTCGGGTTGAGGCGGTTCATGATCTTGCGGGTTTCGGCCTCCATGGTGTCGTCGTCGACGAACCCGAGGGCCGTCACCAGTTCGCGCCCCAGAAACAGGTTGGAGGCCGCGTCGAGATTGTCGGCTAGCGCGAGGGTCTGGTAAATCGTCTCGATATTGAACTTGCGCGCGTCCCGCGGACTGCGGATCTCGACCCGCTTGCCGTTGACCCGGATCTCGCCCTGATCGGCGGTATAGGCTCCAGAGAGGATCTTAATCAGGGTCGACTTGCCGGCCCCGTTATGGCCCAGAAGCCCGACGACCTCGCCCGGATGGAGGTCGATCGAGACGCCGTCCACCGCCTTGATCCCGCCGAAGCTCAGATGCATGTCCCGCATCTCGACCAGCGGCACGGCCCGGCTTTCCGGCGCACTCATGCGCCGGCCCTCTTACGATACTGGATGTCGATCAGGACGGCGAGCACCAGCACGACCCCTACGACGATCGACTGGAGCGGTGCGTCGACCCCGACCATGGCCATTCCGGACTGGAGGCTTTGCATGATCACCGCGCCGAGGATCGCGCCGTAGATCGTGCCGATCCCGCCCGAGAGCGCAGTTCCGCCGATGACCGCGGCGGCGATGACCCGCAGTTCGTCGAGGGTGCCGAGGTCGTTGCCGACCGCCCCGAGCCGGGCCGAGGCGATCACCGCCGAGATGGCGGTCAGAGCCCCCATGAGCGCGAAGATCTTGATCGTCAGCATCCGGGTGTTGATGCCCGACAGTTCCGCAGCATCCGGGTTGCCACCGGTCGCGAAGACGTACCGCCCGAAGCGCGTTCGCTGGGCCACGACGGTCATGAGGACCGCCACAACCAGCAGGATCACCACCGGTATTGCGATCCCGTGCGCCATGACGATCTCGCCTTCAGGGACCACCTGACCGCGCTGCTCAAGGATCCGGCGGGCGGCGGCATCGGGAACGGGATAGGCGTTCATCAGGGCCGTGAAGCCGAGGATCCCGGCCGAGATCAACGCCGCCACCGATACCTCCGCCCAGGCCGGTTTAACCCTGAACCCGTGCGATGCCTTGCGCCGTCGCGAGAGGACCAGAAGCCCGAGCGCGGTCATTGTGGCGGCGATCCCGAGGATCCAGCTGCCCGTGGCACCAAGGGTCCCCGAAGCCCCGCCGCCCAGCAGGAGAAACGTCGGATCGAGAGGTGCCACGGTCTGGCCGGTGGTCACCCACCAGGCGGCTCCGCGCCACACGAGCAATCCCCCAAGGGTGACGATGAAGGCAGGCACCGCCATGTACCCGACGAGCCAGCCATTGAAGGCACCGATCAGCGTCCCGACGCAGAGGCCGAACAGGACCGTGACGATCCAGATCCAGCCGCTGCCGGCCCCAAGCAGGCCGGGTAGAAAGTTGAGCTGCAGCGTGCCCATCAGCATTCCGATCAGCCCGAGCATGGACCCGACCGAAAGATCGATGTGCCGGGTCACGATCACGAAGACCATGCCCGTCGCCATCACGGCCACCGAGGAGGTCTGGACGGACAGGTTGAACAGATTGCGCGGGGTGAGGAAACGCCCGCCGGTGAACAGATCGAAGACGATCCAGATCACCAGCAGGGCACCGATCATTCCCAGGAGACGCAGGTCGATGTCGAGGTCTTTGACCGCCTTGGCGATGACCTTCATGTTGGAACCTTCCGGCGGGAGCGGGACTTGCCGGTGTCGACCCGGTGCGTTCGGAGAGAGCGGAGGCCGGGAGACCTCCGCCCTTGTCTGCTTTGGCCTCAGTCGCAGGTGGGCGTTGACCCGGTCGGGACGCTGGCGCAGAGCGCCTCCTTGGTGATCCAATTCGCATCGACGACCACGCCCAGGTTATCCCGGGTGATCGCCACCGGCTCGAGGAAGATCGCCGTGAGTTCGGTTCCTGACGGGGACGTCCAGCTTTCGGCACCCTCGATCGAGGCGGGCTCGGTGTCTCCGGCGAGGGCCACCGCAATCTCCGCCGCCGCCTTGCCGAGTTCGCGCGCATCCTTCCAGACGGAAACCGTCTGGGTTCCGAGGGCCACGCGGTTCAGCGCCGCATGATCGCCGTCCTGACCGGACACCGGAATACCTTCCATACCCTGCGCCGTCAGCGCCGCCACCGCCCCACCGGCGGTGCCATCGTTGGACGCAACCACCGCATCTACGTCATTGTCCTGCTGGGTCAGGATCTGCTCCATGTTGCGCTGGGCGTTCGCGGGCAGCCAGCCGTCGGTATAGGCTTCACCCACGATCACGACCGCACCGCTGTCGATCGCCTCCTGAAGCACTTCCTGCTGGCCGCCGCGCAGGAAATCCGCGTTGGGATCGGAGGCCGACCCCTTAATCATCACGTAGTTGCCCTCGGGTGCCGCCGCGAGCACGGCCCGCGCCTGCATTCGGCCGACCTCGACGTTGTCGAAGGTCAGATAGAAGGCGCGCGGATCCTCGATCAGGCGGTCGTAGCCGACTACGGGGATGCCCTCGTTTGCGGCGGCCTCTACGGCCGGCCCGATCGCGGCACTGTCCTGCGCCAGAATGATCAGCGCATCGGCCCCGCTCGCGATCAGGCTCTCGATGTCCGACAGCTGCTTGGACGACGAGCTCTGGGCGTCCGCGGAAATGTACTTGGCCCCAGCCTCCTCGAGGGCCGCGACGATGGCTGCCTCGTCGGTCTTCCAGCGCTCTTCCTGGAAATTCGACCAGCTCACTCCGACCGTTATGTCCTGGGCAAGCACCGTGGTGGCAAGGCCCGAGGCGAGGGCCGCTGCGGCGATTATTTTAAGGTATGACATCGTGTTTCCTCCGTTTCGCGGCATGTGCCGACCTTTTGACCCGACCCGTTCATGCGCCGAGCCGCGCCGTCGGTTTCGCCCGACAATTTCGAGATCCGTGAGTCTTGTCAAAGCTATTCTGACCGGGGAGTCACCCTGCGGCCATCAACGTAGGCGGGCTGTGACACATGGTTACGTAACGTTTGTCCGCGAACAACGTAGCATCAATCCATTACACCCAAAGCCCGGAACGCCGCCTGCGCACCCGGATGCAAGGGGCCCGCAAATCCCGTGGCCGCCATCTGGGCGGGGTCGAGGCCGGCTAGCGTCGGGTCGAACCCGGCCAATTCCGGCAGGCTGCGCAGGATCGCGCCCGCCACGACCTCGATGACTGCGTCCGGCACGTCGCTGCGCGTGACCAGCACCGCACTGACCGCGACAGTAGGAACCGCCATACCGACCCCGGCGTAAAGCCCGCCGGGCACCACGGATGCGAAGGTATCGGGGGAACCACTCGTGACGGCCTCGGCGCGTGGTCCCTCGATCGGCGCAATGCCAGCGCCACAGGCCGAGGTGGCTTCCTGGACAGCCCTTGCCGGGTGACCCACGACGTAGAAGAAAGCATCGATCCGTTCTCCGCACAAAGCCTCGACCGCCTCGGCCGGCGCAAGCTCGAGTGTCGTGCCTGGCATCACATCTGCGAGGAGTGCGGCGATCAAATCACGTTGCCCCGCACCCGGCGGACCTACGCTGACACGTCGTCCGGCAAGTGCCTCAAGATTTGAGATTTCTGAACCCCTCGCAGTTACGAACGTCACCGATTCGGGAAAGACGGCCAGGACTGGGCGGAGTTCGCCATATGCCCGTCCTTCGAACGGACCGGAGCCGGCAAGTGCCGCGGCCAGCACATCCGTCTGAACGAGCGCGAGGTCCGCCTGCCCGTCGCGCAAGGCCTCGATGTTTGCGATCGAGCCCGCGGAGGCCTCCGCAGAACAGCGCAGGCCGTGTGCCCGCCGGCCTTCGTTGACCACCCGGCAGAGCGCGACACCGGCTGGAAAATAGGAGCCGGTCACGTCACCGGTTGCCATGAGCAGGACTTGGCTGCGCTCCGTCGCGTCCGCCTGCGCCGCTCCGATAAACAAAAGCAGCAAACCGAGGACGCGGATCGGCATCACTACGCTCCTGCCCTTCATGGCCTCAGAGACGGTCCTCTCGTCCCGACCCTGCCGCCAGCGATCACGCGACGGCCCGGGAGAGGGCGCATTGGGACCAGAGCTGACCGAGTGCGCTCACGAGATGGTCGAGATCCGCATCGGAGTGCATCGGAGACGGCGTGAAGCGGAGACGTTCCGACCCTTTGGGCACCGTCGGATAGTTGATTGGCTGCACGTAGATACCGTAATCGTTGAGCAAGATATCGGAGATCATCTTGCACTTGACCGGATCCTTTACCATCACCGGAACGATATGGCTCTGGTTCCGGAGATGCGGAATTCCAATCGAATCGAGGCGTGCGCGCAGTTTCGCCACCTGCTGGCGCTGGCGGAGGCGTTCGATCTGGCTGGTCTTGAGGTAGCGGACCGAGGCCTGCGCGCCCGCCGCGACCGCAGGGGGCAGAGCAGTCGTAAAGATGAACCCGGAGGAGAAACTGCGGACGAAGTCGATCAGGGCCGCCGATCCGGTGATGTAGCCGCCGACGACGCCATAAGCTTTGCCGAGAGTTCCCTCGATCAGGGTGATACGATCCATTAGGCCTTCCTGCTCCGCTACGCCGCCTCCGCGCGGGCCGTAGAGACCAACGCCGTGCACTTCGTCGAGGTAGGTCATCGCTCCGTGCCTTTCGGCGACCTCGACGATTTCCCGGATCGGAGCGATGTCGCCGTCCATGGAGTAGACACTCTCGAAGGCCACGATCTTCGGCCGGTTGGGTGCGATCTCGGCGAGCTTGCGGTCCAGATCCTTGGGATCATTATGCCGCCAGATGCGCTTCTCGCAGCGTGCATGGCGCATGCCTTCGATCATTGACGCGTGATTAAGAGAATCCGACAGGATCACGCAGTTCTCGAGTTTTGCCCCAAGTGTCCCCAATGTCGCCCAGTTGGACACATAGCCGGACGTGAACAGGAGGGCCGCTTCCTTGGCGTGCAGATCCGCGAGTTCGCGCTCAAGTTGGACGTGGTAGTAGTTCGTCCCGGAGATGTTGCGCGTGCCGCCGGCCCCGGCACCACAGCGATCCAGGGCCTCATGCATCGCCTCGAGCACGGCGGGGTGCTGTCCCATGCCGAGATAGTCGTTCGAGCACCAGACGGTCACGTCGCCTGAGCCCTCGGCAGAATGGCGTTTGGCCCGGGGAAAGGCACCGTTGCATCGTTCCAGTTCCGCGAAGACCCGATAGTTGCCCTCCCGGTGTAGTGCATCCAGATGCTGGCGGAAGAGGGCGTCGTACGTCATCTGTGTCGTCCTTCGTCTTCAGATATTTCGGCCGTGCAAGGCTGCACGTTCCTGTTCGCCGGTCAGGGCAGAGGTGGTCTTGGGCAGAGCCCAAGTCCAGAGGGCTGCGTCAGGAAGCGGCAGGACCATCATCCAGTGCTCGAACACCGCAAGCGCCGTCAGCGCCGCCAGAAGAGCGAAGCCAATTGCCGCACCCGATCCTGCGGGAGCCTCCACCATCCGCTCGACCCAGCATGCAACGGCAAAAGTTAGCAATGTCACAGACCAGGGAAAGAAACCGTTCATCGGCGACTTGCGGAAATGCGTCGAGAGATGGCGCACGGGGCTCGGCAGGAATTCCTCGTTGATGTTCGGCACGCCCAGATAGACGTTTATCTTGGCGGTGATGCGCGCAATGAACAGGACGGCGAAGGTCCACATGCCGAACTGATTGGCAGCGCCCTCGGAGACGAGGATCAGCAGGATCATCGATGCGATTAACGCCATCTCGGAATACGCTATGGTCCCCCAAGCCCGTAGAAAGCGTTGGAGCCCTTCGACGCCAGGCGGGCAGGGCTTGGCGCAGGGTCCGGTGATCACGCCACCCAGAAAGGCCAGTTCGAACCATCCCCAGATCAGGATTGCCGAGATGAAGGCGAGATACACCCCGAACACCGAAGGGTCACTCAGGGATCGCTCGACGCCGATACAGCCGAGCGAGAGAAACGGCAGCGCCAGAACCACGGCATTTAAATAGCCTTGCCGTCCCCCGCGATCCGCGCGGGAGACGACAAGCAGGATCGCTCCAGTGGAAAACCACCAGACGAAGAGGGCGAACAGGGCCGCGATCCAGATGCTGTCCATGCTACGTCCTCAGTAGGTCGGCTCGAGCCGGCTATTTGCCGGAAGTACATGGGTCTTGACCGGGATGAGATAGAGGCCCGCGAAGGCCGCCGCGGCGCGTGCGGCGCAGACCCAGGAGCGCACCTTTCCGCCGACGCCTCCGGCGCGTTTCGCTTCGTCCATATCCCCCGCGATGCGCCGCATCCGCGCGAGCCCCTTGGTCCAGCGCGGGTTCTGCAGGTCGATCTCGACCGGAAAGACCTGACGGCTGATTTCGGACGTAATCCGAAATACCTCCGCGTCATACCAGTCGACGTCCACCCCGAGCGCCTTATGAAACGCCGGACGGGCGTGATCGCGCACATGCATGGTCGCGAACACGGCCACGAGGAAGAAGCGGATCCACAACTTGTTGCGGCCGGCCAGCAGGTGCGGGTTGGCGCGCATCAGTAACGCAAAGGCCTCGCCATGGCTGAACTCGTCGTTGCACCATTCCTTGAACCACTTGAAAATGGGGTGAAACCGCATCTCCGGATGCTTCTCGAGGTGACGATAGATGGTGATGTACCGCGCATACCCAATCTTCTCGCTGAGATAGGTCGCGTAATAGATGAATTTGGGTTTGAAATAGGTGTATTTTTTGGCCTTCGTCAGAAACCCGAGGTTCACCGCGATGTTCGCCTCGCGCAGCGCGTCGTTGATGAAGCCTGCATGCCTGGCCTCGTCGCGCGCCATGTAGTTGAAAAGCTCACAGATGTCGGGATTGGAGCCGCGGCGCTTCATTTCCTTGTAGAGCACACATCCCGAGAACTCTGCCGTCAGGGACGAAACGAGAAAATCGGTGAACTCCTTACGGAGTTGCGGCTCCATCGCGTCGAAGTCGACGTGATCCCAAGCTTCGGTCTTCTTGAAGTGCTTTTTGTTCGGATCCGACTTCATCTGGGCGATGAGTTTGTCCCATTCCGCGCGGACCGACGTGACGTCGATCTTGTCCATCTCGTCGAAGTCGGTGGTGTAAAAACGCGGCGCAAGCATGGTCGTCTCGACGGCCATGTCGGTGGTCGAAAGCGCGGATTTAACATGCTCAGAGGGGTTGATCTCCGTGATTGCATTCATAGACGTATCTCCTCTGAAAAGCTGAATTCACAGAGCTCCATGAATTCCAGATCGCCGGTCATGCGCGTCCAGGCGCGCTCGATCAGGCTGGCCCGCGTAATCGTTGCGGTACGGTTCTCGATGACGACCTCACCGTAGGGTGCCATCACCGGGGCGCCGTGGACCAGAACTTCGTCGCCGGGGTTGATCACTGCTCCGTTGTCGAAGCGCACATGGGCATGCAGGCTCTCGAAACGGTGGCTCACCTCGACGGTGCAGGGCACCTCCTCTCGCGATCGTGTGAAAAGACCAGGCATCTCTCATCTCTCTCCGGTATCGGACGCCTAGTCCTGCAGCAAGGCCGCAAAGGCGTCCCGGTTGGTGTTCCCGAACCCGATCAATTCGACGCGCCATCCCGTTGCGGGGTCCCTGATCGCCAGACGTCCGTCCGCGAACTGGACCAGGCGAATGGGAGGGTTGCCCTCGACCTTGTTCAGCATGCGCACGCGCTCCAGCGCACGATGGACACCATTAATAAAGCCTCCCTCCATCGGTCCAAGGTCTATAAAGACGCGCCCATCTTCGTCCGCCACCTTGGCGCTGCCGTCAAGCTTGCCCGTGATCTGGATGATTCTTTCCGCGACGACGGCAACCGTGTCGTCCGGAGTAGCCGCAGGTTGCATTCCGAAGATCCGCGCGAGCGTCACCATCGTCAGGGTCAGGATCAGAAGACCCGCGACGCCACGCAGCAGCGGCCCCATGGCCCGACGGTCGCGCTCGGCTCGCTGCTTCTTTTCCCGCATCGTTGCCGTCATCATAATGGTGGCTCCTTATTCAGCTGCGATGGAGCGCAGGGACCCCATCGCGAGTTCGGCGACCGCAAGTGGCTGACCGGGATTGATCTCGTGAACGCGTGCCGAAGCGGCCGCGCCGAGAATGGCCGCGGCTTCGCGCGGATCGCACAGGCACCGCAGTGCCGGACGGGGGCGCACGATCGACCACGGCCGGACATGGGGCCACATCACCAGATACGAGAGCTTCGCTTCGCCCTTAAGCGCCAGTTCAATCGAGCCCGAGCCGTCACGGTTCATGCGAAGATCGGCGCTCTCGATCCAGCGATAAGGCAGGTTCGTCGTAAGGCTCAGAGCGGCGCCAATGCGCATGACGACACGGTGTGTCGTGACCGTATAGACGGTCGCACGAGCCATGGCCCAGGCCATGAGCGTCAGGACGCCAATGGCGATGGCCCCGATTGCAACATACCAGCTTGCGGTCGCAAGCCCGGCCACGATGCCTTCGTCAAGAGCCCGGGCCCCACCTCGCCAGAGGGCGAGGAGGACAAAGTAGGCCGCCAGCCACCCGATGCTCAGCGCCTGCCGGGCAAGGGAGAAGGCTACCGGCGCACCCTGCCACAGGATGCGCTCGCCTTCGGGCGGCGTCTCGGGCAAACCGCGGACCGGCTCGGATTCGTGCTCGTCGTAGGGCATTGCAACACCTCCCTCGGCTGCGCTTCAGTTAAGGACCGGGTCCAGCTGGCTCTCGACGCGATCGCGCGCCGCATAAAGCTTGCCGCCCCCGTAGTAGGCAGAGATCTTGTCTTCCTCTAGCTTGGTCACCTGAGCATTCGACTTGGTCGTCGGTACGGCGGCGAAGTGTTCGGCGTAGATCGAATGGACCCGAACGCCCTTCCAGGTGATCTTCGCCAGGGGCATCGGGATCAGCCTGACACCATTGGTCCCGAGATCAACCTCGAGATAGCGGACCTGCATGTCGCCCTTGTCGATCCACATGTCCGAAATCGTGCCGACGACTTCGCCATCCCCCGCGATGACCGGCATTCCGCGCGGGTCGCGCCCGGCCAGATGGCTGAAGCCTTCCGCGTTGCGCATCGGTCCAAGGCTGGGGTGGCCGTGAGCGTCCAGCTCGGGCGCGTCCTCGCGCAGGGCATAAGCCGCAGGACCGATGCCGTCGACCATCGGATTGCCGGTCGGCTCATAAGGGCTGCCCGCCGAAGGCGAGGTTGGTTCCATCGCGAACGTCCGCGTTTCGCGCTGATCCGAGTTGGGAAAGGAGACCGTCCCTCGACCGTGCGGCAGGATGTAGGTCTTCGGCTCGGGCATGCCGAAGTTCGCACCAGCGGACGAGCCATCCTCGTTTTCGGTTGGATAGCCTTCGCGCTGGTTCTCGCGCTGAAGATAGATGACGAGCCCCGCGAAGAAAATCCAGAAAGAATAGAGCGCAAGCTGCGCGAGATCGAAGGTTCCGAAGAAAGTTGCAGTCATTTTGCGTCCTCCGTTGGATGCGTCAGGTCGGAAATTCGCTCAGGCCGAACGAAGCTACCGATGTCTTGAGGGACCGCGCCCGGACCAGCGGTCCGATCACGATGAGGGTTAGGAACAAAAAGCCGATTTCGATGTGATAGACGAAGGAATATCCGGCGAAGGGCGTCGCCATCCCGGGTCCGAAGACACCCTGCATGGCCAATGCACCGAAGACGTCGCGCGCGGCACCGCCCGCGGCGATGGCGAGACCCGTCGCAGTGGCCTGGGCGGCACCCCATGCTCCGAGCGCCAGTCCCGAATCCACCAGACCCTCGCGCGGCGCGCGGATCACCGCCGTGAGCATCGACACGGAGAAGAGACCAGCTCCGAACCCGATCAAGCCGGCCCCGCCGAAGAACAGGCCGGCGGACCCGAGCGGGGCGGAAAAGACCACCGCCGATAGCGCGCATATGCCTGCCAGAAGACCGGTCGCTGCGATGCGGAAGGGGTCCGTCCCCTGGCCCATGCGCTTGGCGGCGATGGCAAAACCCGCAAGGGCCCCCAGCGCCCAGATAGCCGTAAGGGCCGTGGTGGCTCCCACCGAGAGGCCGAGGATTTCGCCGCCGTAAGGCTCGAGCAGGACATCCTGCATGGAAAAGGCTGCCGTTCCGAGCGCCACGACCGCAATGATCCGCAGCATCGGACCGCTTCCGGCGAGATCCACCAGCGCATCCGAGAACCTTGGGCGCTCAGCGGCCCGTTCCTCGCGCGACATCGGCTGCATCTGCTCCTGCTTCCAGAGAGCGATCAGGTTGAGTACCAGCGTTGCGGCCGCGGCACCCTGAACGACCTGTATCAGCCGCAAGGCCGTGAAATCCCGCAGCAGCGTGCCGAGCACGATCGCGCTGAGTGCCATGCCGACGAGAAACATGACATAGAGAAGCGCCACGACCCGGTGACGCTTCTCGGGCTCCGCCTGGTCCGCGGCCAGCGCAAGGCCTGCCGTCTGGGTCATGTGCATGCCCAAGCCCGCCATGACGAATGCCGCGGCGGCCAGCGCTTCGCCGGCCCAATCCGGCCCGTGGGTTTGGTCCCCCGACAACAGGATCAGCGCGAATGGCATGAACGCAAGACCGCCGAATTGATAGAGACTTCCGAACCAGATGAACGGGACACGCTTCCAGCCGATCGCGGATTTGTGCGTATCGGAGCGGAAACCGATCAGCGCGCGGAAGGGTGCCACCAGCACCGGGAGAGCCACCATGCTCGCCACGAGAAAGGCCGCGACGTTCATCTCGACGATCATCACGCGGTTGAGCGTGCCGAGCATCAGGACGGTCGCCATCCCGACGGAGATCTGGAACAGCGACAACCGCAAGAGCCGCCCCAACGGCAAGCCTGCCGACGCGCCGTCCGCGAAGGGCAGCATGTTAATTCCGAACTGCGTGAGCGGATGGCGTTCCTTGCTCATGGTTGGCTTAACTCCAAAGCCTCGGAGATGTAGAAACCAGACTTGATCCGCTCGACCGCGGACAGGCGCCAGCCACAGAGCGGAACCAGATCGCGCGACAGGCGCGACGCGCTTACTGGAACGATGGCGGGGGAGCGGTCCGACCGCGGAAACGCCTTTCCCACGAATTGCATCGCCTGCAGCGCCGGCGTCGACGGGGCGACCGTAAAGACGATTGCGCCGCTCGTTCGTTTCGCGAGCCCGGCCAGCGCCGCGGCGATGTCGCCCGCGCTGTAATGGATCAGGCTGTCCATCGCGACGACGTAATCGAACGCGCCGTGCTTGCGGTCGAGCATGTCGCCTGCCTCGAACCGGATGCGGCCGGCAACGTCGCCCGGCATCCGCTTGCGCGCCACCTCCAACAGGTTCGGCGAAATGTCGACGGCCATCACCTCGGCCCCGCGCCGCGCCGCCTCGACGGCGAGCTGTCCCACGCCGCAACCGGCGTCGAGCATCCGCATGCCGCGCATGTCTGCGGGTAACCGCGACAACAGGACGTCACGCATCCGGTCGCGCCCGGCCCGCACAGTCTGGCGGATTCGGCTCACCGGGGCATCGGAGGTCAGCCGGGCCCAAGTGTCGGACGCCGTCCGGTCGAAATAGGTCTCAAGATTGGCGCGCGTCTGCTCATAGGACATCAATCGAACCCCAGGAGTTCAAAGATCTGCCGATCTTCGAGCGGTGCCGGCGCGAGCGGATTGGTCCCTGCATAAAGCGTCTCGGCCAGTTTGATGTATTCCTTCTGGACGTGCACGATATCCTCGTCAGAGTCGCCCATCTCGAAGAGCGTGCACTTTTTCAGGCGCGAGCGCCGGATCGCGTCGAGATCCGGCAGATGCGCCAGACGCTTGAACCCCACGACGCCGCAATACCGGTCCACCTCGTCGGTGTCCTTCGAGCGGTTCGCGACGCATCCAGCCAGCCGTACGTTGTAGTTCTTCGACTTTGCCTGCACGGCGGCAATAATTCGGTTCATCGCATAGATGCTGTCGAAATCGTTGGCCGTGACGATCAGCGCGCGATCGGCGTGCTGCAAGGGTGCAGCGAACCCGCCGCAGACCACGTCGCCAAGAACGTCGAAGATCACGACGTCCGTCTCCTCGAGCAGGTGATGCTGCTTCAACAGCTTCACCGTCTGCCCTACTACATAGCCGCCGCAGCCCGTCCCCGCCGGCGGTCCGCCCGCCTCCACGCACATCACGCCGTTGTAGCCGGTATAGACGAAATCCTCAGGCCGCAGTTCTTCCGCGTGGAAATCCACGTCCTTGAGCACGTCGATCACCGTCGGCATCAGCTTCTTGGTCAGCGTGAAGGTGCTGTCGTGCTTGGGGTCGCAGCCGATCTGGAGCACGCGGTGCCCGAGCTTCGAAAACGCGACGCTCAGGTTCGAGGAGGTCGTGGATTTCCCAATCCCTCCCTTGCCATAGACCGCGAACACCTTGGCGCCCTCGATCTTGACCGATTGGTCGAGATGCACCTGGACGGAGCCTTCGCCATCCTCGCCGCGCAACATAGGGGCCTTGTCGAGTGGGCTCATGTTCGTCTCCTCATTCCGCCGCAATCGTGACGGGGTGTATGCCTTCCAGCGTGTCTTCCAGTTCATCCGCGCCGCGCCGCAGGGCGTCCAGCGTGGCGTCGTCCGGTTGCCAGTAGTTCCGCTCATGCGCCTCGATGAGCCGGTTCGCGACCCGTGCGGAGGCCTGCGGGTTGAGGACCGCCAGCCGCCGCCGCATCGCCTCGTCGAGGACGAACGTCTCCGTCAGCTTCTGATAGACCCAAGGCTCCACCTCTCCGGTCGTGGCCGACCAGCCGAAGGTGTTGGTGATCTGTGCCTCGATCTGCCGCACACCCTCGGAGCCGTGCTTCAGCAGGCCCTCGTAAAATTTCGGGTTCAGGCTACGCGAACGGGTTTCGAGTGCGACCTGCTCTTGCAACGTGCGGACCTTGGCCGCACCCCGGGTTTGGTCACCGATGTAGACCGCAGCGGAGACCCCGCCCTTCGCGCGCTTCACCGCCCGTGCAATGCCGCCCAGCGTGTCGAAATAGTGGTCGACCGTGGTTACGCCCAGTTCGACCGATTCGAGGTTCTGATAGGCAAGATCCACGTCCCCGAGAGCCAGCTGCAGGAGCGCCGGCTCCTGCGCCGCCTTGCCGTTCGTCCCATAGGCGAAGCTCTTGCGGTTCTGATAGGCGTCGGCCAGCTCGTCCTCTTCGCCGAACGTGTTCTGATCGACCAGGACGTTAACGTTCGAACCGTAGGTGCCTTCCGCGTTCGAGAACACCCGCAGCGCTGAGGTCCGCAGATCGCAGCCCATCTTCTCGGCATAGGCCAGCGCATGGGCCCGCACGAAGTTCCGCTCCAACGGCTCCTCGGCCGCCGCACATTTCAGCGCAGCCTCAGCCAACATCCGGGTCTGCAGTGGCAGCAAGTCACGGAATATGCCCGAAAGGGTCATCACGACGTCGATCCGTGGCCGACCCAACATTTCGAGCGGCACGAGATCGGCCCCGGCCAGACGGCCGAAATTGTCGAAACGGGGCACGGCTCCCATCAGCGCCAGCGCCTGGGCTATGGGCACTCCGTCCGACTTGATGCTGTCCGATCCCCAGAGCACCAGGGCCACGGTGCGCGGCATGGATTTGTGCGTCTCGATCAGCAGCTGCGCCTGGGCGGCTCCATCGCGCATCGCAAAAGCGGTGGGCATCCGGAACGGATCGAAGGCATGGATGTTGCGCCCCGTCGGTAGGATCTCCGGGCTGCGGATCAGATCGCCCCCGGGCACCGGCGGGATGAACCGCCCCGAAAGCGCCCGCATCAGCGCCGGAAGCTCCGTCTCCTCGGACAAGAGCGCCTCGGTCCGGCACCGCGCCGCGTCGTCTTCATGCGTCATCAGGTCGAGCATGCCCCGGCGCGCTTCGGGCGACATCGGCTTGCCCACGACGTGAAAGCCGTCTGGGATCAACGCGCCCTCGGTCTCCAGCAGACGCTGCCAGAGCTTGCCCAGATCCGTCGCATCCATGTCCACCAGTCCCGCCTGATCGCGGATCAGGTGCTCCAGCTCCGGCCGGGCCGGATCGTCCGTCGGCATCTCGCGCCAGCGGAACAGGCTGTCGCGCACGTCCGCCAGCCCCTTGTAGAGCCCGGACGCATGCAGCGGCGGGGTCAGGTGCGTCACAATCACCGCATTAGAACGGCGCTTCGCGAGGCTCGCCTCGGACGGGTTGTTGGCGGCATAGAGATAAACGTTAGGCATCTCGCCGATCAGCCGGTCGGGCCAGTCCCGCGCACCCAGACCCGCCTGCTTGCCGGGCATGAACTCGAGTGCGCCGTGCATCCCGAAATGCAGAACTACATCGGCCTCGAAGGTGTTGCGCAGCCACAGATAGAACTGCGTGAAGGCATGCGTCGGCGCGAACCCGCGCTCGAACAGGAGCCGCATTGGATCGCCCTCGTAGCCGAAGGTCGGCTGCACCCCCACGAACACCTTGCCGAAATGCTGCCCGAGGATGAACACCCCGCGCCCGTCGGACTGGATCCTGCCAGGGGCCGGCCCCCAGACCCCCTCGATGGCCTTCAGCGGCGGCGTGTTGCGCACGATCGTTTCCACGTCCACGTGACCGGCGACGTTCGCCGCCTGTCCGTAGGTCGCGGCATTGCCCTGAAGGATCGTCGCGCGCAGATCGTCCAACGTAGCCGGCGGGGTCAGATCGTAGCCCTCCGATTTCATGCGATGCAGCGTGTTGAAGAGCGACTCGAAAACGCTCAGATAGGCAGCCGTTCCTACGGCGCCGGCATTCGGCGGAAAGCCGAACAGGACAATCGCCACCTTCTTGTCTGCATTGCGCAGACGGGTCAGGCGGGCGAGGCGCAGCGTCTTTTCCGCCAGGCTCTCGATACGCTCGAAGCAGGGTGCCATTTCCTTTGACGCATTCTGCGATTTGCAGCCGTGCGAGCAGCCCTGGCACCCTTCGGAACCATGTCGGCCGGCATAGACAGTCGGGTTGGTCGCGCCGTCGATCTCCGGCAGGGCCACGAGCATTGTGGTCTCGATGGGCCCAAGCCCTTGGCCCGAGGCGGCCCACTGGCCGAGCGTCTGGAACTCTAGTGGCTGGGCCGCGATGTAGGGCACGTCGAGTTCGCTCAGGAGCGCCACGGCGGTGGGGCTGTCGTTGTAGGCCGGTCCGCCGATCAGGGAAAAACCGGTCAGCGAGACCATGGCGTCAATGCGCCCCTTGAAATAGGTCTCGATCGCAGGCGCGCTGTTTAAACCACCGGCAAAGGCCGGGACGACCGCCATTCCCCGCGCCTCGAACGCCCGAATCACCGCATCGTAATGTGCCGTGTCGGACGCGAGAATATAGGAGCGCAGCATTAGAAGGCCCACCGTCGCCACAGCGTCCTTCGGCCGAGGAAGGTCGGCCGCATCCGTCGCGATGTGATGTCCGGCCAGGTCCGGATGATATACGCCGACCTCGGGATACTCGATCGGAGCTCGGTACTTCACGCTGCCCCAGTCGCGTCCGACGGAATAACGGGACACGAGCATCCGGATCATCTGCTCGATGTTGTCGTCCGATCCGCCGAGCCAGTACTGCATCGACAAGAACCACGTCCGCAGGTCCTGCGCCTTGCCGGGGATCAGCCGCAGGATCTTTGGCAACCGGCGCAACGTCTGCATCTGCTTGGCACCGGATTGGGCCGAAGGCTTGCCGGTTCCGCGCAGCGATTTCAGCAGCTTCATGGCTCCCGAGGCCGGCGCGGACATGTCGAGGCTTCCCATCCGGGTCAGTTTGACGATGTCGCTGTCCGCGATCACGTTGATCATCGCGTCGCAGCCGTCGCGGCGCGCAACAAGGTCCGGCAGGATCGCCGCCGTGTGCTCCTCAAGGAACAACAGGTTGACGACGACGATGTTGGCCTCGGCGATGGACCGGCGCGCATCCGCAAGGGCCGCCGGGTTCTCGCCCCATTCCGCGGCGGCATGAATGGAGATCTCGAGCCCCGGAAAGTCCGCCGTCAGCCGGTCGCACACCCTGGACGCCGGACCGGCCGTGTGCTGATCCAGCGTCACGATGACGAAACGAAAGACGTCAGGGGTGCCGTTATCGCGCATGATATGCCTTGGCCTCGTAGAGCGTGTCGATGGTGATCTGGGCGATGCCCTTGGACGACGCATAGATCTCCGTGTTCCGGCGCGCCTTGCCGCGGACGAAGAACGGAATCTTGCGCAATTCGCGCTCCGCGTCCGAGAGCCACACGATCTCGCCGGACCCCTGGGCCACGACATCTGCCGGACCCTGCATGTTCGCGTCTACGGCCTCGACCACCTCGGATGCGGGCTTGGCATGCCCGCTCAGATGGCTCGGGCCGGCTGCATCGTTAAACTCGAAATCCTCGCGGAACATCGTCAGCAGATGTTCCTCCAACCCCATCACCAGCGGGTGGATCAGCGTGTCGAATAGGACGTTCGCCCCCTCGAAACCCATCACGGGTGAATACCGCGCGGGGAAATCCTGCACATGCACCGGCGCCGAGATCACCGCACAGGGGATGCCCAGTCGCTTGCCGATATGGCGCTCCATCTGCGTCCCGAGGATCATCTCCGGATGGGCCGCCGCAATCGCCGCCTCGACCTCCAGATAATCGTCCGTGATCAGCGCTTCGAGACCCAGCGCCTTCGCCGCCTCGCGCATCGGGCGCGCGAATTCACGGTTATAGGCACCAAGGCCCACCACCTCGAAGCCCATCTCCTCCTTCGCGACCCGCGCCATCGCCATCGCATGGGTGGCGTCGCCATAGACGAACACCCGTTTGCCGGTAAGGTATGTGCTGTCCACCGACCGCGTCCACCAGGGCAGGCGCAGCGCGCTCTCATCGGCCTTCAATTCGCGCCCGAGGATCGCACCGATCTCCGCCACGAAGTCTCGCGTGGCGCCAACCCCGATGGGGATCGTGCGCGTGAACTTCTGCCCGTGGGTCTTCTCCAACCACCGGCAGGCGGGCTCTGCGCTCTCGGGATAGAGCATCACGTTGAATTCCGCCGCCGCCAGCCGGGTCAGGTCGTGCGGCGTCGCCCCGAGCGGGGCCACCACGTTCACGCCGATCCCGAGCGAGGCGAGCAGGCGCGTGATTTCCGTGACATCGTCGCGATGCCGGAACCCCAGCGCCGTCGGCCCCAGCAGGTTGCAGGTGAGCGTCTCGGTCAACGCGCAGGGCTTCGACAATCCACGGACCAGCTGAAAAAACGTCTCCGCGGTCCCGAAGCTTTCCTTGCGCTGATAGGACGGCAGCTCCAGCGCGATCACCGGCACCGGCAGCCCCATCGATTCCGCCAATCCGCCCGGATCGTCCTGGATCAATTCCGCCGTGCAGGACGCGCCAACAATGATCGCCTGCGGCTTGAACCGCTCATACGCGTCGCGGCATGCGGTCTTGAACAGATCCGCCGTGTCCGAGCCCAGATCGCGCGCCTGAAATGTCGTGTAGGTCACCGGCGGGCGATGATCCCGCCGCTCGATCATGGTGAACAACAGATCCGCATAGGTGTCGCCCTGCGGCGCGTGCAGCACGTAATGCAGCCCCTTCATACCCGTCGCCACGCGCATCGCGCCGACATGGGGCGGGCCCTCGTATGTCCAGACCGTGAGCTTCATACCGTCACCGCCTGCCGGCGGCGCAGCGGCCGGGCGAACAGTCCCGCCAGATCGCCCGCCTGGTCGTAGCCATGGACCGGCGTGAATACCAATTCGATGGCCCACTTGGTCGCCAGTCCCTCGGCCTCCAGCGGATTGGCAAGCCCCAGCCCGCACACCGTCAGATCGGGGCGCGCCTCCCGGCACCGCTCCAGCTGCAGATCGACGTCCTGCCCCTCGGAGATCACCGGCCCCGCCGGGATCAGCGCCAGGTCCGGCCCGTGATGCCCGCGATGCAGATAGGGGGTGCCTACCTCAAGCGGGATCATCCCGCATTCGCGCGCAAGAAACCGCGCCAGCGGGATCTCCAGTTGGCTGTCGGGAAAGAAGAAAACCGACTTTCCGCGCAACGTCTCCGCCGCGGCCGCGATCGCCTTGCGCGCCCGCGCCCGCGGTGCCTCGGTCACCCGCGCAAACGTCGCATCATCCACGCCGAACGCATCGGCTGCGGCCTTCAACCAGGCCGTCGTGCCCTCGTCCCCGAACGGAAACGGTGCCGCCAGATGCGAGGCTCCGCGCCCTTCAAGTGCTGCGCCCGTATCCCCGAGGAACGGCTGCGCCAGCAGCATCAGCGTGTTCGGCCCAACGCCTGGTGCCTCGTCGCGCCGCCGCGCCGGCAGGCAGCGAACGGGAATGCCCAATTCGCCGAAGATCCGCACAAACTGGTCCTCGACCACATCGGGCAGCGCGCCGACGATCAGCAATTCCCGCGCATCCGTCTCCGGCAATACCGGCACCATCGACGCGAGACAGGCGTCCTCGCCTTGGGTGAACGTCGTCTCGATTCCCGACCCGGAATAGTTCAGCACCCGCACATGCGGCGCATGGCGCTGGGTCAGCCGCTCCGCCGCGCGCGAGAGATCGAGCTTGATAACCTCCGACGGACACGACCCCACGAGGAACAGCTGCCGAATATCCGGCCGGCGCTCCAGCAGACGCCCGACCTCGCGGTCGATCTCGTCCTGCGCATCCGCGAGCCCCGCCAGATCCTTCTCTTCCATGATGGCCGTGCCGAAGCGCGGCTCGGCGAAGATCATCACGCCCGCCGCCGATTGCAGCAGATGCGCGCAGGTGCGGCTTCCCACCACGAGGAAAAACGCGTCCTGCATCTTGCGGTGCAGCCAGATGATCCCGGTCAGCCCGCAGAACACCTCGCGCTGGCCGCGCTGGCGCAGGACGGGCGCATCGAGACACCCTCGGGACATATCGACGGCGGCCGGACGGTTCATGCCGACACTCCCTGAGGGCCGGCTCCAAGCCGCGCCGCACGCAGCTTCAGCAGGAACTGCGCGGCATTGACCGCATAAAGGCCATAGGCGGCCAGCGCGATGATCATTTCGCCGGTCGCACCCGCGAACCCGGTGAACAGTGCCACCAGGTACAGCGTGTGCATCCCTATGACAAAGAAGCTGACCACGTCCTCCCAGAAGAATGTTGGTGCCAGGAGATACTGCCCGAAGACGACCTTCTCCCAGATCGCCCCGGTAATCATGATCGTATAGAGGACCAAGGTTTTGATCATGATCGATGCGGTCGCGGCACCATAACCCTCGCCGGACGTCAGATACCGAAGAACGAGCCCAAGGCTTACTAGAAAGACAGCGAACTGGACTGGCGCGAGGATGCCCTGGACGACGGTCCATCGGGTTTCGTCCCGCCGACGCCGCTGCTCGGGGGTATACAATCCCGACGCCCCTACCGATCTTGCCTTTTGTACCGACACGACGCCTCCCAGGGCCCCTTGGTTGTTGCCCAAATCTAGCGAGCCATCGATACATGTCAACTTAAATTTACACCCAAAGGATGACAGTTTGCCGGGCCAAGTTTGCGCTTTTTCGGCCTCTTGGCCCCAAATTCAGACGAGCCGACCGTCTTTTCGACCGGCTTTGGCCTGCTCTCCAATCGAATCTCAAGGGTCTGTCAATTAGATTTGACATATCGCACGGAGCATGGTCTGCTTGATCGACCGTAATTGATCGGCGGACGAATGCCACAGCCCGCGGCAGCGACCCGCCCCGATGGAAAGAACAGGGATGCTGAGGCTAGGTACGGTCGACATCTCCGGCGATGGTCCGGCCCTTCCTATGGTCTCGCCGTCCCTCGTGACGCGCGCTCTGGGCGATCTGGCAATGGGAAGGCTTTCCGCTGCTGGCGCAGGATACGCGATCGAACAGTTCTGCGCGACGCTCATCGAGGACACGCCGCGTTCGGCGCTTGGGTTCGTCGATCGTCTGATCGACTGCGGCGTCACGGTCGATGCCATTTATGACACTTACATCCCACGCGCAGCGGCCCGGTTGGGCGAGATGTGGAACGAGGACATTCTCAGCTTCACCGCCGTGACCTTGGGCATGGCGCGTCTCACCGAAGTCTTCCGGCGACTCAGTCCGACCTTTCTTAAACAGCGCCAGTCAGGACGCTTGTCCCAAAAGCATGCACTGTTCGCCTTGGCTCCGGGCGAGACCCACTCCCTAGGAGTGGTCATGGCGGCCGATTATTTCCAGCGCAACGGTTGGATCGTTCGGGTCGAGCTACGTTCTGACAATGCTGGATTGGAGCGGATCGTGCGCGAGCAACCGTTCGACATGATCGGGGTCTCTGCTGGCAGTCGCTGCCTGATCCCCGATCTCAGCCGAACCATCGCACGGCTGCGCAAGGCCGCCGGCTCCTCCACCCAGTTCGTGCTCGGTGGACCGCTCGGTCGGCTTGTGGACGGTCTGGCGGACCGTATCGGAGTGAACGTGGTGCCGGGGTCCGCCGCCGAGGCTTTGTCCGAGGTCGAAAACCGCATGTAGGGACGCACTCGCCGTTACGCCGACAGGATACCAGACCGCATCCCGAAACCATCGGACCCAAGCGTGAACAAAAACGCCGCCTTTCTCGCCGCAATGGACGGTTTCGCCGCAGTTGACGAGCATGCAATCAAGGCGATCGTGGCTGCCGGGTCGGATATAGCCCTCCTGATCACTGCGGAGGGCGTCGTTCAGAGCGTCTATGTCGCTCCGGAAACGGCTCCGGACAACGACATCGATGGCTGGTCGGGCAGCGGGATCCAGGATCTCGTCACGGAGGATTCTCGGCCCAAGATCGCCGACATGCTCCGACGCGCCCGAAGCGATGAAATGCCTAAATGGCGCGAGATCAATCACCTAACCAGGGGCGCGGAAGGCTTCCCGATCCGCTATGCCGCCGTGCCGACGGGGTCGAGCGGCAACGTCATCCTCTTGGGCCGCGACTTGCGCATGGTGGCCCAACTACAGCAGCGTCTTGTCCAGGCCCAACTCACGATGGAGCAGGACTACGAGCGCATTCGGCAGATCGAGACACGATACCGCGTGCTGTTTGAGACGACGCAGGAGGCGCTCCTGATCGTTTCCTCGGAGACCGGCAGGATCCTTGACGCCAATTCGGCCGCTGCGAGGTTGTTTGCGCGTGAAGTGCAGGATCTGACCAACCGGGTGTTCGCCAACCGCTTCGATCAGAACAGCCAGACGGCGCTCGCAGCAATATTGGGCGAGGTTCGCGAAACCGGAAGAGAGCGATCGGTCTACCTGCGCTCTCGAGGTGACAACGTACAGATTAACCTAGACGTGCTTCTGTTCCGATCAATCAACGAAACCTTGTTTCTCTGTCGCTTGTCCCTCCGCGATCCAGGCTCGGTGGAGGACTCAGGGCTTGACCGATCTCTTACGGCCTTGTTTCGACAGGGTGGCGACGCAATTTTGTTCACGGACGCCTCCGGCATGATCCAGTGGGCAAACACCGCTTTTCTGTCGCTGGCAGATGTTGCGGTCAGCGAGACAGTGCGCGAAACGTCTTTCGGAGAATTCCTCGGCCGCCCTGCCATCGATCTCAACGTCATGATGACGAATGCGCGGGCAAAAGGCCGCCTATCCGTCTACGCGACATCGTTTCGAAGCGCTTTTGGTGTCTCGATACCCGTTGAGATCTCCACCACGTATCTTGTGGACACCAAACCCGAAGGCTTTGCTTTCGTCCTGCGCGATGTCAGCAGAACAGTCTCTTCTCGCACGGCTGGCCCTGCCGTGTCTTCTGAAGCGGTTGAACACATAATCGACCTCGTCGGCTCGACGCCGCTCAAGGAGCTGGTACGCGGCACGACGGACGTCGTCGAGAAACTCTGCATTGAGACGGCCATCAAGCTGACCAACAACAACAGGGCCTCCGCAGCGGAAATGCTCGGGCTCTCTCGTCAGAGCCTCTACGTGAAACTGCGGAAATATGGCCTGATCGATCAGGAAGATTGACCGAGGTCAGAAGGTCGCACGGTCTTCGACAGATAGAGGGACCTGCCTCAGTCCCAGCGGATGGCGAGCCCCGAAATTAACGCCCCGTCCGCCCACGGAAGCGGCTCTCGGCCAACGTGGGCCAGAGCGTCTACCTGGCCATATCGATCGCGGGCAGCGTCTACAATCGATATGGGAGGACCATCGAAAGATTCGGATGCAAGCACGCGGATCGGCCCGATCGCGGTGTGGGACCGCAGAGGTTTGTCCGGAAACAACGGTGTCGCCGCACCCACACCGGCGAGCACCGCCCCGGCCAATAGAGAGCCCGCAACGAGACCAAGGTAGACCGTTGGTTTCATGACCTGCCTGCCGACTGATTTTGCTGAACCTGCCCGGAATACATTCTGCAACCCGAACCAAGGTCTGCGCTCCAGTCGTTAAGGTCGAATTAAACCCACTAGAGATTTCTTTTTTGAACCGCTAAAATTCAAGTACGGTCAACTTATCCGGGTGAGCAGATCGTCGAGAGACTTTTTTGCATCACCATAAAACATCCGGCTATTCTCTTTATAAAACAGAGGGTTCTCGATGCCAGAGTAGCCCGTTCCTTGGCCGCGTTTTGAGATGAACACCTGCTTGGCTTTCCAGACCTCAATCACCGGCATCCCGGCGATCGGACTGTTGGGGTCTTCCTGGGCGGCAGGGTTCACGATGTCATTCGACCCGATCACGATGGCCACGTCCGTCTTCGGGAAATCCTCGTTAATCTCGTCCATTTCGAGCACGATGTCGTAAGGCACTTTCGCCTCCGCCAGCAGGACGTTCATGTGCCCCGGCAGTCGTCCCGCAACGGGGTGGATAGCAAAGCGCACCGTCTTGCCCTTCGCGCGCAACCGTTTGGTCAACTCCGAGACCGACTGCTGGGCCTGCGCTACCGCCATTCCGTAACCCGGCACGATGATGATGCTGTCGGCATCGTCGAGCGCCGAAGCCACACCATCCGCATCAATGGCGATTTGCTCACCCTCGATCTCCATGGCCGGGCCTGAGGAGCCGCCCCAACCTCCGAGGATGACGCTCACGAAGTTTCGGTTCATTGCCTTGCACATGATGTAAGATAGGATTGCACCCGACGCCCCCACCAAGGCACCTGTGACGATCAGAAGATCGTTGCCGAGCGTAAAACCGATGGCCGCCGCCGCCCAGCCGGAATAGCTGTTGAGCATGGACACCACCACCGGCATGTCCGCGCCGCCGATGGCCATGATCAAATGCCAACCAATGGCACCGGCGATGATCGCGACCAGGATCATCGTCCAGATGCCGGCTCCGCCGACATAGAGCACGCCCAGAACGAGACAGGCCGCCAGCGCTGCGAGATTGATCTGATGGCGGTACGGCAAGGTCAGCGCCTTGGAGTTGAGCTTACCCGCAAGCTTTCCATAGGCCACGATCGATCCAGTGAACGTCAGCGAGCCGATGAAGATGCCGAGGAAAACTTCGGTGCGCAGGATCGAAAACTCCACCGGCGTTTTCCGCGCGAGGGTGGCGGCAAAGCCCGACAACTGGTCTGCCGTTCCGTCAGCCACGGCTGCAAGTGCACGGCTCGCCTCGATGTCCGCGTTGAGCCCGATGAAGACAGCCACGAGCCCTACGAGGCTGTGAAACCCTGCCACCAGTTCTGGCATCTGGGTCATTTGAACCCGGGTTGCCGCAAACGATCCGATGGCACCTCCGACGACGATCATCGGCAGCAGGAGCCAGAACGCCCCCATGCCCGGACCGAAGATCGTCGCAAGCATTGCAAGGGCCATGCCGATGATGCCGTACCAGATGGCCCGCTTGGCCTTCTCCTGATTGGAAAGCCCGCCGAGCGCGAGGATGAAGAGGACGCCGGCTACCACATAGGCGGCCGTGACAAGTCCGATGCTCATGGTCTACGCGCCCCCGACGGTCGTTAAATACTGCGCAACCGAACAGGAAGGTTGCGGTAGATCTGTGATCAGCACGCTCAGCTTTTCTGGAACATGGCGAGCATCCGTCGCGTGACGAGAAAACCACCAAAGATGTTGACCGACGCCATCAGGATCGACAACGCCGCCAGTATCATGACGATAGCGCTGGAGGAGCCCACCTGCAGCAGAGCGCCCAGGATCACGATGGACGAGACTGCGTTGGTGATCGCCATCAGCGGCGTGTGCAAAGAATGCGCTACGTTCCAGATCACATAGTACCCGACGAAACAAGAGAGCACGAAGACGATGAAGTGCTGCATGAAACTCGCTGGTGCCACTGTCCCGATCAAAAGGAGCAGAATTGCCCCCGCCCCCAGGAGAATGGTCGTTCGATTGCCCGCCTTTTTCAGCTCAGTCGTTTCGCGCGCCGCCCTGGCCTGCGCGGTCTCCTCGATCACCTTCGGCTTGGGTTTCGCGGCGGCAATGGCCGCGACCTTGGGCGGCGGTGGCGGATAGGTGATCTCGCCGGCATTGGTGGCGATGGCACCCCTGATTACGTCGTCCTCCATGTTGATAAAGGGCACGCCATCTTTCTTTGGCGTCAGATCGTCCATCAAGTGACGAATGTTGGTTGAATAGAGCGTCGAGGACTGGGTCGCCATCCGGCTCGGAAAGTCGGTGTAACCCACGATCTTCACGCCGTTGGGGCTCTCGACGATCTGGTCCGGCACGGTCAGGTCGCAGTTGCCGCCCCGCTCGGCCGCGAGATCCACTACTACCGAGCCCGGCTTCATCGCGGCCACCATGTCGGCCGTCCAAAGCTTTGGTGCTGGGCGTCCGGGGATCAGAGCCGTAGTGATCACGATGTCGATCTCGGGCGCAAGCTCCAGGAACTTCGCGAGCTGCTTCTCGCGGAACTCGGGGCTGGACGGCGCAGCATACCCGCCAGTAGCCGCCCCGTCCTGCGCCTCCTCGAATTCGAGGTAGACAAATTCTGCGCCCATCGATTCGATCTGCTCGGCCACTTCCGGGCGCACGTCGAAGGCATAGGTAATCGCCCCGAGCGAAGTAGCCGTGCCGATGGCGGCCAGCCCCGCAACTCCCGCGCCCACCACGAGGACCTTCGCCGGCGGCACCTTGCCTGCCGCCGTGATTTGACCCGTGAAGAACCGCCCGAAGTTGTTGCTCGCCTCGATGACGGCGCGGTAACCGGCAATATTGGCCATGGACGACAGAGCGTCCATCTTTTGGGCCCGGCTGATGCGCGGCACCATGTCCATGGCAATCGCATTCACGCCTTTGACCCGCAGTGTCTCCAACAACTCCGGGTTCTGCGCCGGCCAAAGGAAACTGATCAGCGTCTGCCCGCTCCGCGCATGCTCAATTTCGCCCAGTTCCGGTCCCCGGACCTTGACGACAACATCCGCCTGCGCCCAGAGCTCTGCCGCGGACGGAACGACCGTGACACCCGCCTCGGTATAGGCCGCATCCGAGAACCGCGCTCCATCGCCCGCACCGCTCTCGACGATGCACTCGTACCCGAGCTTCCGAAGTGCCAGCGCCGATTGCGGTGTGAGAGCGACGCGTTTTTCGGCATCGAGGATCTCTTTGGGGGCACCAATCTTCACAGGCTCTTGCTCCTTGTTTAGACTCAGGCCGGTGCCGTGCGGTCTTTCGACGGTGCCTTGCTCTCGGACCTTTGCGCTTTTAAGCACCGCCCCGTGCCGTGTCAATTTGGCCTGGGCGAAAGAAACGCCCGTTGCAGTGCCGGCATGAGCAAGATCGGAACCTGATACATCGCCACGAACAGCGTGAAATGCGGATCGTAAGGGAGTGCTGCAAGGTAAATGGCGATGGTGCGATTGCCGAACAGCACACCATAGGCCCCCGCCTCGGCAGCGGACCGCACGCGCGCCACCGCCGCGCGCAGCCCGAGATTGACACCGACGTTCGCCGCGACCGCCACCGCGAGGGTCAGTAATGCCCGGCCCGGCTCGGCGAAAACGAGCTCCGGCACACCGTCGAAGATCGGCAGGACGAAGATCACGAGGGCGGTCATCGCCACTCCGTCGAAGACGCGGCTTTGCCGCGCGATACGCCCTGCTCCCAGCCCCCTGCGCAGGGCAAGGCCCAAAATCACCCCGCCTCCGATCATGGCTCCGAGCCGCGAGCTCAGGTCCAGTAGCGAGAGCGGTGCGGCGTCGCGAAGGAACGCGAAGATCGTCAGCGGCCCGAGCACTGGTGTCAGCACCATCGCCGCGACAGTGACCGCAAGCGCCCGCCGGCCATCGTATCCGAGCAGGAAACACAGGTTGGCCGCCGAGGCGATCGGCGGGGCTGCCGCGAGGTAGACAAGCCCGGTGCGCATATCCGCATCGAGCCCGAGAGCCCACGCCACCCCGAGAAAAACCGCCGCGCTGACCGGCATCATTGCGAGCGTCAGCGCCAGCAGCCGCGCTGCAGTCCGCGGCCGGAGCGCCGTCCGCGCGACGTCGATGATGTCAACCCGCGCCATCGCGAGACCAAGCACGAGAGGCACCAGCCAAGGCAGCGCGGGCCGTAGAAAGGTCGAAACGTCAGGTGAGGCGAAACACAGCACCAGACCGACCACGAGGACCCATGGCCCCCGTTCGCCGATCCACGCCAGACATGCGATCAGCAAAATCGGTCAGGCGCATAAAGGGCGAGATCGATGTTCGCACGCCGCTCGGCCGCCAGATCGGCTGCCAATCGCCCAACCCGCGCACCGATGGTCAGGCCCAGATGCTGACCGCCGAATGCACAGATCACGTCCGGTACGCCCGGAACGGGCCCGAGCACCGGCAGGCTGTCCGTCGTTGTCGGCCGGTGCCCCATCCAGCGCGTCTCGCTTGCCCATTCGATGCCCGGATAGGCCCGCCGGATGGCCCGTGCGATGAGACCGAACGGAGCCTGCGATGGGGTCGCCTCGGTGCCGCCGAACTCCACCAGCCCCGCCACCCGCAACCCATCCTGCATCGGCGTCATCACCAGTGCGCGGTCAGATAGCATCATCGGATGCGGCGGTCTGCGCGTCGCACCGTGCAGCATCAGGTGATAGCCGCGCTCCGTTTCCAGCGGTACGCGGAGCCCAAGCCGCGCCGCGAGATCGCGCGACCACACGCCCGCGCAGAGCATCACCTTGTCCGCGCGCAGGACGCTCGCATCGCTGACCACCTCCACGGATTTCCCGGTCGGCCTTATGTCCCGCACATGCGCCCTGACCACCGCCCCGCCTGCGCCTTGAAATGCCGCCGCAAGCGCCGCGACATACGCACCCGAATCGCTGATCCAGCCGTGATCGGCAAACACTGCCGCATGCCCATAATCCGGGCCCAATTCCGGATCGAGCGCGCGGGCCTCGCATTCTTGCCAAACGAGGCCCAGCCCGCGCTTGCGGGCGTAGCCTGCCGCCTCGTGCGCGAACGCCGCGCGGTCGCGAAACAGATAGGCATAGGAGCCAGCCGTGATGTACTGAGTCGCCGGCGTCCCCGCCGCCAGCGCCTGATGCGCCTCCAGCGTATCGCGCGTGAGCGCCCAGATAGCCGGCACGATCCGGTCGAGCCTCTCGGACGTGCCGTTTCGCAAAAAGGGCACTAGCCAGGGGAACAGCCTGGGCAAATACGAGAGCCTGAGGAACAGAGGTCCGTCGGGATCGAGCAGCATGCGCGGCGCGCGCCAGATCAGTCCAGGCTCCTGAACCGGCAGGATGGAACCCCGCGCCAGCAACCCTGCATTGCCAAAGGATGTCTGACCCGGATCCCCCGGATCCAGCCTGTCGATCAGCGTGACGGCCCATCCGTCGCGGAGCAAATGCAGCGCGGTCGCCACGCCCGTAATGCCGGCTCCGACGACGATCGCTGTGGGGGAGACCATGACGCGGATCCTTTCCGCGCCACGATTAGAGGCCCGCAGGCTCGCCGGAAAGCCCCGATCTCAGCCGTGAAGCCGGATCGCGATCTCCGCCACACGCTCGCCCTGGAACGTAGCCCCTTCCAGCTCCTGCTCGGAAGGCCAGCGCGACCCGTCTCCGTCGGTGATCGCCGTCATGCCGTAAGGCGATCCGCCGCGGATCTTGTCGACGCCGTTCTGGCCGGCATAGGCATAGCTCAGCGGCACGATGATCATGCCGTGGTGCTGGAGCGTGATCTGGGTGTTGATGATCGTCGTCTCCTGCCCGCCGTGCTGGGTCGCGGTCGAGACCATCACCGAGCCCACCTTGTCGATCAGCGCGCCCTTGGCCCAGAGCCCACCGGTCTGGTCGAGAAAGTTTTTCATCTGGGCTGCCATGTTGCCGAACCGCGTGGGCGTGCCGATGATGATGGCGTCATAATCCGCCAACTCCGCCGGATCGGCGATCGGTGCGGCCTGCTCAGTCTTGTAGTGCTGAGCCTGCGCCACGGTCTCGGGCACGAGCTCGGGCACCCGCTTGACGATTGCCTCCGCCCCAGCGGCCTTCGCACCCTCGCAGGCCGCATTTGCCATGGCCTCCATGTGGCCCCAGCTGGAATAGTAGAGAACGAGCACTTTTGTCATCGGCGTAGCCTTTCCGGTATGAACTTCGACCTTCAGCTAGGACGTTTTCCGACTTGGCTAAAGTACGTGCATCGTGAACAGATTGTATCCCGATCAGGCCCGAGTGTCCTTGCTCGAGGCGAGCACCACGTAGGTTGTCAGCGAATTGACCTGCGGCAGCGCGCCCAGAACGTCGGTATGGAAAGCCTTGTAGGCAGCGAGATCAGCCACCTCCACACGGAGCAGGTACTCCACGTTTCCCGTCACGTTATGACACTCGCTGACCTGAGGTGCCGCCGCCATGGCGCGTTCGAATGCCTCCTGTGCCGCCTTGGTGTGCGTCGACAGACCGACCGCAATGATGGCAAGAAAACCGCGGTTGAGGGCCGCCCTGTTCAGTTGCACACGGTAGCCCGCGATCACCCCGGACCGCTCCAACTCCTGCACGCGGCGCAGGGTGGCCGACGGAGACATTCCGATCCTGTCTGCAAGCTCGAGGTTGCTGATCCGTCCATCACGGCCCAACTCCTGCAATATACGTTCGTCTTGGGCGTCGATCTTCGTCATAAATTGCAAAAATAGTCGATTCGCTCCGCCATTTGCAACAAATGATCGGAAAGTTTCGCATACGATCCTGGCTATGACACCCGATCTCCTCGCTGCCCTTATGGTCTTCGCCTTCGCCATGTCGATCACGCCAGGGCCAAACAACCTCATGCTGATGGCCTCGGGTGCGAATTTCGGTTTGCGGCGCACCCTGCCGCATCTTGCCGGTGTCGGGTTCGGTGTGGTCGTGCTTATCTCTGCCATCGGCGCGGGCCTCAGCGGCATCCTGGCGCTTCATCCCCTGCTCCCGAAGGCTCTGGAGGCGGCAGGCGCGCTCTACATGCTCTGGCTCGCATGGCGGATCGCCCGAGCCGCGGCCCCGGAGCCCGGTGCGCCGCCTGGCCGACCGATGACCTTCATCCAGGCTCTGGCTTTCCAGTGGGTCAATCCCAAGGCCTGGGCCATGAGCCTTTCGGCCCTCACGCTCTATGCGCCCTCCAACACCTTCGGAGCGATCGCGCTCGTGGCGATCGTCTTCGGTGCCGTCAACATGCCGTCGGTGGGGGTATGGGTCGTACTGGGTGTGCGCCTGCGGCGATGGCTCGGGGACCCCCGCCACTTGCGGGCCTTCAATGTCGGGATGGCGCTGCTGCTCGTGGCCTCCCTGATCCCGATCCTCATCGACTGAGGCCTCAGCGTGCCGAACGTGTGGCGGTTGCAACCCCGCTCAGCGCGATCAGACCCATCCCAGCCAGGGCTGTCCCATCCGGAAGGTGCCCGAAAAAAACCCAACCCAGACCGCCTGCAAGGACGAGATGCAAATAATTGATTGGGACCAGAAAGGACGCCGGTGCCTCGCGAAAGGCCGAAGTGAACAGGAAATGACCCATTGTCATCAGCGCGCCTACACCGAGGAATAGGGCCGCGTCGAACGCTCTTAGTGCCGGGATCGGTTCCGACCAGGGTGCCAAGAGCGCAAAGACAACCGTACCCACCAGTGCCGTGTAAACCGTCAGCGCCACCGTCGTCTCGGTGCGGACGAGTGCCCGCGAGAGAATGTGGTAGATTACCGACACCACGGCTCCCGCGAGCGACAGCATCACACCAACAACCGGCAAGCCACCTCCGGGCCGGGCGATCATCATCACTCCGACGAGACACATCGCCGCGCCAGCCCACCCCATCGGTTGTACCTTTTCCCCGAGCAGCGGCCCGGCGAGTACCATCACGCCGACAGGTGCGAGATATAGGATCGAGATCGCCTCGCCCACTGGCAAGCGTTGAAACGCCAGGCCCATCAACAAGGAGACCGTCACGAGGCAGAGGGACCGGACGATGACGAGTGTCCGCCGCCGAATACCGAACAGCCCTCTCCGCTCGCGCGGATAAAACAGCGCCAGCAGGATGATGAGGTTGACGGCGTAGCGTACCAAGCCAACCAGCGCCACGTCGAAGGTCCGCACCAGGTGCTGGGTAGCCACGTCTGCGAGGGCGAACATCAGGACTGCAGAGGCAATGAGCGCCATCCCTTTTGACGGATTTCCCTCGCCGGATTTGTTAGCACCCACGATGCCCTGCACTGCCCCGTAGTCTGTTCGCTGTCACACGCCTTGGATTGGTCACCAGTGCCCCGTTCACCGGTGCAGTGACGATGAGACATCCGTCTGGAACCCCTTAACTTCCGCGGTAGGTGGCATAGCCGTAAGGACTCAGCAGCAGAGGCACATGATAATGCGCCTCAGGATCCGACATGCCGAAGCGAATCGGAACCTCGTCGAGAAACATTGGCTCCTCAACCGCAAGCCCCGCCGCCCGCAAATAGTCTCCGGCCAGGAAGACCAGCTCGTAGACACCCGGCAGGAAGTCCTCTGCGCTGAGGATCGGCGCATCGGTCCTTCCGTCGTGGTTCGTAAGCACCTCCGCGACTCTGTCTCGCCGACTGTCCGTCAAGCGAAAGAGCCGGATCACAATGCCTGCGGCGGGGCATCCACGCGCCGTATCGAGCACATGTGTCGTAAGATAGCCACCGGTCTCGCGCATCGCCCGCCTCCTCGCCGCCTGTTCCTATCACCCGCCAGGCCGCAGGCCGCCAGAGGCTAGACCACGTAATTTTCCGTCGATTTTGCCGGCCCCGACGGATTCCCTGGTTTACGTTGCCAGAATTTGAAGAAACAAAGATCGCACGATGCACAGGTATCCACGGAACATGCACGGCTACGGCGGCCAGCCCCCAGCGGCGGGCTGGCCCGGCGGCGCGAGCATCGCCGTGCAGATCGTGGTGAATTACGAGGAGGGCGGCGAGAATTGTCTGCTCCACGGAGACGCCGCCTCAGAGGCGTTCCTGTCGGAGATCGTCGGAGCAGCACCCTGGACCGGCATGCGGCACTGGAACATGGAATCCATCTATGAATACGGCGCGCGTGCCGGGTTCTGGCGTCTTCACGACGTGTTCACGCGCCGCGGTATTCCGGTGACCGTCTACGGCGTCGCCTCCGCCCTGGCCCGCGCACCCGCTCAGGTCGAGGCAATGAAGGCCGCCGGCTGGGAGATTGCGAGCCACGGCCTGAGATGGATCGACTATCGCGACCACACTCGGGAGGCCGAGGCCGCAGACATGGCCGAGGCTATTCGCCTCCACACGGAAGTGGTCGGTCAGGCCCCCCGAGGCTGGTACACCGGGCGCACCTCCATGAATACGGTGGATCTCGCGACGGAAACAGGCGCGTTTGACTATATCTCGGATGCCTACGACGACGATCTGCCCTATTGGCGCGACCACGCGGAGCGCAGCCAGTTGATCATCCCCTACACCCTCGACGCCAACGACATGCGGTTCGCGACACCCCAGGGGTTCAACACGGGCGAGCAATTCTACACCTACCTCACGGACACCTTCGACGTGCTCTATGCCGAGGGCGAGGCCGGCGCGCCCAAGATGATGTCCGTGGGCCTGCATTGCCGCCTCGCGGGTCGGCCGGGACGCACCGCGGCCTTGGCCCGGTTTCTCGACTACGCACAACGGCACGCCCGTGTCTGGTTCCCCACCCGGCTCGAGATCGCGGATCATTGGGCCGCCAATCATCCGCCGCCCGCGAAGATCGAGCGCCCATCCGCGATGCCGCGCGATGCCTTCGTGGAGCGGTTCGGCAGCGTCTACGAGCATTCGCCCTGGATTGCCGAACGTGCGCACGGGCTCGAACTGGGTCCGGCCCACGACACCCCGATCGGCGTGCACTCGGTACTTGCGCGTGCATTCCGCTCCGCCTCTCATGAGGAACGGCTCGACGTCCTGCGCGCCCACCCCGATCTCGCCGGCAAGCTTGCCGCGGCCAGGCGACTGACACCGGAGTCCGCCGCCGAACAGGCCGGAGCCGGCCTCGATGCCCTGAGCGATGCCGAACGCGTGCATTTCAGCGGACTGAACGACACCTATCAGTCCCGCTTCGGCTTTCCCTTCATCATCGCGGTGCGAGGTCTGTCCAAGGACGACATTCTCGCCGCCTTCGAGAGGCGTCTTTCGTACGATCGGGACACGGAGCTTGCGGAGGCCTGTAAACAGGTCGAGCGCATTGCCCTGCTGCGGATCCGCGACATGCTGGAGCCCTGAGACGTGCTGACGCTGACAATCGGCAACAAGAACTACTCGTCCTGGTCCTTGCGGCCTTGGATCGCGATGCGCATGGCCGGCGTTTCCTTCGAGGAGCGCCTCATCCCATTCCACGACCTCGCCGCTTGGGCCAGGTTCCGCACCGCCCATCCGAGCGGCCTTGTGCCGCTTCTCGAGGACGGTAACGCCGAGGTCTGGGACTCCCTCGCCATCGTCGAATACCTGGCCGAGACCCATCCTGCAATCTGGCCCGGGGATCGCACCGCCCGCGCCTTCGCCCGCAGCGCCGCGGCTGAGATGCACGCAGGCTTCACGGCTCTGCGGTCGACCTGCGGCATGAACTGCGGCGTGCGGGCGCGCATCCGTGACATGCCCGCTGCCGTCACCCGAGATCTGGCCCGCCTCTCGGCGCTCTGGAGCACCGGCATCGATCGCTTTAGCGGCCCGTTCCTCGCCGGCTCCCGCTTCACCGCCGCCGACGCCTTCTTCTGCCCGGTCGCGTTCCGGATCCAGACCTACGGCCTCGATCTGCCCGACCCGGCTGCGGCCGCCTACGTCGCCCGCCTGCTCGACGTGCCGGGCATGCGCGCATGGTATGACGCGGCCCTCGCCGAGACCTTCCGCGACCCGCCCCATGAGGCGGAGCTTGTCGATCTTGCCGTCCTGCTCCAGGATCTTCGAGCGCAGCCTTCCGAATGAGCCGCCTCTGGATCAGGACCCCGCTCGCGATCTTCGCCGAGGATTCTGTCAGCGGCATCGTCGTCGAGGGCGCGCGGATCGTGGAACTCGTTCCCGCGGGCGGCGTACCCGCCGCCCCCGCGGAAGTCTTTGACGCATCGCGCCACGTGATCCTGCCCGGCCTCGTGAACGCCCATCATCACTCCTACCAGACCCTCACCCGTGCCCACCCCGACGCCATCAACTGCCCGCTCTTCCCCTGGCTCCAGGCGCTCTACCCGATCTGGGCGCTCCTCACCCTGGACGACCTGCGCATCGCGACCCGCCTTGCCCTGACCGAGCTCATGATGTCCCGCGTCACCACCGCATCGGACCACCCGTACATCTTTTCGAGAGGTCTCGAGGACGCGCTCGACATCCAGGCTGACGAGGCCCGGGCCCTCGGCATCCGCATGACCCTCAACCGCGGCTCGATGAACCTCTCGGAAAAGGACGGCGGCCTGCCCCCTGACAGCGTCGTGCAGTACGCCGACGCCATCCTCGCCGATTGCGAGCCCGTCATCACAAAGCACCACGACGCCTCCGAGGGCGCGATGATGCAGGTGGCCCTCGCCCCTCGCTCGCCCTTTTCCGTTACGCCCGAGTTGATGCGTGGCACGGCCGAACTGGCCAACCGGTGCGGCTGCGGCCTGCATACCCATCTCGTGGAGACCCATGTCGAGGACGCTTTCTGCTGCGCCCGCTTTGGACAGCGTCCGGTCGATTATCTCGAGGATATGGGTTGGTTGGGGCCACGCACCTGGCTCGCCCACGGTGTGCATTTCGATAAGACAGAGATCCCCCGCCTCGCGGCCTCCGGCGTCGACGTCTGCCACTGCCCCACCTCCAACAGGACGCTCGCCTCCGGACAGTGCCGGACGCGCGAACTGGAGGCCGCCGGTGTCAAGCTCGGCGTCGACGGCTTTGCCTCCAACGACGGCTCGAACCTCATGGAGGGCATGCGCCATGCGCTGCTGCTCGGCCGACTGACCTATGACGCCACGCTCTCGCAAACGGATGTGCTGCGCTGGGCCACTGCCGGCTCCGCCGCCTGCCTCGGGCGCACCGACATGGGAGCCATCGCACCCGGCAAACAGGGCGACCTCGCGCTCTTTACCCTGGATGAGTTTCGCTGTTCCGGTGCAGGCGACCCGCTCACCGCCCTCGTGCTCTGCGGTGCGCATCGCGCCGACCGTGTGATGATCGCCGGACGCTGGACCTTCAAGGACGGCGAGCCCGTCGGCATCGACCTCGCCTGCCTGCGCGCCGATGATGGCCGCGCCGCCCGGCGCTTCCTGGAGAAAGCCGCATGAACCAAGAGCACGTCCCGCTCAGCCGGTCCACCGTGCTTCGCAGCAAGAATGCGTTCGGGGTCTATAGGGAGGGCGAGCCGCGGCCGAATTTCACCCGCACATATTATGCCCCGCAAGGCGGCTTGCCGGCACAGCATGAACTGTTGACCGGGCGCGCGGTCTTCACGGAGGCCTACGCGCTGATCCCGCGCGGCGTAATGACCGACATCGTCACTTCCGCCCTGCCATTCTGGGAGCGCACGCGCGCCTGGATCCTCGCCCGGCCGATGTCCGGTTTCGCGGAAACCTTCACGCAATACATCATGGAGGTCGAACCCGGCGGCGGCAGCACGCAGCCCGACAGGGAGCAAGGCGTGGCATCCGCGCTGTTCACGGTCGAGGGAGAGCATCTCGTGACGATCGGGCAGGAGACATTCCTGCTCTCGCCCGGCCATTTTGCCTACATCCCGACAAACACGGTCTGGAGCCAGCGCAACCACACCGATGCCCGCGTCGTGTTCCACTGGATTCGCAAGGCCTACGAGCCAATCGAGGACCTCGGACCGCCCCCGCCGCTCGTCGTCAACGAGGCCGACGTCAAGAACCTCGGGATGCCGGACACCCTGGGCCGTTGGACCACCACGCGGTTCTTCGACCATTCGGACATGCGCCACGACATGCACGTCACCATCGTCAACCTCGAACCTGGTGCCGAGATCCCCTTCATGGAAACCCATGTGATGGAACACGGCCTCTATGTGCTCGAGGGCAAAGGGGTCTACCGGCTCAACAGGGACTGGGTGGAAGTCGAGGCGGGCGATTTCATGTGGCTGCGCGCCTTCTGCCCCCAGGGCTGCTACGCGGGCGGCCATGGGCGGTTTCGGTACCTGCTCTACAAGGACGTGAACCGTCATCCCCGTCTGCGAGGCTTCGGGAGCCAGGCGAGGTGAGCGACCGGCGCATTCGGGCCCAACCTCTCACGTCTGCGGCCTTTGAGCCTTTCGGGGACGTGCTGGCGGCGGAAGGATCGCCCAGCTTCGCGTTCAACGGGGGCATGGCGCAGCGTTTCCACGATCTAGCCCGCACCGAATGCCAGGCGGGCGGACGTATCGGCGTCTCGATCGCCCTTTCCGAGCCCTATTCCATGCCGCTGGCCCTCACATTGCTAGAGCGCCATCCGCTGGGCAGTCAGGCCTTCTTCCCGCTGTCTCCCGATCCCTTCCTTGTGATCGTGGCCCCTCACGAGGCAGGCGGGCCGGGGCAGCCGCAGGCTTTCCTGAGCGCCCCGGGTCAGGGTGTGAACTATCTGCGAAACACGTGGCACGGCGTCCTTACTCCGCTGGGGCGCACCGCGAGCTTCATCGTCGTCGACCGGATCGGCCCGGAGGTCAACCTCGAGGAGCATCATCTGACGGTGCCCTGGACCGTCGAGATCTAACCAGAAGGATGCTCGTGTCGTCGCCGCGTCAGCGGGGCGGTTATCACCTTGTAGACAGGTTCGGCGGAAGATCGCCGGTATCCGACGTGACGATGCGACGGTCACAAAGCCATGCTAAGGATCTGCCAGGAGATGCAAAGATGTCAGTGAATAGCCCTGCGACGATCCAGATTAGGGATAATGAATGGCAAGGCGGCCCGGAGACCGGGATCGCCCGCCATCGCATTCAGAACCGCAACCGTATTTCCGGCTGCACCTTCGAAGTCGAACCGGCACCCGCTAAAACTGCATCCGACGAGGGACAGTTCCCCAGATCCTGAGTAGATCAGACGACAGTTTATGAACGCGCAATCCTTGAAGGACTGCCCGTCCAACCGGATGGTCTGATCTCGGTAGGTATTGACTGGAGTGGACACGGTTCCGACCTTTCGAGGCGCCTCTATCAGTATCGCTCGGCCGCAGGCACGTTCGATGCCGCGTGCCCGAGGCTCCCCAGACCGACTGCCCCTAGACCGGATCCTGCCCGGTACAACGACGATCCCGGGCCCGTGTTCCCAAAACGAGAAATATCATGAACTTCTGCCTGCGTCCACGCGCCTGATCGCAGGCCGAGCGTCCCCGAGCGACGGAATTTCGATAATCCTTTTCTCATTCAGAGGTGTCCGGAGAAGACACGCGCGGTGCCAGTGGGCCATCCTTGACTTGGCGCGCCCCGGATCGCAAGCGGTCAGTCGGCGGAATGTGCCGGATGCTTAACGGTGTTTGGACGATCCCGCCGGTTGCTCAGGAAAAGGACCCCCGAAGATGAGCCACCGCTTCTTTCCGCTGCGCCGGCCGCGGCTCCAGCGCAGCGAACTCGCGGTGCCGGCGTCGAACCCGGCCATGATCGCCAAGGCCTCTAATACCGGGGCAGATTGCGTTCTTCTGGATCTGGAGGATGCCGTCGCCCCGACGGAGAAGGATCAGGCCCGCCGGAACGCGGTGGCGGCCCTGAACGACATCGACTGGGCGGGCCTTGGCAAGACGGTGTCGGTGCGCATAAACGGGCTCGACACGCCCTACATGTACCGCGACGTCGTCGACATCATGGAGCAGGCCGGAGGGCAGGTCGATACGCTGATCGTGCCCAAGGTCGGGGTGCCCGAGGATCTCTATGTCGTGGAGGCCCTGGTCAACCAGATCGAGATGGCGATGGGCCTGACGAAGCGGGTCGGTCTGGAGGGCCTGATCGAGACGGCGCTCGGCATGGCCAACGTGGAGGCGATTGCCCGTTTCGGCGGGCGGCTGGAGGCGCTGCATTTCGGGGTCGCGGATTATGCGGCGTCTATGCGGGCGCGCACGACGAGCATCGGAGGGCTCAATCCCGAGTATCCCGGGGACCAGTGGCACGCCGCGATCAGCCGGATGGCCATCGCCTGCCGGGCCTACGGGCTGCGGGCGCTGGACGGGCCGTTCGGGGATTTCCGGGATCCTGACGGATTCCTGCAAGGCGCACGGCGAGCGGCGGCCCTCGGCTGCGAGGGGAAATGGGCCATCCATCCGAGCCAGGTGCCGCTCGCCAACGAGATCTTCTCGCCGCCCGAGGCGGAAGTCAGTCATGCCCGGCGGATCGTGGAGGCGCTGCGCGCGGCCGAGGCCGAGGGCCGGGGGGCCGCGGCGCTCGACGGGCGGATGATCGACGCCGCTTCCGAGAAGATGGCCGCAAACGTGCTGGCACTCGATGCGGCGATCCGCAAAAAAGAGGCGGGGCCGGCCGGGTGACAGGGTCGGGACGCGGTGTGGCGCGTCTGTCCACGCGTGGACAAAACGCCATGTCATTGATATTGCAAGATTAAATGATTTCTCTTAACCAGTTGGCAAGATTTTCGAAACGTCCCTGGACCGATGGTTTAAGGGCGGGCTGTTGCGCCGCAGCACGTGGGGGAATTGATTCTTGTCCGGATACCCCCGAGGCGGTACTGCGGTCGGTGTCGCGTCAGGAGAACAGGCCATGCTCAACGCAGCCCCTATCGTCACGATTTTCGGGGGGTCCGGCTTCGTCGGCCGCTACATAGCCCAACGCATGGCCCGGGCGGGCTGGCGGGTCCGGGTCGCCGTGCGCCGCCCCAACGAGGCAATCTTCGTGCGGACTTATGGTGCCGTGGGACAGGTCGAGGCGGTTCAGGCGAACATCCGCGACGAGGCCTCGACGCGGCGTGCCATCACCGGCGCGGTCGCCGTGGTGAACTGCGTCGGCATCCTGGTCGAGGAAGGCCGCCAGGGCTTTTCGAGCGTCCAGAACGAGGGGGCGGCCCGCATCGCGCGGCTCGCCACCGAGGAAGGCGCGCAAAAGTTCGTGCAGATCTCGGCGATCGGGGCCGATGCCACGAGTGACAGCGGCTATGCGCGGTCCAAGGCCGAGGGCGAGGCGGCCGTGTCACGGGCATTTCCCGCGGCCGTGATCCTGCGTCCGTCCATCGTCTTCGGGGCCGAGGACCAGTTCTTCAACCGATTCGCCGCGATGGCGCGCCTGTCGCCGGTGCTGCCCGTGGTGGGACCCGACACGAAGTTCCAGCCCGTCTATGTGGACGATGTCGCCGCGGCCGCGGAGGCCGCCCTGACCCGCGACGTGGCCCCGGGGATCTATGAGCTCGGCGGCCCGGACATCGCGACGTTTCGCGCCCTGATGCGGCGGATGCTGACGGTGATCCGCCGCAACCGGATGATCGTGGCGCTGCCCTTCTGGCTCGGTCGGGCGCAGGGCGCGGGGTTCGATCTGTTGCAAAAGATCAGTTTCGGGCTCTTTACGAACAAGCTCATTACCCGCGACCAGGTCCGGCTGCTGGCGCGCGACAACGTCGTGGCCGCGGGCGCACGGGGATTTGCTGAGCTCGGGATCACGCCGCAGAGCATGGATGCGATCCTCGAGAGCTATCTCTACAGTTTCCGCCCCTCCGGACAGTACGCGACGATCAAGGATTCCGCAGCGCAGATGCGGGACTGACCCATGGCCGAGCAATCCATCGCCGTGGCGGCCCTCCTCGGCGTGCTCGAGGGGCTGACCGAATTCATTCCGGTCTCCTCCACCGGGCACATCCTTCTGGCGGGGCATTTCCTCGGCTTCGAGTCCACCGGCAAGACCTTCGAGGTGCTGATCCAGTTCGGGGCGATCCTCGCGATCCTGTCGGTCTATTTCGTCCGGCTGCTCGGGATCGCGCGGGATCTGCCGACCGATCCAAAGACGCGGCGATTCGTGGCCGGCATCCTGCTGGCCTTTCTGCCTGCGGCCGTCCTGGGCGCGCTCGGGCACGAGATCATCAAGACGGTGCTGTTCGAGACGCCGGTCCTGATCGCGGTGATGCTGATCCTCGGCGGGATCATTCTGATCTGGGCGGACCGCCGCACGGCGGCCCCACGCTTTGATGACGTCATGGAGTTTCCGCTGAGCCTGTCGTTCAAGATCGGACTCGTGCAGTGCCTGGCTCTCGTTCCGGGCGTCTCGCGGTCGGGCTCGACAATCGTCGGCGCGCTGCTGCTCGGGGCCGACAAGCGGTCGGCGGCGGAATTTTCGTTCTTTCTGTCGATGCCCACCATGGCGGGGGCATTCACATACGATCTGTTCCAGAACCGCGACGTGCTGACCTTCGACGACGCGGCGGTGATCGCCGTGGGATTCGTCACGGCTTTCATCGCCGCGATCTTCGTGGTGCGGCGTCTGCTCGATTTCGTGTCGCGCCGGGGCTATGCGTTTTTCGGATGGTGGCGCATCGTCGTCGGATCCGCGGCATTGCTGGGGCTCTGGGCGACCGGCGGGGTGGCGCCGGTCTGATAAAGGTCAGTTCACCTTCCCTTTCTGGTTCGACTGAGCCAGGCGCTCGATCGTTTCGTGAAATTTCCGCCGTGAGATAGGTCAGTACAAATGACTTTTCTTTGCCGCAGGCTTGGTGTAGCGGTCTTTCCTAGATCAAAAGCGCCCTGGCAGGGCAATTTTCTGTCGCATGGATATGACTGGGGGACGCGATGGCCGGCAATGTCATGCTCAGGTTCGTCAAGGTAGGACGGGACATGCCGATGAAACGGGGCGCGATTGAACGCACCGAGGATTTCGGCGAGATTTACCGGCAGTTCGCGGCCGAGAAGGCCGCCGAGCAATCGAGCCGGTGCAGCCAGTGCGGCGTGCCCTATTGCCAGACCCATTGCCCACTGCACAACAATATCCCCGACTGGCTGAAGCTGACCGCCGAGGGCCGTCTCGAGGAGGCCTACGAGATCAGCCAGTCGACCAACACCTTTCCGGAGATCTGCGGCCGCATCTGCCCGCAGGATCGCCTATGCGAGGGCAACTGCGTGATCGAGCAGTCGGGGCACGGCACGGTGACCATCGGCGCGGTCGAGAAATACATCACCGACACCGCCTGGGAGCAGGGCTGGGTGAAACCGATCCAGCCGCGCCGGGAGCGTCCCGAGAGCGTAGGGATCATCGGCGCGGGACCGGGCGGGCTCGCGGCCGCGGACATGCTGCGTCGAGCCGGCGTGCAGGTGACGGTCTACGACCGCTATGACCGCGCAGGTGGGCTGATGACCTACGGCATCCCCGGTTTCAAGCTTGAGAAGGACGTGGTCATGCGCCGCAACGCGCAATTGACCGACGGCGGCGTCGCCTTGCGACTGAACTGCACGGTTGGGGTCGACATCGGGTTCGAGGAGATCCGCGCGGCACATGAAGCGGTGCTGATCGCCACGGGCGTCTACAAGAACCGCGATCTCGGCGGACCGGGGTCGGGGATCGAGGGTCTGGTGCCGGCCATCGATTTTCTGACGGCGTCGAACCGCAAAGGGTTCGGCGACGACGTGCCGGCGTTCGAAAGCGGCGCGCTGAATGCCGAAGGCAAGGCCGTGGTGGTCATCGGCGGCGGCGACACGGCGATGGATTGCGTGCGGACGGCGATCCGGCAGGGCGCGAAATCGGTCAAGTGCCTCTATCGGCGCGACCGGGCCAACATGCCGGGCAGCCTGCGCGAGGTGGCGAACGCCGAGGAGGAGGGCGTGGAGTTCGTCTGGCTGACGATGCCGCGCGGCTTCATCGGCGAGGGTAGGGTCACGGGCGTGCGGGTGGCGCGCATGCGGCTGGGCGCGCCCGACGCGACGGGGCGGCAGGCCCCGGAGGAGATCCCGGACGCGGATTACACGGAACCCGCCGATCTGGTGATCAAGGCGCTGGGATTCGAGCCGGAGGACCTGCCGGGGCTCTGGGGCGTGCCGGAACTGGCGGTGACCCGCTGGGGCACGATCAAGGCCGATTTCGAGACGAAGGAGACCAGCCTGCCCGGCGTCTATGCGGTCGGCGACATCGTGCGCGGCGCGAGCCTGGTTGTCTGGGCGATTAGGGACGGGCGCGAGGCCGCGGAGAGCATCCTGCGCCGGCTGGACCGGGGTGCGAGCCTCGCCGCGGAATGAGACCGGGGGCGTGCCGAACCGGCCGCGCCCCGCAAGCTGACCTGTCGATCGGGCGGTGCGCCGTCCGTGAGCCGATCCGAGGGAGACCGCAATGACCAAGTACGACGCCGCCTGGGTCGAGGAGCAGGACGCCCTGCGCGCCCGCATGGAAGCCGTCGGGATGTACCGCGCCGAGGACGAGCGCGATGCCTGCGGCGTGGGGTTCGTGGTGGCCATCGACGGCAAGCCGCGCCGGTCGGTGGTGGAGAACGGCATCCAGGCGCTGAGTGCCATCTGGCACCGGGGCGCGGTGGATGCGGACGGCAAGACCGGCGACGGGGCAGGCATCCACGTGCAGATCCCGAAGGCGTTCTTCGAGGAGCAGGTCAAGCGGACTGGGCATTCGCCGCGAGGCGAGACGCTGGCCGTGGGGCAGATCTTTCTGCCGCGCAACGACTTCGCGGCGCAGGAGGCCGCGCGCACCATCGTCGAGGCCGAGGTGCTGCGGATGGGGCATTACATCTATGGCTGGCGGCACGTGCCGGTGGACATCGCCTGTCTGGGAGACAAGGCCAATGCGACGCGGCCGGAGATCGAGCAGATCCTGATCTCGAACGCGAAGGGGCTGGACGAGGAGAGCTTCGAGCGCGAGCTCTACGTGATCCGGCGGCGGATCGAGAAGGCGGGCACGGGGATACGGGATTTCTACATCTGCTCGCTGTCTTGCCGGTCGATCATCTACAAGGGCATGATGTTGGCCGAAGAGGTCAGCGTGTTCTATCCGGATCTGCAGGACCTGCGGTTCGAGAGCGCGTTTGCGATCTATCACCAGCGATATTCCACCAACACCTTTCCGCGCTGGTGGCTGGCGCAGCCGTTCCGGATGCTGGCGCACAACGGCGAGATAAACACGCTCAAGGGCAACCTGAACTGGATGCGGAGCCACGAGATCCGCATGGCGTCGAACTACTTCGGGGACCTCGCGGAGGACATCAAGCCGATCGTGCAGGCGGGCGGATCCGACAGTGCTGCCCTCGACAACGTCTTCGAGGTGCTGGTGAGGGCGGGACGGGCGGCGCCGATGGCGAAGACCATGCTGGTGCCGGAGGCCTGGTCGAAGATCGCGACCAAAATGCCTGAGGCCTGGGTGTCGATGTATGCCTATTCCAACGCGGTGATGGAGCCCTGGGACGGGCCGGCCGCCCTCGCCATGACCGACGGGCGCTGGGTCTGCGGCGGGCTCGACCGCAACGGGCTGCGGCCGATGCGCTATGTGGTGACTGGCGACGGGCTGGTGATCGCGGGCTCCGAGGCGGGCATGGTGCCGACCGATCCGATGACGGTGATCGAGAAGGGTGCGCTCGGGCCTGGGCAGATGATCGGCGTCGACATGGCCGAGGGTCGGCTCTATCACGATGCCCAGATCAAGGACCTGCTGGCAGCGAGCCAGCCTTTCGGCGACTGGGTCGGATCGATCACGGATCTCGAGGAGATCACGTCGGGTGCGACGGAGACGGCGCTGTTCTCCGGGCCTGACCTGCGCCGGCGTCAGGTCGCCGCGGGCTATACCATCGAGGAACTGGAGATCATCCTCCATGCGATGGCCGAGGACGGCAAGGAGGCCATCGGCTCCATGGGGGACGATACGCCGCCGGCGGTGCTGTCAGACAAATACCGTCCGCTCAGCCATTTTTTTCGGCAGAACTTCAGCCAGGTGACCAACCCGCCGATCGACAGCCTGCGCGAGCACCGGGTGATGAGCCTCAAGACGCGGTTCGGCAACCTCAAGAACGTGCTGGACCAGGACAACAGCCAGACCGAGATCCTGCAACTCGAGAGCCCGTTCGTGTCGAACGCGCGGTTCGCGGCGATGGTCCGGCATTTCGGCGCGGCGGTGGTGGAACTCGACTGCACCTTTCCGGCGGGCGACAGCGAGGGGGCCCTGCGCGAGGGTCTGGCGCGCATCCGCGACGAGGCCGAGGAGTCCGTGCGCGCGGGGGCCAACCACATCGTGCTGACCGATCACAGGCAGGCTGCGGACCGGGTGCCGATGCCGATGATCCTCGCGACGAGTGCGGTGCATGCCTGCCTGACCCGCACGGGATTGCGTACGTTTACCTCGGTGAACGTGCGGTCGGCCGAATGCATCGACCCGCATTATTTCGCCGTGCTGATCGGCTGCGGGGCCACCACGGTGAACCCGTATCTGGCGGAGGATTCCATCGCCGACCGGATCGCGCGGGGCCTGATCGAGGGCACGCTCGACGAGGCCATGGCGCGCTACCGCATGGCCATCGACCAGGGTCTGCTCAAGATCATGTCGAAGATGGGCATCTCGGTCATCTCGAGCTATCGCGGCGGGCTGAACTTCGAGGCGGTGGGATTGAGCCGCGCCATGGTGGCAGAGTATTTCCCCGGCATGGCGAGCCGGATCTCGGGTATCGGGGTCGCGGGCTTGCAGAGCCAGATTTCGCGGGCGCATGATCGCGGGTTCGGTGCGGGCGACAGCGTTCTACCCATCGGTGGGTTCTACAAGGCGCGCCGTACCGGCGAGAGCCACGCCTGGGAAGCCCAGGCGATGCATATGCTACAAGCGGCCTGTTCGCGGGGCGATTATAAGCTGTGGACGCAGTATTCGGCGAAGATGCAGTCTTTGCCGCCGATCCACCTGCGCGACCTGCTGGACTTCACTCCGAACCTCGCACCCGTGCCGTTGTCGGAGGTGGAGAGCATCACTGCGATCCGAAAGCGGTTCGTAACACCCGGCATGAGCCTCGGGGCGCTGGGCCCGGAGGCGCACAAGACGCTCAACATCGCCATGAACCGCATCGGGGCCAAATCCGACAGCGGCGAGGGCGGCGAGGATCCGGCGCATTTCCTGCCCATGCCGAACGGCGACAACGCCAGTGCAAAGATCAAGCAGGTGGCGTCCGGGCGCTTCGGGGTGACGGCCGAATACCTCAACCAGTGCGAGGAACTGGAGATCAAGGTGGCGCAGGGTGCAAAGCCCGGCGAGGGTGGGCAGTTGCCCGGCATCAAGGTGACCGAGCTGATCGCGCGGCTGCGCCATTCGACGCCGGGGGTCACGCTGATCTCGCCCCCGCCGCATCACGACATCTATTCCATCGAGGATCTCGCGCAGCTGATCTATGACCTTAAGCAGATCAACCCGCGCGCCAAGGTCTGCGTGAAACTGGTGTCGCAATCCGGGGTGGGCACCATCGCGGCCGGGGTGGCGAAGGCAAAGGCCGACGTGATCCTCATCTCGGGGCACAACGGCGGGACCGGGGCGAGCCCTGTGACCTCGATCAAGTATGCGGGCCTGCCCTGGGAGATGGGGCTGACGGAAGCGCATCAGGTCCTGACGATCAACAACCTGCGCGACCGGGTGATCCTGCGCACCGACGGCGGGTTGCGCACCGGGCGCGACATCGTCATCGCGGCGATGCTGGGAGCGGAAGAGTTCGGTATCGGCACGGCGGCGCTGGTTGCCATGGGGTGCATCATGGTGCGGCAGTGCCAGTCGAACACCTGTCCCGTGGGCGTCTGCACGCAGGATCCGGCGCTTCGGGAGAAATTCACCGGCACGGCGGACAAGGTTGTGAACCTGATCTCGTTCTATGCCGAGGAGGTGCGCGAGGTCCTGGCGAGCGTCGGCGCACGGTCGATCGAGGAGGTGATCGGGCGTTCGGACCTGCTGTCGCAGGTCAGCCGGGGGGCCGCACATCTCGACGATCTGGATCTGAACCCGCTGTTGATCCGCGTGACCAATGGTCCGGTGAAGTACGACCGCCTGCGTCCCCGGCAGGTGGTGCCGGACACGCTCGACGCGCAGATCGTCCAGGATGCCGATCCGTTCTTCAAGGACGGCGAGAAGATGCAGCTGTCCTATGCGGTGCGCAACACGCTGCGCTCCATCGGCACGCGCGTCTCGAGCCACATCGTCAAGCGCTTCGGGATGCGCAACGGCCTGCAGCCCGATCATCTGACGATCAAGCTGTCGGGATCGGCCGGGCAGTCGCTCGGCGCCTTTGCAGCACCGGGCCTCAAGATCGAGGTCTCGGGCGAGGCGAACGACTATGTCGGCAAGGGCCTGTCGGGGGCCACCATTGTGGTGCGCCCGCCGCTGGGCAGCCCGCTGATCCCGCACGAGAACGCGATCATCGGCAACACGGTGCTGTATGGTGCCACGGCGGGACATCTGTTCGCCAACGGCCGGGCAGGCGAGCGGTTCTGCGTGCGCAACTCCGGCGCGAACGTGGTCGTGGAGGGTTGCGGCTCGAACGGCTGCGAGTACATGACCGGGGGGGTCGCGGTGATCCTCGGGCGGATCGGCGACAACTTCGGGGCCGGCATGACCGGGGGGATGGCGTTCCTCTATGACCGGGAGGGTGAGTTGAGCCTGCGCCTGAACGGTGAGACTGTGATCGCCGTGCGCGTGGAGGCCAGCCACTGGGAGACGGTCCTGCGGGATCTGGTGGCGCAGCACCTGGCGGAGACCGGCAGCCCCCGGGCGGCCGACATCCTGCGTAACTGGGAGGACGCGCTGCCGCGGTTCCGGCAGATCGTGCCGAAGGAGATGCTCAACCGCCTGCCGCATCCGATCAGCGATGCGGCAGAGGCGGCCTCGGCCTGAGGGCGTGACGCCGCCTTCCGGGACCGGTTAGCGGCGGACGGGGCCGGTGCCGTCTAGAGGGCATCCTGGTTCGGAAGGGCTGTCTTGCGTGCGATCAGTCGCCTGATAGTCCGGACATGGCGGCTGGTCCTGCGGAGCCTGTTCGGGGCGCTGGCCTTGGCCATGTTGGTCACGATGGTGCTAAGGTTCGTGAACCCGTCGCTGAACTGGCACATGGTGTCGGAGTGGCAACGGCTGGGGGCCATCGACCGGGACTGGGTGCCTCTTGGCGCGATGTCGGAGCATCTGCCGCTCAGCGCCGTGGCGGCGGAGGACGCGAATTTCTGCCGGCATTGGGGCTTTGATCTCGATGGGATCCGGGCAGCACTGGCGGACACGGACAGGCTGCGTGGGGGATCGACCATCAGCCAGCAGGTGGCCAAGAACGTGTTCCTGTGGCAAGGGCGATCCTGGACGCGCAAGGGGCTGGAAGCGGGGTTCACGCTGCTCATAGAGACGCTGTGGACCAAGCGACGCATCCTCGAGGTTTATCTCAATGTCGCCGAATTCGATGCAGGCGTCTTTGGGGTCGAGGCGGCGGCGCAGCACTATTGGGGGTTGCCGGCGGCAGATCTGGGACCACGTCGGGCGGCGCGGCTGATGGCGGTCCTGCCTGACCCGAAAGGGCGCTCGCCGGTCTCGGGCACGGGGTTCATCGCCCGGCGGGGAGCGGCCATCGAGAGCGGGGCGGGAACGATCCTGGCGGACGGGCGCGCGGCGTGTTTCCTCCGGGCGGCGGTACTGGGTCATGTGATCGCGGTCTTCGGGCAGGCTGTGGAGACGTAAACCGCTCGGGGCAACATCCTTCGGGTTGAAAGCGCGGCGTTTTGGGTCGATAACACGCCGGTGATCCGCCAAGGGGCAGTCGAATGCGCCGTCTTTACCATCAGCCCTTGTCGCCGTTCTGCCGCAAGATCCGCCTGGTCCTGGCCGAGAAGAAGATCGAGGTCGAGCTGGTCGAGGAGAAACCCTGGGAGCGGCGCATGGATTTTCTGCGCATGAACCCGGCGGGACAGGTGCCGGTGCTGAAGATCGACGATGTAGTTCTGGCCGACAGCAGTGCGATCTTCGAGTATCTGGAGGAGACCCAGCCCGAGCCGCCGCTGTTGCCGAAGGATCCCGGCGTCCGGGCCGAGGCCCGCCGCTTGACCGCGTGGTTCGACGACAAGTTTCATCGCGAAGTCACGGCGAACCTGATCTATGAGCGCGTGAACAAGAAGCTGTCGAAGGCAGGCTATCCGGAATCCGAGAACATCAAGGCCGGCAGCCGCAACATCAAGTATCACCTCGACTACATCGGCTGGCTGATGGATCATCGCCGCTGGCTGGCGGGCAACCAGATGACCATCGCGGATTTTGCGGCCGCGGCGCATCTGAGTTGTCTCGACTATGTCGGCGACGTGGACTGGACCCGCAATCAGGGACTGCACGACTGGTATTCCAAGATCAAGTCGCGGCCGGCCTTCCGCTCGATCCTCGCGGATCTGGTGCCGGGATTTACCCCGCCGCAGCATTACGCCGATCTGGATTTCTGACGTGGCGGCGGGCGGGCCGGCCGAACTTGCCCGCCGGATCCGAGCCCGCGCCCTGGAGGAGGGCTTTTCCGCGATGGGGGTCTGTGCGCCCGACGCCATCCCGCAGGCCCCGCGGGATCTGGGCGGTTTCGTGGGTGCGGGGTTTCACGGGCAGATGGACTGGATGGCCGAGCGCATGGGTTGGCGCAGCGCCCCGAACGCGCTCTGGCCCGCCGCGCGTTCCGTCCTGATGCTCGCGGAGGTCTATACGCCCAATGTCGATCCGCTGAGCCTGATCGAGATGCGCGACCGCGGCTCGATCAGCGTCTATGCGAGGGGCGCGGATTACCACGATCTGGTAAAAAAACGGCTGAAGCGGCTGGGGCGTTGGCTGGTGGCGGAGACGGGTGCCGAGATCAAGGTCTTCGTCGACACCGCCCCGGTCATGGAAAAGCCACTGGCCCAGGCGGCGGGCCTCGGGTGGCAGGGCAAGCACACGAACCTGCTGTCGCGCGATCTGGGGAACTGGTTCTTTCTGGGGTCGATCTTCACGACGCTGGATCTGCCGCCCGACGCGCCGGAGGTCGAGCATTGCGGCTCCTGCCGCGCCTGTCTCGACATCTGTCCAACGCAGGCATTCCCGGAGCCCTGGCGGCTCGATGCGCGCCGCTGCATCTCGTATCTGACGATCGAGCACAAAGGCCCGGTCCCCGAGGAATTTCGCGGGCCGATGGGCAACCGCATCTATGGGTGCGACGATTGCCTCGCCGTCTGTCCCTGGAACAAGTTCGCGGCGGAAGCGCGCGAGGCAGGATACTGGGCGCGCATCGAGCTTGCCTGCCCGAAGCTCGACCATCTGGCGGGGCTGGATGAGGCCGCGTTCCGGCAGGTCTTTGCGGGCTCGCCGATCAAGCGGATCGGACGCGACAGGTTCCTGCGAAACGTACTCTATGCCATCGGAAATTCGGGCGATCCGGGTTTGCGGCCGGCGGCGGCGCGTCACACGGACGACACCGATCCGGGTGTGCGGGATGCGGCGGGCTGGGCCCTCGGGCGGCTCAGTTGAGGGCGGCGACATTGCGTCGCGCGGATGCGGCCAGAGCGTGATCCGGATGGACGGTGATCAGGTGCAGCCAATGAACTCTTGCGGCGGCTGTATCGCCGGTCTCGGCCGATGCGGCCCCGGCCTCGAACAGCGCTTCCGGCTGATCGGGGGACCGGGCGAGCACGGCGTGCGCCTCGATCAGGGCCGCATCGGGATCGCCGGCGCGGCGCAGGGCCGCGGCCTTCTGGGCACGGGCGACATCGTCGTTCGGATCGGTGGCCAGAATGGTGTCGAGGCGTGCGAGGGCCCTTGGCCAGTCGCCCTCAGTTGCGGCGATGCGCGCATCGAGCCGGATGCGGGCGGATCCCTGTTCGGTGATGCGGTCCAGCGCATCGAGGATCCGGCGCGCGACCTCCGGGCGATCCGCCGCCAGCCAGAGACGGGCCGCGTCCTCCAGGATGGTGACCCGCAGGCCGAGCGGATGGGCGCGATTGCGATCCTCGCCGAGGCGGGTCAGCAAGGTCGCTGCACTCGCGAAGGCCCCGAGCGCCTCGAGCGCCGCGGCCTCGCAAAGCTCGGCGGGCGTGCCGCCGCCGAGCCGGGTCCAGACCGCGGCCTCCTCGCGCGCGGCGGACGGATCGGTCGCGATTGCGGACACGCAGGCCTCGGGAGAGCGGATGTCCGCGCCGAGGGCGGGGGCTGCACCAAGCAGGGCGAGCGCCAGAAGACCCTTGTGCATGGATGGCCGCTCCCCTCGGGTGCTGGATACCGCTGGACGCGTGGGGCTTCCCGATGACCCGGCCCATGCTGTTGACGCTTGGACATGGCTACTCGGCGGCGGCGCTGGCATCAAGCCTCGGACCGGGCTGGGAACGTTTCGGGACGACCCGTTCGGCAGCGCGTGCGGTGGAGATGCGGGCCGCGGGCGTCACGCCGCTGGATTGGGCAGACCGAGCGGCCGTGGACACGGCGGTCGCGCAGGCAACCCACGTGCTGGTGTCGCTCGCCCCCGAGGGGCCGGAGGATCCGACGCTCGCCCGGCACGGACCGGCCTTGGCTGCGAGGAAGCCGGACTGGATCGGGTATCTGTCGACCACCGGCGTCTATGGCGACCGGGCGGGAGGTTGGGTGACCGAAGACGACGCCCCGCACCCGATCAACGCCCGCAGCCGGTGGCGGGTCGCGGCGGAGCGTGCCTGGCTGGAGGCGGGCCTGCGGGTGGAGGTGTTCCGGCTCGCCGGGATCTATGGCCCCGGCCGCAGCGCGTTCGACAGGCTTCGCGAGGGGCGCGCGCCGCGCATCGTGAAGCCCGGGCAGGTGTTCAGCCGCATCCATGTGGAGGACATCGCGCGCAGCCTCGCGGCGGCGATCGCGCGGCCGGAGCCGGCGGCCGTCTGGAACGTCGCGGACGACCTGCCCGCCCCGCCTCAGGACGTCATCGCTTTCGCGGCAGAATTGCTGGGCATCGCTGTCCCGCCGGACACGCCCTTCGAGACTGCGGACCTGTCGCCCATGGCGCGCAGCTTTTATGCCGAGAGCAAGCGCGTCTCGAATGCGCGGCTGCGCGACCGGCTGGGCGTGGACCTGCAATTTCCGGATTATCGGGCCGGATTGCGGGGGATCCTCGCGGCGGGCGGGTGAGGACAGGGGATCACGATTTTCGCTGAAATTAGTGCGGACGCGTTTCGGACTGGCCTTTCGCCGGCAAACCGCGTTTAGATTCTGGAAAAGCGAAGGGGCCTGAGCAGCCTGATGAACGGGAAGAGGATCACGGGGACAGGGCGCGGACGCGCTTGGGGGCGGGCTGCGTTGCTCTCGTCCATCTCCGTCATGGCGCTGACCACCCCGGCGTTGCCGGAGACGCTCCGGCCGAGCCTCAATCTCTATGGCATGACCGGGCTGATCGACATGCCGACTGCCCAGAGCCAGCCGGACGGCCAGATCGGGCTATCTTACAGCTATTTCGGCGAGACTCAGCGGCGCAACTTCAGTTTTCAGGTGCTGCCGCGCATTAGTGCCGCGATCCGCTATTCGACCATCGACAACTGGGGGCAGACGGACCGGGACACCGGCATCTATGATCCGGAGTACGACCTGTTCGATCGGAGTTTCGACGTGCAGTTCACGTTGCTGCGCGAGGGGGAGTTGCACCGCTGGACGCCCGAGGTGGCGCTCGGGTTTCGCGATTTTCTCGGAACGGGCGTCTATTCCGGCGAGTACCTGGTGGCGACGAAGACGCTGGCGGACTTCACGCTGACCGCCGGGCTCGGCTGGGGGCGGCTCGCGGGCAAGAACACCATCTCCAATCCGTTCTGCTCGATTGCGGACGGGGCCTGCGACCGCGAGAACGATTTTGGCGAAGGCGGCAAGCTGTCGCTCGACACGTTCTTTCGCGGCGAGGATATGGGGGTTTTCGGGGGCGTCGAATGGCGCACGCCCATCGACAAGTTGTCGGTGAAGCTGGAGTACTCGTCGGACGCGTATGAGCGCGAGCAGCGCAGCCCGGCGGCCAGCTTCGATCCCGGCTCGCAGGTGAATGTGGGGGTGGAGTATCGCATCCGACCCGGCATCACGTTCGGCGGCTATTACATGTACGGGACGGAACTCGGGTTCAATATCGCAATCAGCGGCAATCCGAACCGTCCGCTGGTGCCGCCGGATCTGGGCACCGGCCCCTTGCCGGTCAATGCGCGGGCAGCGAGTGCGCCGGACGGGGTGAACTGGGCAGGCAACCCGCAGGCGCGCGATCAGATCGCTGTCGCTCTGGCGGAGGTTCTTCAAGCGGAGGGCATCCGGCTCGAGGGGTTCAGTGCGGACCCGGACGGACAGGGTGTCGAGGTCGCCCTGGAGAACCTGCGGTTTCAGAGCGATCCGAAGGCGCTTGGGCGGACGACGCGCGTGCTTGCTGCGGGCCTGCCGGCCTCAGTTGAGACGCTGCGCCTGACCTTGATGCGTGAGGGGGTGCGCACCAGCACCGTCGTGATCGCACGCACCGACTTCGAACGCCAGGTGGACCGACCCAACGCCGGAGAGGACAGCTGGGAGACGACCGGAGTGGTGGCGGCGACGCCAAGCATGCCGGCGGACAGCTGGCAGCGGGACGCCTATCCCGAGTTCGTCTGGAGCATCGCACCCGCGCCGTTCCTGACGCTGCTCACGCCGGGCGATCCGATCCGCATCGGCCTGAACGTGGACGCGCGAGGAACGATCAACTTGCGGCCCGGGCTGTCGATGACGGCTGAGGTGAGCCAGCCGTTCCTGAACATCCCGGACGACCCGGGCCCGTCGGAGTCCGAATTGCCGCCGGTTCGATCAGATTCGCCGCGATATTTCGCAGGCTACAACCCGAAGCTGCCACAGCTGACCGTCGATTACCTGTTCAAGCTGAGCGACGACGTCTATGGACGCACGTCGCTGGGGCTTCTCGAGCGGATGTATGGCGGGGTCGGGGCCGAGGTCCTGTGGAAGCCCGTGGACCAGAGCTGGGGGGTCGGGGCCGATCTCAACTGGGTCGCCCAGCGCGACTACGACGATCCGTTCGGCTTTGATTATTACGATTATGATGTCGTGACGGGCCATGCGTCGCTGTATTGGGACACCGGGTTCTACGGGCTGGAGGCGCAGCTCGATGCCGGCCGTTACCTTGCGGGAGACTGGGGCGGCACGGTGACAATGACGCGACGGTTCCCGAACGGCTGGGCTGTCGGCGCCTATTTCACGTTGACGGACGTCACCGAGGAGGACTTCGGCGAGGGCAGCTTCGACAAGGGCGTGAGCGTCGAGATCCCGTTCCGCTGGACCGTGCCCTTCGAGACGCGGGCCAACAACGCGATCGATCTGCAGTCGGTGTCACGCGACGGCGGTGCGCAGCTCGATATTTCGAATGAACTCTATCCGATCGTGCGCGATCACGACCGAAACCGTCTGTCGCGCAACTGGGGGAGTTTCTGGCAATGAGACGGTCCCTGATTGCAGCGATCTGCCTCGGCCTTGCCGGGTGCAGCAATGGGCAGGTCAACCCCATAGTCAGTGCGGCGGTCAGTGAGATCGTGCCCGGAGCCGGCCCCGAGGCCCCCGCGCGCCCCGCCGGCCCGCCTCTGACGCGGGCATCCCTGACCCGCGCCGATGTGGCGACCATCCGCGCGCGGCTGGTCAAGGACGAGCGCCCGACGTTCCTCTTTGCGGCCAGCGACAACGGCGGCCACGTCACCTTCGCGTCCGGTAATCGTCAGACGCTAACCTTGCGCGGATCCTCGATAACCGGGTCACGGGGATTGGGGTGGGATCTGCTGTCGGCGCTTTCGAGCCGTCCCGATCCTCTGGTCCAGGCGATTTCCCCGGGCCAGTGGCCAGCGTCGGTTCAGCGCAGTTACGAATTTTCAGCCTTCGCGCCGCAGGGGCGCATCGAGACCTTCGACTGCAGCTTTGCTTTCGGGGACGTCCGCGACATCGTGATTTTCGAGAAGCCCCAGCGCGGCGTCGAGGTGACGGAGACCTGCGTGGGCGAAACGGGCACGTTCGACAACCTGCATTTCGCCGATACCCAGACCGGGTTCGTCTGGCGCAGTCTGCAATGGCTGGGCCCACAGCAGGGCATGATCGATCTCGAGATCATCATTCCGTACACGGGGCGGCGGAGCTGAGGCCCCAATTTACGGACGTGCAACACACCCGTTAAAAGACTCACCTGTCGTAAGGCGCAAAAAAAAGCGACGTTTCCGCCGCTTGCATCAATTCACACAGTTTGGGAGGTCAGCGCACCGATGACGGTGCGCTGAAGGAGCCTTGCCCGGACCGGGCAAGCAGACTCAAATCAGGAGTCGTCGTTCGAAATCGCATAGGCGACGGCGGCAAGGCCGATGACCGGGATGATCCAGGCAGCATTGAAGCCGCCCATCTCCGGGGCGGGCTCAGCAACGATGATCTCTTCTTCAACCGGGGCTTCGAAGACGAGGGCGCCGGCGAATGCCTGACCGGCGAGCAGGAGCGCGGCCGCAGTGCTTACGATAAGTTTCATTGTTGTCCTCCAAAAAGGTGCGGGTCTGCGAAACTGCTAGCTCGTCCGGACCTGCGAGCGGACCAGCTAATGCTCGAACCTTACCCAACATCGCGCCGCATGTTCAATCGAGGAAACACGGCAGGTTGAGTAAATCCCGAATGTTGTCAAATGAGCAACACCGGAGTTCCGACCTGAGCACGGTCATAAACCTCTAGGATATGCTCGTTGAAGAGGCCGATACAGCCATTCGACGACTGACGCCCGATCTTGCGGATGTCGTTCGTACCATGGATGCGGTAGGCCCCGGGAAAGCCCAGATTGAGAGCCCGGATCCCGAGAGGGTTGTCCGGGCCCGGGCCGACGTACGTGGGAAGATCGGGATTGCGCTGAAGCATGTTCGTCGTTGGACGCCATTCGGGATCGGGACGCTTGAGCGTCACCGTCGTCCGGCCGCGGCGGGTGAGATCGCCGTTCATAGGAACGGACGTCGGATAGATCCGGTAAAACCCGTCGGAGCCCCAGTAATGCAGCGTCCGATCGTTGACGTCCGCCAGCATGGCGTCCCTCTCGATGGAGTCGAAGAAGTCCTGCCAGTTGCGGCTCGTGGCACCAGAGACCCGGCGCAGAAGCCGCGGCTTGTCCATGTCGTCGGGGACGAAATCGCGCAGGGGATCCGCAGTCTGCGCAAAGGCGGAACCACTGGCGCAGAAGGCTGCGGCCGCTACGGCCATTCCGAAAACGCTTCGACCGAATTCGCGACGGCTGACATTCCGCATCCAGTTCTTTGACATATTACCTCTCTACAGTTGCACGCCTACTCGACGTGTAGGACCTGTCACCGCGCCTCGCAACTCACAACTCCATCAAGGCCCGCAGAGTTCCCGACGCGATTGCATTTGAAGGGCGGCCGGAAAGCCAGTAAGCCTTGAAATCGGATAACGATTTGCCGGATATGTCGATGTTGCGTGCTCCCGTCCTCCTGCTTGCGCTGCTCCTCGCTCTCGGGGCCTGCGCCAGTGCCCCGAGCCCCACGCCGGGTGGCGTCGCACGGCTCTCCCAGGCGGATGTCGCTCCGATCCGGCTGCGCCATCTCGATGCGGTGAACGCGGCTCGCGCGCAGCAGGGCTTGCAGCCGGTGCAATTGTCGGCCGAACTCAATGCCGCGGCCGATACCCATGCCCGCGACATGTCCGTGCAGCGGCGTGCCTGGCATTTCGGATCGGACCTCACGAGCTGGCGCGAACGCGGGTTTCGGGCAGGGTATCGCGGCGAGATCGTCGGCGAGAACATCTTCGAGGGCGCCGACAGCGATCTGACGGTGCTCGGTTACTGGCTCGACGTCCCGGACACGCGCCGGATCATCATGGAGCCGTCTGCCAGAGGTCTCGGCCTCGGCTGGCATCAGGACCAGGGCGGCAAACTGTGGTGGGTCCAGCTTCTCGGAAGCTGAACCCCTGATACGCTTCAGCCGAGGATGGTGATCGGCACGCCGGTCGGCGTCATCGACCAGATCTCCTCCATCTCGGCGTTCGTCACCGCGATGCATCCGGCCGTCCAGTCGCGGTCGGCACCCTTGGGGCCGCGCATTGGTTCGCCGTGGATGAAGATGTCGCCACCGGGATCGACGCCCAAGGCGCGCGCCTGGGCCATGTCCCGGGCATTCGGATAGGTGATGCCGAGCGAGAGGAAGAACTCGCTGCGGGGGTTCCGCCGGTCGATCCAATACTGGCCCTCCGGCGTCCGACCGTCGCCCGAGCGGGTCTTGTGGCCGTCGGGCCTGAACCCGAGGTCCACCCGGTAGCGCTTGAGGATCTCCTTTCCGCGGCGCAGCTCCAGCACCCGCAGCGGCTTGGAGACGACCACATGGGTGGCACGCGGGCCGAGCGGAACCAGAGGGGCGGTGGAGGCGAGCGCCGGCACGGCCGCGACGCTCATCAGCCCCGCACCGACCCCGAGCAGGCCGCGTCGCGTGAGCCCGTCCAGCCGGTGGTCGTGTCGAGGTTCGGGGGAAGATGTCATGTGCCTGCTCGCTTGATTTGACCGACCCATTCGGGCTTCGGTGCTTTCTGCCCTACAAGGTTAAACGAATCCTAAAAAATCATGTTTTGGCAAGCGAATTTCCGCTGATCCAAGTGCATTCGCAGGCCGGTGTGGACAGGATGCGCTGGGGCTTGCGCAAATTGCCGGCATTTCGGACGACGTTCCTTAGGCGTTCCGCAAGGAGGCCAGGTTTACATGAGACGATAGGGCGAGACGATATTGCCCATCCGGGCCATCGGGAAGGGGGGACAGGGGCATGACGCTTTTCAATCGCCGTGCGACGGACGTGCAGGACCCGAAACCCGCACCGGGAGCCAGCGGGGTGCCCGTGGCGGAACTGCCCCAGGCCACGATCGCGTTTTGCGTGAAGCACAAGATCCATCCGGTACCGGCGGTCTACGAGACCGTCTATGTCTATCTGTTGGGGGTGAACCAGGCGCTGAACCTGGCCTTCGCGGGCGAACTGAACCGGGGTGCGCTGAGCCAGTCGATCGTCCTGCGCCTTTATGGCGATTATCTCCCGGGGGGCCAGAGGGCCCTTGGCATCAGCGAGGTCGGGACCGGGCTGAGCCACGAGGTCGAGCAGGTCACGGACGTGGTGCGCGCCGGCCTCGAGGCCGGCGGAGCGGTGAAGACCGAACTCACCCGCCTGACCGACGGGCTGAAACGGGCACCGAGCCTACAATTCGTCGTGGAATCGGCGGGTCAGATCCGCGAGATCGGCTTGCGGCAGCTGGCAGCGAACAACCGCTTGCGCGAGACGCTTCGCCTGACGTCGGGGCGGCTCAGCGAGCTGGAGCGCGATCTGGAGCGGCACATGGAGGAGGCCAATACCGACCACCTCACGAAACTGCCGAATCGCCGCGCGATCGACGGGCGTCTGCACCGGACATTCGCGCGGCCGTTCGACGAGGCGTCCCGCGATTGCCTGGTGATGATCGACATCGATCACTTCAAATCGATCAATGACACCCATGGTCACGACATCGGCGACAGCGTGATCCGCATGGTGGCGAGCCTTTTGAAGAAGGGCGCGGGTCCGACGGGCTATCCCGCGCGCTGGGGCGGCGAGGAGTTCGCGCTTCTGCTGACGGGAACGGACAACGAGGCGGCGGTTCGCATCGCCGAAGATATCCGTATCGCCCTGGCGGCGGCGCGCTGGAACCGCAAGAAGGATGGCGAGCCGCTCGGTGTCATCACCGCCTCGTTCGGCGTGGCGGAGCGCAAGGACGGCGACAGCCTGCTCATCTTCGCCAAGCGCGCGGATGCCGCGCTTTACGCGGCCAAGGCCGCGGGCCGGAACTGCACGATCCTCAGGCTCGATTGAGACGACCTGTAACGCGGACCCGCTCCGATGCGCTCTTGAGCTGACCGCAGGCTGCCATGATGTCCTCGCCGCGCGGGGTGCGGACCGGGCTGGCATAGCCCGCCTTGTTGACGATGCGCGCGAAGGCCTCGATCCGGTCGGGGTCAGAGCGCTCGTAGGGCGCGCCGGGCCAGGGATTGAACGGGATCAGGTTGATCTTGACGGGGATCCCCGCGATCAGGCGCACCAGCCGGCGCGCATCGGCATCCGAATCGTTGACGCCCTTGAGCATCACGTATTCGAACGTGATCCGTTCCGCGTTCGAGAGACGCGGATAGGCCCGGCAGGCTTCGAGCAGCGCTGCGATGTTCCACTTGCGGTTGATCGGAACCAAGGTGTCGCGCACCGGATCGGTCGTGGCATGGAACGAAATGGCGAGCAGGCATCCGATCTCGGTGCCAACGCGTGCGATCTCGGGTACCACGCCGCTGGTCGACAGCGTGATGCGTCGGCGCGACAGCGCGAGGCCAGCGCCATCCATCGCGATCCTCATCGCGTCGCGCACCGCCTCGAAATTGTAGAGCGGCTCGCCCATGCCCATCAGGACCACGTTCGAGACCATGCGCTTTTCGACCGGCGTGCGGCCCCAGTCGCCGAGGTCGTCCCGCGCAGCCAGGATCTGGCCCACGATCTCGTCCGCCGTCAGGTTGCGCACCAGTCGCTGCGTGCCGGTGTGACAGAACGAGCAGGTCAGCGTGCAGCCGATCTGGGACGAGATGCACAACGTGCCGCGGTCCGCCTCGGGGATGTAGACCGTCTCGATCTCGCCGCCGCCCGCGACCCGCAACAGGTACTTGCGCGTGCCGTCCGCCGAGATCTGGCGCTCGACCATCTCGGGCCGGTCCAGCGTGAACGTCTCCGCCAGCCGCAGGCGCAGGTCCTTGGCCACGTTGCTCATGGCTGCGAAATCGCGCACGCCGCGATGATAGATCCACTGCCAGATCTGGTCGGCCCGCATCGGGGCCTGTTCGGAGGCCACCCCCGCCTCGATCAGGGCTGCCGCCAGAGCCGTCCGGTCCAGCCCGATCAGTGTGCGCAGACCTCCTTCCGGCAAACGGCGAGGAAGGGTCGCGAGGTCCTGGACGATGGGGGCGGGCATGGCAGCCTTGTCAAACGAAACGCGCGCCAAATTTGACGCGCTCAGGTAACATAGGCCAGATGGGCCCTTTCCGCCAGTGTGTGCCCTAATAGAGCGTGTCGCGGTAGAGCCGGTCCACCGCCGGCTGTTCGATGTAGGGGTTTTCCATTGCGGTGTGATCGCGGATCATGGCACCCAGCGTCGGCACGGGCCGCGCCTCCGGCCAGGTCTCGGGTTTCCACAGCCCGGCGCGAAGCGGGGCCTTGCCGCAATGGGTGAAGACCTCCTCCACGGACACGCTCAGAACCGTCAGCGGCAAACGACTGTTGATCGCACAGCACGCCCGCAAGTCTTCGTCCTCGGATATCTCGGCGCGCCCATTCACCCGCAGCGTCTCGTCCACCGTCGGGATGAGGAACAACAACGCCACCTCCGGACGGCGCAGGATGTTCAGCAAGCCGTCGATCCGGTTGTTGCCCGGCCGGTCCGGCACGAGAAGCGTGCGATCATCCGCGACCATCACGAACCCCGCAGGATCGCCCTTCGGCGACACATCAAGCCGCGTCCCGTCCGAGGTCGCCAGCAGCACGAAGGGCGAATGCGCGATGATGGCCCGGCAATGTGCGTCGAGATGATCGATGACCTTGGACGCGGCCAGATTCCCCGGCGGGCCGTAGATTTCGCGCAACCGCGCCTCGGTCATGCCCACGACGTCAGGTCCGGAGCCGGCGCGAGGTCACCGACACCGCGCCTCGGCGTCGTTCACGGCGGCGGTGAAGCCCGATAGCGAAAAGGTATCGACGGTCGTCGTGCCGCGGGTCGAGACGCCCGTCACCGTCGCGGTCGATCCACGGCGCATGGAGGCCACGATGTTGGCGTCGTCTTCGGGCACGGGCCAGGACCAGCCGTTCGCGTCGCCGGCACCCGGCGTCATGTTGTATCCGGTCGAGCCGATTTCGAGGCGGACAGGCGGAGCCTCGCGGAAGGGGTAGCCTCCGGTGAAGCTCACCTCGTTCGACACGCCGTCTGCGGGGTTGAATCGCACGAACAGTCGGATGTCGCCGCGATCCACCTCGACGGTCTGGCCGTCGCGGCGGGCCACCGACGCGGTCGGTTGCGAGACGATGTAGCATTCCCGCGGATTGCCCGCGACGAAAACGCTCCAGTCGTTGTGGGCGGCGACGCGGTCGGCGGCGGACTGGGCGGCACCCGGACCGGCAGCCAGCACGGCGCATCCGACGGCGAGGATCTTCCACGGCGCAAGGGTCATTGTCTCAGTGTCTCCTGCTCGTTCACCAGTTCAATCGACCCGATCCCGTTCCGCGGCTTATGCCGCCGAACCGTCGAGCTTGTTTTTGTCATGGGCCTCGCGGTAGTTTAGCCCGGTTGCGGGGAGCAATTCCAGTCCCAACCGCAATCGCGGTCTGCAAAGGGAAACATGGCGTGCGCGCCGGGATATCGAGGCTGCCCAAGGATGCCCGCCCAGTCGACGCAGGTCTCAGATCCCATCGCGGATGCCCTGCTGCTCCGCAGGATCGCGGAACATGACGTGGAGGCCTTCGAGGCGCTGTTTGCGCGTTATGCCGGCCGGATCAAGGGGTTCATGATGCGCTCGGGGGCATCGGACGCGGATGCGGAAGAGATCACGCAGGACGTGCTGGTCTCCGTCTGGCGCCGCGCCGGGACATTCGATCCGACCCGCGCCGGGGCCGCGACCTGGATCTATGCAATCGCGCGAAATCGTCGCATCGACCTGATCCGGCGCGGCCGGCGGCCCGCCCCGGACCCGCTCGATCCGCTCTATCAGCCGGATCCCGAGCCCGACGGACAGGATCTGCTGTCGCGATCCGAACAGGAGATCCGGGTGCGCGACGGCGTCGCGGGCCTTCCCGCCGAACAGCGCGCCGTGCTGATGGCCTCGTTCTATGACGGGCTCAGCCACGGAGAGATCGCCCAGCGCGAAGGCTTGCCCCTCGGCACGGTGAAATCGCGAATCCGCCTCGCGTTCCGCCATCTGCGCGGCGTCCTGGGCGAGGACATGATCGCGGAGTTGCAGGGCGACTGACATTCGCCCCAGCGCACGCTAGGGTGCGCCTGTTCCAGTCGGAGGGGTGCAAGGATGCGGCGCGGCTCGATCTGCCTGACCCTGTGGCTTTTGCTGAGCACGGCCCCGCTCGTGACAGCCGCCGAATGTCCGGAAGCCCTTCCTTGCGACGTGCCGGGGGGCTCCTATGTGGCGCTGGCCCCGGACGGCCCGGTCCAAGGCCTGCTGTTGTTCCTGCACGGCTACGGCGGTTCGGGTGCGGCGGAGCTGCGCAACACGAACCTGTTCGGCGAGGCTCTGGAGCGGGGTTATGCGGTTGTGGCCCCCTCCGCTCTGCCTATGCGCCCGGGCAGCCCGACTAAATGGAACTCCGAACTGGACCCGACGCGTCGGGACGACCTCGCCTATCTCGCGGCGGTCCTGCGGGATGCCGGCGCGCGGTTCGGGGTCGAGCCCTCGGCGTCCGTCGCGGCCGGGTTCTCCGAGGGCGGGATGATGATCTGGCGGCTTGCCTGCGATGCGCCGCAGATGGCCGCAGCCTTCGCGCCGGTCTCGGGCGTCATGTGGCGCCCCCTGCCGCCGGACTGTGCGGCACCGGTCCGGCTGATGCATAGCCACGGCTGGAGCGACGCGGTGGTGCCCCTCGAGGGGCGCGCGATCCGGGCGGATTTGATTCAGGGCGATGTGTTCGAGAGCCTGGCCCTGGTGCGTCGGGCGTCGGGCTGCGGCGATCCGGCACCGAATGCCTATGCGCGACGGGGCGCGTTCGAGATCCGGCGCTGGTCCGAGTGCAGTCCGGGGGCGGACCTCGTCTTTGCGCTGCACCCCGGCGGCCACGGAATTCCAGAAGGATGGATGGCCCTGATGCTCGACTGGGCGGAGCGTCCCGGGGATGCGCTGACCGAGGCCCCGCTTGCAAACGAAGACGGCGGGGGATAAGCGGACACATGATCCCGTTTCGCAATATTTCCGACCGTTTCCGGCTGCCCTGGCGGTTTCATGGTGCCGAGGTGACGGTGGCCGCACGCGCGTGAGCCCTCGGGACTGCCGCTTTGGAGACGACGTTTGACGGGACGGGGACGATGACGACACCACGCACGCTCTACGACAAGATCTGGGATGCCCATCTGGTGCATGAAGCTCCGGACGGAACCTGTCTGATCTACATCGACCGCCATCTGGTCCACGAGGTCACCAGCCCGCAGGCGTTCGAGGGCCTGCGCCTGTCCGGACGCCGGGTGCGCGCGCCGCACAAGACCGTGGCCGTCCCCGATCACAACGTGCCGACCCACGCCGGACGCGAAGGCGGCATCGAGGACGTCGAGAGCCGCATCCAGGTCGAGGCGCTGAAGAAGAACGCCGACGATTTCGGGATCGAGCATTACGGGGTCGAGGACGTACGCCAGGGCATCGTCCATATCATCGGCCCCGAGCAGGGCTGGACCCAGCCCGGCATGACCATCGTCTGCGGCGACAGCCATACGGCGACCCACGGGGCCTTCGGGGCACTGGCGCACGGCATCGGCACGTCGGAGGTGGAGCATGTGCTGGCCACCCAGACTTTGATCCAGCGCAAGGCCAGGAACATGCGGGTCGAGGTGCGCGGCACCCTCGGGCCGGGCGTGACCGCCAAGGACATCACTCTCTCGATCATCGGGGCCACGGGCACCGCCGGCGGGACCGGGCATGTCATCGAATACTGCGGCGAGGCGATCCGGGCGCTGTCTATGGAAGGGCGCATGACGGTCTGCAACATGGCGATCGAAGGAGGCGCGCGCGCCGGCCTGATCGCGCCGGACCAGACCACAGTCGATTACGTGCGCGGGCGTCCCAAGGCTCCGAAGGGGGCGGCCTGGGAGATGGCGGAGGCCTCGTGGCGCACGCTCTTCTCCGACGAGGGTGCGCGGTTCGACAAGCATCTGGTGCTCGATGCCTCAGATATCGCACCCGTGGTCACCTGGGGCACCTCGCCCGAGGACGTGCTGCCGATCACGGGCATTGTGCCGCGGCCGGAGGATTTCGAGGGCGGCAAGGTCGACGCCGTCCGCCGCAGCCTTGAGTACATGGGGCTGACGCCCGGCACGCAGCTGCGCGACGTCGAGGTCGATACGGTGTTCATCGGATCCTGCACCAACGGGCGAATCGAGGATCTGCGCGAAGTGGCGAAAGTCATGGAGGGCCGCAAGGTCAAGCCGGGCCTGCGCGCCATGATCGTGCCGGGCTCGGGTCTGGTGCGGGCGCAGGCGGAGGCCGAGGGCATCGCGCAGGCGCTGATCGCCGCGGGGTTCGACTGGCGCATGGCAGGCTGTTCGATGTGTCTGGGAATGAACCCCGACCAGCTCGCCCCCGGCGAGCGCTGCGCCTCCACGTCGAACCGCAACTTCGAGGGCCGGCAGGGACGCGGCGGACGGACCCATCTGCTCAGCCCTGCCATGGCAGCGGCGGCGGCGGTGACGGGTCGGCTCACGGATGTGCGCGACCTCGTCTGAGGCGTGCAACGTTCAGGCGGCGATCGTCCTCGCGCGCGACAGGAATCGGCGGTTGACCGGGCTGTGGGGACGCAGAGCCAGCCGTTCGCGCGACAGAGCCTCGCCCACATCCCTAAGGCCGCCGCGCAGGGCGGCCTCGGTCAGGGTCCAGTCGATCACGTCGCGCTGAGCGTGGCTGCCGCCGAAGCGCCCGACGATCCGGCGCGCCCGGAGCAGCAGATCGACGGCCTCGGCATGTGCACCGCGGTGAAAGGCCGCAAAGCCCTCGATCAGCGGCAGCGCGGTTTCTGCCGCCCAGCGGCCGACCTCCGAGGTATCGCCAGCCGCGCGATAGGTCGCGATCAGACGCTCCACATCGGCCGTGCGGCCCGCCCCGAGCCAGGCCATGGCCGCGTGAAAATCGTTGAACGGAAAGAGCCTTCCGTCCGCATGGGCGTCCCAGGCCAGCGCAAGCGGGGCCCAGCGGTCGCCTGGGTCGTGCCCCTCTGCCGCGATCCGCCAGAGCAGCGACGACGCGTCCACAAGGTTCACCGCGGCACCGCCCGCCGCCCCGAGGATCGGCCCGTCATAGAGCGCCAGCGCGGCCTCTGGCTGATCGAGTTCCAGATGGCATAGACCACGGTGCCACCAATTGTGTACCTGAAAGAAGCTGTCGTCCCCGGACCAATGCGGCTCGCGGGCGATCATCCAGCCGAGGCCGTCCTCCGCCCGGCCCTCCATTTCCATGACATGAGCCACCGCGTGGTGCGCCCAGGCATCGCGCGGCTCGGCGGCGATGGCCTCGCGGCCGGCGGCCTCCGCGCGGGCATAATCTGCGGTTTCCTCGAGCCCGAACGCGTGCATTCCGAGAACGCACGAGCGCCCGGGCAGATCCTCTGGCCAGAGCGGCAGCGCCCGGGCAATCCGGTCGCGCAGCGTCACCGCATCGGCGCGGAAGAAATCCATCAGATGACCGGCCTGAAGCGCCACGAGATCGCGCGGCCAGGTCATCGACAGCCGCTCCATGGCCCGCGCGGCGGCCGTCCACTCTCCAGCCAGCAACAGATCGAGTGCGGCCAGATGGGCGCGCGCCCGGTCGTCCATCGGCAGGTCACGCGCATCGCCTGCAATTGTGCGCGCATGGGCAGTCAGCCCGGGCTCTGTCGCGAGAGCGAAGAGCCACCCCATCAGAAGGCGCGCCATCGCGAAGTCCGGAGCATGGGCAACCGCACGCTTGGCTGCCCCGATCGGATCGCCGCGATAAAGGCTGAAAGCCGCTACCGCCGCGTCATAATCGACCATGGCCTCCGGCGTCGCACCCGACGCCGCGTTGCCCTGTGCGTCCCGGATCATGCGCAACACTCCGACGGTCCTGCCAAAGACGTATCCCCTCCCAGTCCTTGAAGCACGCCAGCCGCGTGTTTCCAATGCCTCAGGAGGTGTGCATGGGAAACCCTCAGGTTCCGACGCGCGCGAGGATCGCTCGGTGCAGCACGGGCCCGGCCACGATGAGCCCGGGGACGAGTGGGACCGCCGCGTTGTAGATTGGCCGGTCCCCGTGCCGCGTGGTGACGGTCGCTCCGGCTTCGCGCGCAATGAGATCACCTGCGGCCACGTCCCATTCCCAGGCATCGCGAAATGTCAGCATGACGTCGAAACGGCCCTCCGCCGCCAGACACAGCCGGTAGGCGAGGGACGGGCGCATGTGCCGATCCAGCCGCGGAGCGGACCCTTTCCAGTGCCGCAGATCGAGCTGGGCCGCATTCGCGAGGACGCGCGCATCCTCCAGATCCTCGCGCGCGCTCGCCGCGATGCGCGTGCCGTTGAGCCAGGCTCCGCCGCCCGCGCTCGCCACATAGGTCCGGTTGAGCTTCGGCAGATGCACCACGCCCGCCACCACGCGGCCAGCCTCGCAGACGGCGAGCGAATGCGCCCAGCTGCTCTCACCCGCGATGAAGGCTCGCGTGCCGTCGATCGGATCGACGATGAAGACCCGCTCAAACGACAGCCGCGACCCATCATCCTCGCTTTCTTCCGAGAGCCAGCCGTAGCCGGGCCGAGCCCGGCTCAACTCCGCCCTCAGCATCTGATCGATCTCGATATCGGCTGCCGTCACCGGACCGTGGCCGCCGGGTTTTTCCCAGACCCGGGGATCTGCCCCGAAATGCCGCAGGGCGATCTCTCCTGCCGCCTGCGCTGCCTCTTCGAGCAGCGCGAGGTCAGCTTCCGGCAATGACGAGGCCCTCGACCAGCAAGGACGGCACGACCCGCCCCAGATGGGTACGCGCATCGTTTGCAGCGACGATCCCCGCGAGCATCGGCCGCAGGCTGCCGGCGATGGTACATTCGTTGATGGGGCGGACGATCTCGCCGTTCTCCACCCAGTAACCGCTGGCTCCGCGCGAATAATCGCCCGTCGTCGGGTTGATCGAGGCCCCGAGCAGGCTGGTGACGATGAGGCCCGTCCCCATCTCGGCGATCAGATCCTCGCGGCTCCGGGTTCCGGGGGTGAGCGTGAGATTGCCCGCCGAGGGGCTCGGGGGGGCGCTCGTCCCGCGCGATGCGTTGGCGGTGGACGGCTGGCCGAGCTGGCGGCCGGTCGAGAGATCGAGCGTCCAGCCCATGAGCATACCGTCCTCGACCACCGCGCGCCGGGCGACCGGCAGGCCTTCGCCGTCGAAGGGCCGCGAGCCGCCGACACGGGCGCGATGCGGGTCCTCGATCAGGTCCATGCCCCGGGGCAGAACCCGCTCGCCCATCGCGTCCTTGAGCCAGCTCGCCCCGCGCGCGATGGCCGATCCGTTGATCGCACTCACCAAATGCCCGATGAGACTGGAGGAGATGCGCTCGTCAAACAGCACCGGATAGGCCCCGGTCGGCGGCTTGCCGGCACCGGCCCGGGCCGCGGCCCGTGCACCTGCGCGCGCGCCGATGTCCTCGGGGCTCGGCAGATCGCTGCCGTGGCTGCGCGTCTCGAACGCGTAGTCGCGTTCCATCGAGAGGCCTTCGCCGCAGATCGCCACGGCCTGGATGGACTGGCTCGTCCGGGCGTAGCCTCCGGAAAACCCGTTGCTAGCGGCCAGATGCACGGCGCTCGACTGCCATCCGGCACCGGCCGCGTCCATGCGCGTCACGCCCTCGACCGCCACGGCCGCGGCTTCGGCCCGCCGCGCGAGCGTCTCGAGATCGGCCGCCGAGGGGGCGGGCGCCGGATCGAAAAGATCGAGCGCTGCCACGTCCCAGGACGAAGCGAGCTGGCCCGGCTCCGCGAGACCGCACCACGGATCCTCCGGGGCCTCGCGCGCCATCGCCACTGCGCGTTCCGCCATGGCGGCCATGGTCTCGGGACGGATGTCGCTCGCGGAGACGCAGGCCTGCCGCCTGCCGAGGATCACGCGCAGACCGATATCGACCCCTTCGGCGCGTTCGGCCTGTTCGAGCACCCCGCCGCGGACCTCGATCGACAGGCTGTCGCCCGCCACGGCGATGGCATCCGCACTCTCTGCCCCGGCCTTGCGCGCGGCATCGAGAAGTGCGGCCGTCAGTCCCTCGAGATCCCGTGCCATGTCAGACGACCCCCACCAGTGCATGCGTCATCAGCCCGAGGCTCGCGGCCACCAGCGTCCCGAGGGTCAGCATCGCCCCCGCGCCGCGCTGCCAGGCCGGCGCGTCGGACCGGGTGAAGTGCCAGCCGTGCAGCAAGCGCCCCACCGTCAGCGCGATCCCGAACAGATGGATCACGAAAACCGGTGTCTCCAGATGCGCCATCAGAACCATCTGGAGCAGGACGAGCGGCACGTATTCCACGAAGTTCGCCTGTCCGCGCATGGCCCGGATCATCTCGACGTTCGCACCGTCCCCGGTCGCAATCCCGAGACGCATCCGGGTGCGCCCCACATGCACCGCGAGCCAGGTCAGGATCAGACCATTCAGGCCGGCATAGAGCGCCGCAGCATAGACGGCAGACGTCGGTGTCATGAAATGGGGCTCCGGAGGCGGGGTTCTTCCCGCGCTACCTAGGACGATTGCCCGGGTGAAACAACCTCAAGAGCCGCTTGCCTTTTCGGGACCGAGCGCCTTTGATCCGACAGGTGCGAGCGCCGGGAGATATGCATATGGGTCTGCTGACCGGCAAGACCGTCCTCATCACCGGAGCGAGCCGGGGCATCGGGGCCGCCGCGGCCGTGGCCATGGCCGCCGAGGGGGCCAGGCTGATGCTCTTGGCGCGCAACGGGGTCGAGGTCACGGGCGTGGCGGCCCGGCTGCGCGAGGCGGGGGCCGAGGCCGAGGCCATGGCCTGCGACGTTGCGGATTACGGACAGGTCGAGGCCGCGGTCGAGCGGACGCGCACGGTCTTCGGCACGGTCGACGCGCTGATCAACAACGCAGCCGTCATCGACCCCATCGGACCGCTGGCCCAGGCCGATCCCGAGGCCTGGCTGCGGGCCTCCGACATCTCGGTCCACGGCGTCTTCAACGGCATGCGCGCGGTGCTGCCCCTGATGCGCGCCCAGGGGTCGGGGCATATCGTGACGGTCGGCTCGGGGGCCGCGCACAATCCGCTGGAGGGCTGGAGCCACTATTGTGCCTCCAAGGCCGCGGTCCTGATGCTGATGCGTTGCGGGCATCTGGAGAACAAGGGGCGGGGCCTGCGGTTTTTCAGCCTGTCGCCCGGCACGGTCGACACGGACATGCAGGTGCGGATCCGGGCGAGCGGGATCAATCCCGTGAGCAAGATGGACCCGAGCCAGCACGCGCCCGCCGAGGCCCCGGCCAAGGCGCTGGTTTGGCTCTGCACCGATGCCGCGGCGGATCTCGCGGGCGAGGAAGTCTCGCTGCGCGATCCGGCGCTGCGGGCCTGGATCGGGCTCGACTGACAGTCTTACCGCCGCCCGCCCGCCGTGCGGGCATGAAAGCCGGGCGGGCGGCGGCGCACCCAGGCGATGAACCTGGCGATCTCGGGATGGGCGCGCAGGGCGTCGACGGAATGGAACGACCGGGCGAGGTCCGCCTCGGAAAGGGTCGCGTGGATGCGCCGGTGACAGATATCGTGCAGCAGCACGACGGGGCCGCCCTTGCCGCCCTTGAGCTTGGGGACGAGGTGATGGCGGCTCGATCGCACATCCGGCGGGATCGGCCTGTCGCAAAGTGGGCAGACGGGATGGGGCGTGTCCATGCAGACCGGTTTGGGCCGCCCATGGCCCGCGTCAAGGCTTTGCTCTCTCGGCCGCCCTGCGCCGGTCCCGGTCGGGTCCGGTGTCGCTGAGCCCCGACGCCCTCGTGGTGGGTGCGGGGCCCGCGGGCCTTGCCGCAGCGGAGGTGCTGGCGGGGTCAGGGGCGCGGGTCCTGGTCGCGGAGGCAAAGCCCTCCATCGGGCGCAAGTTCCTCATGGCCGGCAAGTCCGGTCTCAATCTGACAAAGGACGAACCTTCCGAAGCATTTGCCGCAGCCTATACCGGCGGGGCCGACTGGCTGGCCCCGATCGTCGCGGCGTTCGGACCCGGCGAGGTCTCGGCCTGGGCCCGCGGCCTCGGGATCGACGTCTTCGCGGGAAGCTCCGGCCGGGTGTTTCCCACGGGCATGAAGGCCTCGCCGCTTCTGCGCGCCTGGGCTGGCCGGCTCAGGGAGGACAAGGTCGAGATCCGCACCAACTGGCGATGGCGCGCCTGGGACAGGGGTGCGGCCCTCTTCGACACGCCGGACGGTGCCCTGCAAATCGCTGCGCGCACGACCGTTCTGGCGCTCGGCGGCGGATCCTGGGCCCGGCTGGGGTCCGACGGGGCGTGGAGGGCGATCCTCGAGGCCGAGGGCATTTCCACCGTCCCGTTTCGCCCGTCAAATGTGGGGTTCAGGGTCGCCTGGAGCCCCGTGATGGCCCAGCATTTCGGCAGTCCGGTCAAGCCCGTGCGCCTCCTGGCCGGAGAATCTTCGGTGAGCGCGGAATTTGTCGTCACCGCCCGCGGGGTCGAAGGCGGCGGCATCTATGCGCTCGCCCATCTGTTGCGCGACGGCATTCCGCTGATCCTCGATCTCGTGCCGGATCGCACCGAAGCCGAGGTCGCGGCGCGCCTCGGGCGGCCCCGGGGTGGTGACACGCTCTCGAACCACCTGCGCAAGACCCTGCGTCTGAGCCCGGTCAAGCTCGCCCTGCTGCGCGAGGCAGCCCAGGAGGCGCTGGCATCCGAGAAGACCACAGCGCGCGTGCTCAAGGCGCTGCCGCTCCGGCTCGAAGGGCCGCTGCCGCTGGACGAGGCGATCTCCACCGCGGGTGGCCTGGCCCGCCACATGCTCGACGACGGCCTGATGCTCCGCGCCCGTCCGGGCGTCTTCGCGGCCGGCGAGATGCTCGACTGGGATGCGCCCACCGGCGGATACCTCCTGACGGCCTGTCTCGCGACGGGCAGATGGGCCGGCCGATCGGCTGCGGCCTGGCTCGCGCGTTGACAGCGCTGGTGCAGGGCGCGAGTGTCAGGCCCGGCACCCCTTGGGAACGGCATGCATGAGCGACGACCCCTACGCGGCCCTGGGCGTCCCGAAGACCGCCAGCGCTGACGACATCAAGCGCGCCTACAAGCGCATCGCACGCGACAGCCACCCGGACCTCAACCCGGGCGATCCGAAGGCGGAGGCACGCTTCAAGGCGGCCTCGGGGGCGTATGACCTGCTCAAGGACCAAGCGAAACGCGCGCGGTTCGACAAGGGCGAGATCGACGCGAGCGGGCAGGAGCGGCCGGACCGGCGCTACTACCGCGATTATGCCGAAGGGCCCGGGACCGCCTACACCACCTCGCGCGGCTACGAGGACATCGACCTTTCAGGCGTCTTCGACGACCTCTTCGGCGCGCGCGGCGGCAGAGCCGGCGACGGCTTCTCCATGCGAGGACAGGATTTGCAGTTCACCCTCGAGATCGACTTTCTCGACGCGATCTTCGGCGCGCAAAAGCGCATCGTCCTGCCGGGCGGCGGGCCGCTCGACGTGACGATCCCGCGTGGCATCGCCGACGGCCAGACGCTGCGGCTGCGCGGCAAGGGTGCCCCCGGAACCGGAAACGGCGCACCGGGCGATGCGATGATCGCGATCACGGTCAACCCCCACCCGGTGTTTCGCCGGATCGGCGACGACATCGAGATCGACCTGCCCATCACCCTCGACGAGGCCGTGCTGGGGGCCAAGGTCGCGGCCCCCACCATCGACGGAGCAGTGAACCTGACCGTGCCGAAGGGGGCGTCCTCGGGACAGGTCCTGCGGCTCAAGGCCCGCGGCGTGAAGCGCGGCGAAGTGCGCGGCGACCAGCGCGTTACGCTGCGCATCGTCTCCCCGCCCGTCATCGATGCCGAGCTCTCCACGTTCTTCGAGACCTGGCGCGAGACCCATGCCTATGATCCGCGAAAGGGGATGATGCCATGAGCGTCGTCTATACCGAGACCGAACTCGTCGCCCGCGTGGACGGCCTGACGGTGGCCCATGTGCGGGCCTTCGTGCAGAACCGCTGTCTGCAACCGGTGGAGCGGGACGGTCGCCTTGCGTTCGTCGAGGCCGACATCGCCCGCGCGCAGCTGCTGGCCGAGCTTGCGTCGGATTTCGACCTCGATCCCGAAGGGGCAGCCCTGGTCCTCGCCCTCGTCGATCAGATCCATGGCCTGCGCCAGCGTCTGCGCGCCCTCGGCGATGCCATGGCCGCGGAGCCCGAGGACGTCCGGGCCCGGATCCGCAGCCGCCTCGGCTCAGGCTGACGCGGCCTGGCCGGCACCGAGCGCGCGCTGGAACGCAGGACGCGCGTGCAGCCGCGCGAAATACGCCCCCAGGGTGCCGCCCGGCACGTTGAATTTCGCGCGCGCGGCCCATAGGGCGCATTGCCCGAGGATGATATCCGGGACGGTCAACTGGGGCCCGGCGCAGAACTCTTCGTCCCCCAGACGGGTCTCCAACACCCGCATGGCCCGGGCGAATTCCGCCCGCGCCGCATCCTTGATGCCCGCGACCCGCTCGGCCTCCGGCAGCACGAAGCTGTGCTTGGCCGCCCACCAGAGGGGGCCGTCGACCTCGTCGCAGGCGAACTGGGTCATGCCGTCCTGCCGTGCCCGCGCGAGGGTGCCCGCAGGATGGGTCAACCCGCCGTGTCTGTCGGCGAGGAACTGGACGATGGCGACCGAATCCGTCAGCACGGCATCCTCGGTCAGGAGGACCGGGATTTTGCCGGAGGCATTGTGCGCCAGTACGTCGGGCGCATGCGGCGCGGCCGGATTGAAGTCGTACGAAAGCCCCAGCTCCTCTAGCGCCCACAAGACGCGCAGGGTCCGCGAGCGCACGGCTCCGATGACGGTATACATGGGTTCCCCTCAGTTTCGCTTGAGCATGGCGATGCGCACCAACAGACGCTCGGCCAGCACCAGCCCCGGCGGCGGCCGGCTGGAGCGCAGCGCCAGATCGGCCTCGATGATCCATCCGAGCGCCCGCTCGAGCTGATCCCGCCCGAGGCCGCGGGCCTGGGAGGCCATGCGCGTGCGCCGCGGCCCGAAGACCGGCGGCCGCGCCCGGGCAAGGGCCGCATCCGGCCCGTCTGATGCACAGGCGGCGGCATGGAGCGCGCGAAAATGCCGACCCATGGCGATGACGAGACCCGTCGCCGCGGAGGAGCCGCCTGCGACTCGCCGCATCTCCGCGGCGAGGGCATCCGTGCGCCCGTCCGCGGCGAGGTCGATCAAGGCATCCGCCTGCGCGCCGGCGGCGGGCGGGGCCACCGCGTCGATGTCCTCCGACGTCAGCGGGGCGGAATCGCCGTGCTTGTAGAGCGCGAGCTTCTCAATGAACTGCGCGAAATCGCCCGGATCGAGACTGCGGCCCAGCGCCTCGAGATCGGACAGGCTCTCGCCGGTCGGCGCGAGCCCCGCCTTGGTCAGAGCGGCCTCGATCTCGTCGCGGTCGGGCGGGTCGTCGTAGATCGCGATGGCCGCGGCGTTACGGGCACCCTCGAACGCCTTGCGCAGCGCGCCTAAGGCCTTGAGATCGCCCGCCGTCACGACCAGCGTTGCATCGCCCGGACGCCAATCCGCGAGAGCCGCCGCGAGAACCGGTGCCGTCCCGTCGCCGGCCTCCTCCACCAGGACCGCACGCGACCCGGAAAAGAAGCCCGTGGCCCTCAGCGCATCCTGCACCGCCGCGGGGTCGCGCCGCAAATCGGCAGCGCCGATCCGGGTCAGCCGCATCTCGGCGGCACCGTCGGGTCCGATCAGCGCGTCCACCAAAGCCTTGCGTTTCAGGGCAATCCGCATCGCGTCGGCCCCGTGCAGCAGCACCCCGGCCCGCGCCGCGTCCGGCCGGGCGAGATAACGCGCAGCCTCCCGGCCCGACAGCTTCACGGGGCCCAGTCCGCCGCATCGATGGC
>JBBQYB010000002.1:0-61434 GCA_038209095.1 Rhodobacterales bacterium
GGAGCCGCGCGCCAGTGCGCTTGGCGAGGCCGAGCATGTTGATGGCGCCGTGGACGGAGGTCTTGGTGGTCTGGACGGGGTCGTACTGGTAGTGCACCGGCGAGGCGGGACAGGCGAGGTTGTAGATCCGGTCGACCTCGACATAGAGCGGGAAGGTCACGTCGTGGCGCAGGAGCTCGAAGGTGCCCGATCCGAGCAGGTGGGCCACGTTCGCGCGCCGGCCCGTGAAGTAGTTGTCGAGGCAGATCACCTCGTGGCCCGCGGCGAGGAGGCGCTCGCACAGATGGCTTCCGATGAACCCCGCCCCTCCCGTCACGAGAATGCGCAACGAGGCCGTGGAAGACTGTCTTTCCTGCATGTCATATATCCGTGATCTGGGGCCGATAAGCCGGAGCAGGCTGTATTTTGTCGATCTGAAATGGCTGGGCTTTTCGAGCGTCTGCGGGATGGCGGCCGAAATCAATGCGGGTGCAGGCGTCGGCGGGGGGCGGCGGGATTCCGCTCACGATCGGGGCGCGAGGCTTCGGTTGTTTCTGGATTTGTCCGCAGTAGTGTCAGGCGGACCCAAGTGGAGGCTCTTGGATTGGTGCACCGGGACCGAACGCCCCTCTCCGCAGGTGTCGCGCGGGACATCAGCTATGCAAGCGCCGCGAGCACGCGCTCGGGACGGGTTCTCATCCGGTCGGTGGAGAACCTGACGGGGCGGCTGCAACTCATCCGGATGGCGCAGGATTATCAGGCCGAGGTCGCGGCGGGCCGGGACTTCTGGCAGGTGATGGTGGAGCGCTACGGGCTGACGCTGGAGGTGATCGGCGGATCGCTCGGAGCGATCCCGAAGACGGGACCGGTGGTGGTAATCTCGAATCATCCCTACGGCATCCTCGACGGGCTGATGCTCGGGTACATCCTGTCCCACACCCGCGGGGATTTCCGCATTCTGGCGAACAGCGTCTTTCGCAAGGCGCCGGAACTCGACCGGGTCGTCCTGCCGATCAGTTTCGAAGAGACACGGGCGGCGCAGGAGATGAACATCGAGACGCGCCGAGCGGCGCTGGAGTATCTCGCCGGGGGCGGCTGCATCGGGATCTTTCCGGGGGGGACGGTCTCAACGGCGCTCCGGCCCTTCGGGCGGCCGATGGATCCTGGCTGGCGGCGGTTCACGGCGCGGCTGGTTGCAAAGAGCGGTGCTGCGGTCGTGCCGGTGTTCTTCGAGGGGCAGAACAGCCGGGTCTTCCAGCTCGCGAGCCATCTGCACCAGACGTTGCGGCTTGCGCTGCTGGTGAAGGAGTTTCACAAGCGGGTGGGTGCGCCGGTGCGGGTGGCCATCGGGCAGCCGCTGGATCCGGCGGCGGTCCGGGCGCATGGTGGCGACGCGCGGGCGATGATGGATTTCCTGCGGGCGGAGACCTACCGGCTGTCGCCGACACCGATCGCCGATCTGACCTACGGGTTCGAGTTCGAGGATGCGCGCTGAAGTCATGCCGATCGGGGTGTTCGACAGCGGCCTTGGGGGCCTGACGGTGCTCCGGGCCCTCCGGCGGCACCTGCCGGAGCAGGATTTCGTCTATCTCGGGGACAATGCCCATGCGCCCTATGGATCGAGGCCGGCACGCGAGGTGCACGACCTGACGATCCGGGGGGTGGAGCGACTGTTCGCCGCGGGGTGCCGGCTGGTGGTGCTCGCGTGCAACACGGCCTCGGCGGTCGCGCTGCACGACATCCAGGTGGGATGGCTCGATCCGGCGGAGCACCGGGTGCTCGGGGTCTTCGTGCCGGTGATCGAGCATCTGACCCGGCGCGACTGGGGCGACAACGCGCCGCCGACGCATACCGGGCTGCGGGACGTCGCGCTGTTCGCGACGGCCGCCACCGTGGGCTCCAAGGCGTTTCCGCGCGAACTGAGGTTTCGGGCGCGCGACGTGACCGTGGTGGCGCAGGCCTGCGACGGGCTGGTGGACGCGATCGAGGCGGGGGACCTCGGACGGGCCGAGGAGATCGCACGGGCGCATGTGGCGGCGTTGCTGGTGCTTCTGCCGGCACCGCAAGCGGCCGTGCTCGGCTGCACGCATTATCCGCTGGTGGAAGCCGCGTTCCGGGCCGCTTTGCCTGTAGGGACGGCGGTCGTCTCGCAGCCCGATCTGGTGGCAGAGAGCCTCGCGGATTATCTGCGGCGGCACCCGCGCTTCATGGGAACGGGCGGATCGGTGCGGTATCTGACGACCGGGGATCTCGCGGCGGTGGGGGCGCGGGCCGCCGTCTTCATGGGGGTGCCGCTCGTTTTCGAGGCGGCCTGACACGCGGCGCATGCCTCTGCTATATCCCGGGACAGGAAACAATCGGGGGTGGCGTCGTGAATTCGAAGGATCGTGAGGCGATTGAGGGCTTGTTTGCGCGGCTCCGGGAGGCCGAGCGTCAGACGACGTCGCGGGACGCGGAGGCGGAGGCCATGATCTCGGCCAGGATGGCGGCGCAGCCGGCGGCGGCCTATCTGATGGCGCAGACCGTCGTGGCGCAGGGTGCGGCCCTCGCGTCGGCACAGCGCCGGATCGAGGCGCTGGAAGCGGGGTCCGGGGATTTTCTGTCGGGGCTGTTCGGGGATGCGCCGGTGCGTCGGGCGCATGCGAGCGCGCATGAAGGTTCGTCCGGGTTTCTTGCAGGGGCCGCCCGGACGGCGATGGGGGTTGCGACCGGGGTTCTGGTGGCGGAGGCGCTTGCGCAGGCCTTCGTGGGGGATGCGGATCTGCTGGGGTTTGCGGACGAGGGTGACGGGGACGCGTTCGACGCAGGATTCTGAGCGCCCGGGGTGCCGATTGATCCCGGTCCGGGGATGGCCTACACCAGCGCCCTTGGCAGCGTGGGCGGCACATGACGGACAGGGTCTTCGACATCGCGATCCTCGGGGCGAGCGGCTATACCGGGGCGGAGCTGGTGCGGCTGATCGCGACACATCCGCAGATGCGGATCCGCGCGCTGTGCGCGGACCGCAAGGCGGGCCAGTCCATGGGCGAGGTCTTTCCGCATCTGCGGCATCTGGATTTGCCAATGCTCTCGACCATCGCGGAGGTGGATTTCGGCGGCGTGGATCTGGTGTTCTGCGCCCTGCCCCATGCCACGAGCCAGGCGGTGATCGCGGGCCTGCCGCGGGATCTCAAAATTGTCGATCTGTCCGCGGATTTCCGGCTGCGCGACCCGGAGGTCTATGCCCGGTGGTACGGCGGCCCGCATCAGGCCCCGGACCTGCAGGCGGAGGCGGTCTACGGCCTCACGGAGTTCTACCGCGAGGAGATCCGGGCCGCGCGGCTGGTGGCGGGCACGGGGTGCAACGCGGCGACAGGCATGTTCGCGCTGCTGCCGTTGCTGACGGCTCGCGCGATCGATCCCGACGAGATCATCATCGACCTCGCGACCGGGGTCTCTGGCGCGGGGCGGTCCGCCAAGGAGGGCATGCTGCATTCGGAGGTCTCCGAAGGGTTCCACGCCTATAACGTCGCGAAACATCGGCATATGGCGGAGTTCGATCAGGAATTCACCAAGGCCGCCGGCCGCAGGGTCGAGGTCACCTTCACGCCGCACCTGTTGCCGCAGAACCGCGGGATCCTCGCGACGGTTTATGTGCACGGCGCGCCGGAGGAGATCCATTCGGTTCTGAGGGAGGCCTATGCCGGGGAACCGTTCGTCGTCGTGCTGCCATTCGGCGAGGCCCCGGCAACGCGGCACGTGCGGGGCTCGAACTTCGTCCATCTGGGGGTGATCGCGGATCGCCGTGCGGGGCGCGCGATGGTGTTCAGCGCGCTCGACAACCTCACCAAGGGGTCCTCGGGACAGGCGGTGCAGAACGCGAACCTGATGCTCGGGATCGCGGAGACGACGGGTCTCATGTCCGCCCCGTTGTTTCCCTGATGGCCAAGCGTCGGTTCTTCAAGTTCTTCTGGGGGGCGATCGAGCGGTTCGGCATCAACGACGGTTCGGCGATGGCGGGGTTCATCGCCTTTTCCGGGCTGCTGTCGATCTTTCCGTTCCTGATCTTCGCAGCGACCCTGACGGGCATTCTCGTGGGCGAAGCTCGGTCGGCGGAGATCATCGACGCGCTGTTCGGGATCGCCCCCGATCACGTCGCGCGCACGCTGGAGCCGGTGGTGGTCGAGGTGCTGAGCAAGCAGAGCCAGAGCGTGCTGACGCTGTCGGCGCTGTTTGCGATCTATGCGGCCTCGAACGCAATCGAGGCATTCCGGATGGCCTTCGACCGGGCCTATGCGGTGATCGACCCGCGTCATTTCGTCCTCAACCGGCTGATCGCGGTGGTGATGGTGTTTGTCGGCGTTTTCGTCGCGGCCGTGCTGGGGCTGATGATCCTGTTCAGTCCGCTGATCCTGCTGATCGCGGAGCGCCTGATCGGAAGGCCGATCCCGATGTTCGCAGGATATCTGACCTATGCGCTCGGGATCCTCGTGTTCTTTGGTTTCGTACTGTTGATGCATATCGTCCTGCCGGGCAGAAAGCTGGGGCCGCGACAGGTCTGGCCGGGCGTCCTGGTGACGACGGTGATGTGGCTGCTGGCGGCGGGGGCCTTCACATTCTACGTCAGTTACGTACCGACCTATACCGTGACCTACGGGACGCTGGCCGGCGTGATGATCACACTGATGTTCTTTTATCTGACGGGCGCCACGATTATATTCGGGGCGGAACTGAATGCGGCGCTGCACCGGATGCGCCCTTACCACGAGGCGAAGGACACATGGCCGTCGGACTGAAGAAGCGGCGACGCATCCAGCTCGTGATCATCGGCGCCGTCCTGCTGGCGCTCGGCACGGGTATCATCGGGTATGCGATGCGCGACGGCATCGAGTTCTTTCGCAGTCCGAGCCAGATCGCGACCCACCCGCCCGAACCGAACGAACGCTTTCGCCTCGGGGGGCTGGTCGAGGAAGGCTCGATCACGCGCGGCCAGGGCGCGGAGGTGAGTTTCGTCGTGACGGATGGCGGAGCGGTGACGCCGGTGGTGTTCGAGGGGATCCTGCCCGACCTGTTCATGGAGGGCCAGGGCGTGATCACGACCGGGGCCATGCGCGACGGGGTGTTCGTGGCGTCCGAGGTGCTGGCGCGGCACGACGAGAGCTACATGCCGAAGGAAGTGGCGGATGCGCTGAAGGAACAGGGCGTGTACCGCTTCGGCGGCGGTGTGAACCCGGAGCCCGAGAGCTGATGGACGCGAGGCGCGCACGGTCGGGTCGCACCGCCAGCTAAATCGGATTTTAGTCAGTTTCGCGTATTCTCCCGGCAGTTCCTCAAATTGCCATGGAGAAAGCGACATGCACTCTGTCGAGAGCATTGCCTCGGATATCGTCCGTCGGGAGGGCGGGTACGTCAACGACCCGGACGATCCGGGCGGTGCGACGAATTTCGGCGTCACGATCCACACGATGCGCAGGCTGGGGCTGGACCTGAATGCCGACGGCAAGGTCGATGCGACCGACGTGAAGGCGTTGAGCCGGGACCAGGCGGTCAAGATCTATGTGCGGCACTATTTTGACGCGCCGAAGATCAGCCTGCTGCCGGCGATCCTGCATGCGACGATCTTCGACATGCAGGTTAACGCGGGCGTCAACGCCGTGCGCATCCTGCAGCGCATGCTGGCGGCCTTCGGGAAGGCGGTGACGGCGGACGGGGTCATCGGTCCCCTGACTGTGAAGGCGACCGAGGCCGCCTATGAGGCGGCACCGGCGCATCTGGCCGATGCCTACGGGATCGAACGGCGCAATTATTATTATCGCCTCGCGGATCAGCGCGCCGCGAGCCGCAAGTATGCCCGCCGGAAGGACGGCGGCAAGGGCGGCTGGATCGTGCGCGCGGAGGAATTCATCGATCCGCGGTTCCATTTCAGCCGGGCGGACCACGACGAGAGGACGAGATCATGGGCTTGATGGGTCGGGTGCTGGGACTGGGCGGTGCGGTGCGCGACGTGAGCGGGGCCGTCACCGACGTGGCGGAGGTGTTCGTAGGCAACCGGGGCGCGCGCGACGCGCAGGCGCATGCGGAGTTTACCGCCGTGGTGGAGCAGTACGGAACGGAGTTCGGGGGGACCGGGTCCGGCTGGTTCGACGGGTTCGTGAACGGACTGAACAGGCTGCCGCGGCCGCTGCTCGCGCTCAGCACCTTCGCGCTGTTCGGGTTCGCCATGGCGTCGCCGGCGGCGTTCTCGGTGCGGATGGAGAGCCTGCAACTGGTGCCCGAGCCGCTGTGGTGGCTGCTCGGGGCGGTGGTGTCGTTCTATTTCGGGGCGCGGGAGCTGCATTATCGTCGCGGCCTCGCCGGGCCGTCCGTCGGGACGGGGGTCGCGGTGCCTGCGGCGGCGTCCGGTCCCTATACAGGTCCGGCACCGGTGCCAGTCATGATCCCGCGCGCGCAGGCCGGACCGGGTCCGGTCGCGGTCCGGGCCGCCGATCCGCATTTCAATGCAGCGATCGAGGAATGGCGTGGCCGGCAAACCTGAGGCGGGCTCCCGGTCGGGGTGTCGCGCGCTCCGCGGTGTCTCGACCGGGGTTTGCCTGGGCGGGAAAGGTTCAGGCCGGAACGCAACGGTTACTGATCCACTGTGTGCGGATGGGGACGCAGAGCAGTGTAATTGACTTGCGGCGAGGGCGGTTTCGCCGCAAGCGGAAACGGTTCGGTCGCACCATTCCAAATTGCACTTGGCAGGGCTTCGCACCATATTGCAGGCGAGGACCACAGGAGCCGGACATGATCGTTGAACTGGGCCACTTTGCAGTCATCCTCGCCTTCGTGGTGGCGATCGTGCAGATGACGGTGCCGATGATCGGGGCGCAGCGGGGCTGGGTGGACTGGATGCGGGTGGCGACGCCCGCGGCCTCCGTGCAGTTCCTGCTGACGGCCATCGCGTTCCTAGCGCTGACCTGGGCGTTCGTGACGTCGGATTTCTCGGTGCGGCTGGTCGCGACCAACTCACATTCCGCCAAACCCATGCTCTACAAGATCAGCGGCACCTGGGGCAACCACGAGGGCTCCATGCTGCTCTGGATGCTGATCCTGACCCTGTTTGGGGCCATGGTCGCCTGGTGGGGCACCAACCTGCCGCCCGCGCTGAAGGCGCGCGTGCTGTCGGTGCAGGCGAGCATCGCGGTGGCGTTCTTCGCGTTCATCCTGTGGACGTCCAACCCGTTCACGCGGCTTGATTTTCCGCCCATCGATGGCGCGGATCTCAATCCGCTGCTGCAGGATCCGGGGCTCGCGTTCCATCCGCCGTTTTTGTATCTGGGCTATGTCGGCCTCTCGATGGCCTATTCGTTCGCGATCGCGGCGCTGATCGAGGGGCGCGTGGACGCGGCCTGGGCGCGCTGGGTGCGGCCCTGGACGCTGCTCGCCTGGGTGTTCTTGACCATCGGCATAGCGCTTGGGAGTTTCTGGGCGTATTACGAGCTCGGCTGGGGCGGCTGGTGGTTCTGGGACCCGGTGGAGAACGTGTCCTTCATGCCGTGGCTCCTGTCGGCGGCGCTGCTCCATTCGGCGATCGTCGTCGAGAAGCGGGATGCGCTGAAGTCCTGGACGATCCTGCTCGCGATCCTCGCGTTCTCGTTCAGCCTGATCGGGGCGTTCGTGGTGCGGTCGGGGATCATCACGAGCGTGCATGCCTTTGCCACCGACCCCGAGCGTGGTCTCTATCTGCTCTGGATGCTCGCGGTGTTCATCGGCGGATCGCTGACCCTCTATGCGTGGCGGGCCCCGGCGCTGCGCACGACGGCAGTGTTTTCCACCGTCAGCCGCGAGAGCGGTCTGGTGATGAACAATCTCCTTCTGGTCGTGGCGACCCTCGTGGTGTTCTTCGGGACGATGTGGCCGTTGCTTGCGGAGATCCTGACCGGGCGCAAGGTCTCGGTCGGCCCGCCGTTCTTCGATCTCGCGTTCACGCCGTTCATGGTGGTGCTCGCGATGATCCTGCCGGTGTTCTCGACACTGCCGTGGAAGCGCGGCGATCTGGAGCGCTCGATGCAGCCGCTCTGGGGTGTCCTGGCCTTGTCTGTGGCGCTCGGGGCGCTGGTCTGGGCACTTCAGACCGGTGCGTCGATGCTGGCGCCGGTGGGGATCGCGCTTGCGGCCTGGCTGGTGCTGGGGGCCGCGGCCGAGGTCGCCGGCCGGATCCGGCTTGCACGCGCGCCGCTGTCCGAGAGCGCGCGGCGGGCGTGGAACCTGCCGCGGGCGGACTGGGGCAAGGCCATCGGTCATGCGGGGCTCGGGGTCACGTTCTTCGGGATCGCCTGCATCACCGCCTGGCAGACCGAGGATATTCGGGTCGTGCAGATCGGGCAGACCTTCGCGAAGGGCGGGTACGATCTGCGGCTCGACGACGTGTCGCGGACCGAAGGACCAAACTACACCGCCGAGACGGCGCAACTGACGGTGCTGCGCGATGGCACCGAGATCGGCGCGCTGTTCCCCGAGAAGCGGTTCTATCCCGTGCAGAGAATGGGTACGACGGAAGCCGCGATCGACCGCAAGCTGAGCCGTGACCTCTATATCACCCTCGGGGACGCGCAGGAGAGCGGAGGCTGGGCGATCCGGACCTATGTCAAGCCGTTCGCCAACTGGATCTGGATCGGCGCCATGATCATGGCCCTCGGCGGGGTCGTTAGCCTGACCGACCGGCGCTACCGGGTGGGCGCGCCGGCGCGGCGCGAGGCGGCCGGCAGCGCCGTGCCGGCGGAATAGCGATGCGGCGTCTGCTTCTCGCGCTAGCGATCTGCCTGGTGCCTCTGGGCGGACATGCCCTGTCGCCGCAGGAGGTGTTGGACGATCCCGCGCTGGAGAGCCGGGCGCGCGAGATCACCCGCGAACTGCGCTGCGTCGTGTGTCAGTCCGAGAGCATCGACGATTCGAACGCCGATATCGCGAAGGACCTGCGGCTTCTGGTGCGCGAGCGGATCGTGGCCGGGGATACGAACCCCGAGGTCTTCGATTACGTCGTGGCGCGATATGGCGAGTTTGTGCTATTTCGACCGCCGTTCAGTGTGGCGAACGCGCCGCTCTGGCTTGCGGGGCCGGTGCTGCTTCTGTTCGGGATCGCCCTGTCCGTGGCGTTCGTGCGGCGGCGCGCGCGCGAGACCAACGGTCCGCGGCCCGGGCTGTCGCCGGACGAGCAGGCGCGTCTCGACAGGCTCATGCGCGAGTGACCCGCGCAGCCGTCGCCGGCCCGGCCCCGGAGCGCGCGCATGACCTATGAGACCATCCTGTTTAACGTCACGGACGGGATCGCCACGATCACGCTGAACCGGCCCGATGTCCTGAACGGCCTCGATGCCGTGATGCGGCGCGAGATCCGGGAGGCCGTGCAGCGTGCCCCGGCCGAGGCGCGGGTTTTGGTGCTGACCGGGGCCGGACGGGGATTCTGTTCGGGGCAGGATCTGGGCGGCGGGGCCGACCTGGCCCGTCTCGATCTGGGACGCATCCTGCGGGACGAGTACGAGCCTTTGCTGCGGGCGGTGTGCGACTGTCCGATCCCGACCATCGCAGCGGTGAACGGAGCGGCCGCGGGGGCCGGTGCCAATCTCGCCCTCGCGGCGGATGTGGTGATCGCTGCTGACTCCGCGGTCTTCATCCAGGCGTTTGCGCGCATCGGTCTGATCCCGGACGCCGGCGGGACCTATTGGTTGCCGCGCCAGATCGGGTTTGCGCGCGCCATGGGGGCGTGCCTGTTTGCCGACCGGATCACAGCGCGGCAGGCGGAGAGTTGGGGCATGATCTGGCAGGCGGTCCCCGATGCCGAGTTCGCGGACTGCGTGTCTGCGCGCGCGCGGCAACTCGCGACCGGACCCGGCGTCGCCTACAGACTGATGAAGCGTGCGCTGCGGGAAACCTATGACCGGGATTTCGACGGGCAACTGGCCCTCGAGGCGGAGCTGCAGACCGAGGCGGGTGCAAGTTCGGATTTCCGCGAAGGGGTCGCGGCCTTCATCGAGAAGCGGCCCGCCCGTTTCGAAGGACGGTAGGCGGTCTTGGCGGACCCGTTCGCCGCACGGATCACGACGGCGCCGCGCCCGCACGATCCGGACCGGGCCGCCGAGGCCGAGGCGTTGTTCGCCGATCAGGAGCACCCGGTGCGCGCTCTGCTGGCGGGCACGGCCGGGTGTTCGGGATATCTGCGGGGGCTGATGCAGACCGAGGCTTTTTGGCTGCGCGAGGCGATGGAGACGCCCGTGGAGGCGAGCCTCGCGGCCCTTCTGGCGGACATGGATCCGGCGGAGGCTTCGGTGTCGCTGCGCCGGGCCAAGCGGCGAGGAGCCTTGCTGATCGCACTTTGCGATCTGGGCGGCGTCTGGGATCTGGAGGCGGTCACGGCCGCGCTGTCGGAGTTGGCGGACCGGGCCATCGGGACCGCACTCGATGCGGCCCTGAGTGCCGAGATCGCGAAGGGGCGCCTGCCGGGCGTGTCGGCGGAGGATGCGGCGACGGGTTCCGGGCTGTTCGTGCTTGCGATGGGCAAGCTCGGGGCGCATGAGCTGAACTATTCGTCCGATGTCGACCTGATCGTTCTGTTCGACGAGACGCGGCACGATCCGGCCGATTATGCGGAGGTGCGCCGGGGGTTCATCCGCGTGACCCAGCGCGTGATGAAGATCCTCGGAGAGCCGACGGCGGACGGCTACGTCTTCCGCACCGACCTGCGCCTGCGTCCCGATCCCTCCGTGACGCCGGTCTGTATCGCGACCGAGCCCGCCGAGCGTTACTACGAGAGCATGGGGCGGACCTGGGAGCGGGCGGCGTTCATCAAGGCGCGGCCCTGCGCGGGGGCGCTTGAGGCGGGCCAGGCGTTTCTCGAGCGGTTGCGCCCGTTCATCTGGCGGCGGCACCTCGATTTTGCGGCGATCCAGGATGCGCATGACATGCGGCTGCGCATCCGGGCGCACAAGACGCGGACGGGGCCGCTGCGGATCCTTGGGCACGATCTCAAGCTCGGGCGGGGCGGCATCCGCGAGATCGAGTTCTTCACGCAGACCCGCCAGCTCATCGGCGGAGGACGCGATCCGGGTCTGCGCGCTCGCGGCACGCGGGCGGCTCTGGGGGCCCTGACCGAACGGGACTGGGTGGAGCCGGAGACTAGGGCCGTGCTCGACGCTGCCTATGTGCGCCTGCGCACGCTCGAGCACCGGTTGCAGATGCTCGACGACGCCCAGACCCATGCGATGCCGGGCACGGCATCCGGACTCGCGCGGCTGAAGGAGTTCTGTTTGGCGGGGCCGGATTTCGAGCACGGGTTGCAGGACCTGCTCGAGGAGGTGCATGCCCGGACGGAACCGTTCTTCGCGCCGGGACCCGCGCCCGTGGCGGCACCGGTCGCGGCGGACGTGTTTCGCGATCCGAAGGCCGCCGAGGGGCTGATGGCGGGGTGGCGCCAGCGGCCGGCCCTGCGCAGCGAGCGCGCCCGCGCCATCTTCGAGCGGGTCGAGCCCGCGCTCTTGGACCGGCTCCGGGGCACGGCTAATCCGGACGAGGCCCTCAAGGCCCTCGATGCCTTTGTGTCGCGATTGCCGTCGGGCGTGCAGATCTTCTCGCTTCTGGATGCGAACCCGACGCTGATGGATCTGCTCGTGGACATCTGCGGGACGACGCCGGACCTCGCAATGTATCTGGGGCGCAACGCCGGCGTATTCGACGCGGTCATCAGCAGCGATTTCTATCGCCCTCTGTCCGGGGCTGCGGCGAAGAGCGCCGATCTGGAGGCGGCTCTCGCGTCGTTGCCCGATTACGAGACGGTGCTCAATCGTGCCCGGATCTGGATGAAGGAGCGTCATTTCCGTATTGGCGTGCATCTGCTGCGCGGGCTCGCCGACGCCGATGCCGCCGCCGTGGCCTACAGCGCGGTGGCGGAGGCCGTGCTGCGGGGCCTCTTGCCGCAAGTGGGCGCGGAGTTCGCCGCGCGGCACGGGCCGCCTCCGGGGCGCGGAGCGGTGGTGGTCGCCATGGGCAAGCTCGGCTCGAACGAGATGACGGTCTCCTCCGATCTCGATCTCATCGTCATCTACGATGCGACCGGAGCCGATGCCTCGGAGGGACGCCGGCCGCTCGCGGCACCGGCCTATTATGCGCGCCTGACGCAGGCCCTTATCGCCGCCCTGTCGGCACCGCTGGCGGAGGGGGTGCTCTACAAGGTCGACATGCGCTTGCGCCCGTCCGGTCGGCAGGGGCCGGTCGCGGTGGCGCTGGAGAGTTTCCGGCGCTATCAGGCGCAGGAAGCCTGGACCTGGGAGCATCTGGCGCTAACACGGGCGCGGCCGATCGCGGGCCCGGCGGATCTGCTGGCCGACGTCGAGGCCGCGATCGCCACGACCCTTCATCTGCCGCGGGATGCGGCGCAGGTGCTGGCCGATGCGCGCGACATGCGGCGCAGGCTCGCCGAGGCCAGGGAGGCCTCCGCGGAGGACGCCTGGGAGGTGAAGCTCGGGCCCGGGCGCATGCTCGACATCGAGTTGCTGGCGCAGACCGGCGCGCTTCTCGCGAACCTCGGAGGGGTGCGCCGGCCGCGCGACTTGCTGGGCGAGCTGGGACGGCGCGGTTGGCTGCGTCCCGAGGCGGCGGGCCGGCTCGGCCAGCAACTCCACCGGCTGACGACCTTGCAGCAACTGGGCCGGCTCGCGAGCGGTCGCACCGGCAATCCGGCCGACGGCGGAACGGGGCTGACGCGGCTCGTGCTGGCCGCCACCGGCGAGCCGGATCTCGGCCGGCTCGCGGCGGTCCTCGGCGACGATGCGAGAGACTGCGCACGGCTGATCGACGAACGGCTCGCCGCCGCATGAGGCCGCCCATCGTTTATCACCCCGATTACATGGCACCGCTGAAGCCCGGCCACCGCTTTCCCATCTCGAAATACGGCTATCTTCGGGAGGCGCTGATCGCACGCGGGTTGCTGCCCGCGACGGGGGGCTACGTCTCGCCCGCCCCTGCCCCGGTGCGCCAGGTCGCGGCCGTGCATGCCTTCGACTATGTCGAGCGGGTCGCGAACCAGCGCTTGAGGGCGGAGGAGACGCGGCTGATCGGCCTGCCGGATACTGCGGCGGTCGCGCGCCGGGCCTTTCTGTCGGCCGCGGGCACTTTGCTCGCGGCGCGGCTCGCGATCGAGCACGGGATCGCGTGCAACGCCGCGGGCGGGTCGCACCATGCGGGCCCCGAGGGCGGGGCCGGTTTTTGCGTATTCAACGACGTGGCCGTGGCCGCGCGGGCGCTGCTTGACGAGGGGGTGGTTCACCGCGTGCTGATCGTCGATTGCGACGTGCACCAGGGCGATGGCACCGCGCGGATCTTTGCGGACGACGTCCGGGCCATGACCCTGTCCTTGCACGGCGCGCGCAATTATCCTGCTCGCAAGGCGGTGTCGGACCTCGATTTTCCCTTGCCGGACCGATTGGAAGACGCCGCGTATCTGGAGGTGCTCGATCACGCGCTTTCGGTGGCCGAGGCGTTTCCGGCAGATCTCGTGTTCTACAATGCCGGTGTCGATCCCCATGCCGAGGACCGATTGGGCCGGCTTTGCCTGACGGATGCGGGATTGCGCGCGCGCGATGCCCGCGTGCTCGGCTGGGCGCACGGCCGGGGCCTGCCCGTCGTGGGCGTCATCGGCGGCGGATACGACGATGCGCAACAGAGGCTCGCCGGGCGTCATGCCATCCTTTTCGAGGAAGCGGCCAGGATCGGGGCATGACTCGGATCGCAAGCGCGCATTGACGTGACGGCGTTCCTGGCATACCCGGTATGGCGTGGTCCCGTAGCTCAGTGGATAGAGCGATCGCCTCCTAAGCGATAGGTCCCGCGTTCAAGTCGCGGCGGGATCACCATTTGCCCTGCGACGTCTGTGGTGCCCTTTGACGGTCGAGTAGGGTTATCGCGCCATGCGCTTGAAGAAGCGGCGCGTCGTGGGGGAATAGGGTGGCGACAGCATCCTGAGCCAAGGTCCGGAGACCGGATTGAGGACGCCGCGCTGGTGGCTGAACTCTAGGAACCCCCGCTCGCCGTGATAAGCGCCCTGCCCGCTCTGGCCGATGCCTCCGAAGGGCAGATCGTGCGCCGCGAGATGCAGAATGGTCGCGTTCACCGCACCGCCGCCAGAGCGCAGACGCGCGAGAAAGGCCCGCGCGCGGGCGGGATCGTCGTCGAAGACATAAGCCGCGAGCGGTGTCCCGCCGGCCTCCGCCGCGAGGATTTCGATCGGATCGTCGTAGGTCAGGATTGGCAGGATTGGGCCGAAGATCTCCTCCGTGCGGAGGGCGCAGTGGGCGGGGAGGTTCGTGACGATCGCGGGTGCGCCGGGATCGTCGTCGTTCAGACTGCGGATTGTGGCTCCTTGGGCACGTGCCTCGGCGAGCATGGCGGAGGCACGGTCCCGGGCCCGCGCGTCGATCATTCCCGTGTAATCGCTCGGCAGGAAGGCGTTCGCACAGGAGAGAAGTGCAGCGCTCCAGTCGGCCTCCCGGCCGCGCGGTGTCCAGAGGTGGTTCGGGGCAACGCAGGTCTGACCTGCGTTCAGCCAGGCCCCCCAGGCGATCTGGGGTGCGTGGCGCGCGATCGAGGCGCCCGGCAAGGCAATGGCCGGGCTGCGACCGCCGAGTTCAAGCGTGACGGGCGTCAGGGTCAATGCGGCGGCTTGCGCGACCTTGCGGCCGGTTTCGGTCGAGCCGGTGAAGAAGAGATGGCCAAGCGGCAGTTGTGTCACCTCCGACGCCACCTCCGGTCCGCCCGTGACGACCGCGACCTCATCGTCGGGGAACACCTCTGCGAGAAGCGCAGCCAGGGCTGCGGAGCTTTCGGGCGAGCGCTCCGACGGCTTGAGGAGCACGCGGTTTCCGGCTGCGATGGCTGATATCAGCGGCATCAGCGCCAGCTGGAGCGGATAGTTCCAGGGTGAGAGGATGCCGGCGACACCCTTGGGCTCAAACCAGATCTCCGTGCGGCCGGGGACCGGACGCAGGACGAACGACCGCCGTCGCCGGGCCCATCTCGGCAAATGCCGGACGGTGTGCCGGAGCCCGGCCTGTACGAAGGCAAGTTCCGCCGTCAGGGTCTCCGCCTCGGCGCGGGGGCGGAAATCGCGCGAGACGGCCGCGACCAGGTCCGCCTGCCGGGCGCCGATGGCGCGCGACAGAGCTTTGAGCCTCGCGATGCGGGAGGCGACGGGCGGCACGCTCTCGAGCGAGAAGGCGGAGGCGAGCCGGACGTGGGCGGACTGGACCGCGCTCAATGGACGTCGTAGCTCCGGCCGCGCCAGACGGCGCGGTGACCGATCCGGGCGCGGAGAAGCGCCGTCCACTGGATCCAGAGGGTGATCGCGACGCCCACGGGGTGAAGGGCCACGGATATCCAGGATTGCCGGGTCTTCCAAGCCAGGGCCGAGCGCGCCACGAACACGGCGAGGGTGGTGCAGCCGGCGATGAGGGCCGGTCCCCCCTGCCCCGCGGCGAGGGCTGCGAGCATCAGCCCGGGAGGCAGGATGTGCCCGCCAAAAAGGAGGACCGTCCAGATGGGGAGTGCTACCGGGTTTGCCATTCCTTCGGTTGCGTTCTTTCGGAAGCCCTCGCGAATGTCGGGCCAGGTGTCGTACATCCGGACGCTCGCCAGAGGCGTCGCATCCAGGATGTCGGTCCGGCCGCCCGTCCGGCGCAAGGCGCGCGGCAGGTGGAGACCGTCATGCATCCGGTTTCGGAACGCATAGTGACCGCCCGCGCGTTTGTAAGCCGCAGCCTCCACCATCATGAGTTGCCCGCAAGCCGCGGCGAAGCCTTCGGCGGGCAGACGACGGGCCATGTAGAACGGCAGATACCCGAGGAGGAGGACGAGGATCTGCGGAATCACGACCTTTTCCGCAAGGGTTCCCGTGATTTGGCGGGGGAACCCCGACACGAGATCGAAGCTCCGGTCCTGCATGTAACCCAGCATCCGGGACACGGCGTCGGGCGCGAGGCGGACGTCCGCATCGAGAAAGAGGAGAACCGGATGGCGGGCGGCGAGGCTCATCTGGTGGCATGCGTGCTGCTTGCCGTTCCATCCGGCAGGCAGCGGCGCACCAGACAGCACGCGGATCCGCGGATCGAGGGTAGCGGCCTTTCGGGCGATGTCGCCCGTGCCGTCGGTGGAACTGTCATCGAGGACGAGGATCTCGATCTCGGCATGCGTCTGCATCGATGCCGTGGCGAGGGCGGCCGCGATGTTCGCCGCCTCGTCACGCGCCGGGATCAGGATGGACACGGGCCTGCCGCCGGTCCGGACGGATCCCGGGGCCTTGAAGACGGCGAGGTTCGCCAGCGTCACGGCCGCATAGAGCCCGCCGAGACCGGCGCAAAGCAGGGAGAACAGGTCGAAGGCGATATCCATATTCCGAATCCATCACTCACTCACATGGTCGGGGCCATGCCCGCGACCCAGTACGGCGTCCCGTCCACGGCTCCAGACCCCGTAGATCCCACCGACCCCGCGCCTTCCAGCGAGAACGGTCTCGAAGGCCTCCGGATCGCGGGTCATCGCGCCCTTAGCGAGCCGTTGCTGGGTGTCCTCGAGGCTGGCCTCGAGATCAGACTGCCAGCGGGCGAGATCCGCGGATCCGCGAAGCGGGGCTCCGAAGGCTGCGAGCGCTTCGGGACGTTTTTCCGTCCAGAAGGGATATTCGAGCGCCAGGGGCAGGGCAATCGCCCGAGGCTGGCGTGCGAGCAGATGCGCGAGGCCGGACCGTAGTTTCGCGGGTCGTTCGCGCGGATCGGCAAAGCGGCCCTGGGCCGTCATCCAGATCATCCGGCCAGGATCGGACAGGAGATGCTGACCGATCTGGAGAAACCGGACCGCACCCGACCGCCCGCCGGTCTCGACGCCGAAGATGCCAATGCGGCGCATGAAAGCGTAGCGCCGCAGCGCCTCGGCCTCCATCGGGCCGTAGCCCTGACGGTTCTCGAACAGCAGGCCCTGAAGGACCATGAAGAAGACCGGATCCCACCAGCCCGGATGGTTCGAGAAGACCACGAGGGGTGCGGCCTCGATCTGCGGGACCCCGGGGCGGAGAAGACGGACGGCCCGGAACGAGCTCGCCATCTGCCGGCGCATCACACCGGCAAAAAACCGGCACATCGCGGGAGAGCGCAGCGCCACCGGGTCGTCGGGAAATCCGGCGATGTCCATCGCTCATCCGGCGGCGGAGACGGGGGCGTTCGCATCCTGATCGAGACTGTCCGCGGCGATCCAGCCCGACATGAGCGCCATGGGCATGCCCGCGCCGGGATGCGCACTCCCGCCCGCGAGGTAGAGGTCGCGGACCTGCCGGGAACGGTTGCCCGGCTTAAACGCACCGTTGACCCGGCCGTGGCTCGCGAGGCCGTAGATGGCACCGTTGAGAACCCGGTACCGGTCGTGGATGTCCTGCGGTGTCAGCACCCGCTCGACCCTGATCCTTCGTTCGAGATCGGGCATCCCGGCAGAGCGCGCGAGCTTGTCGAGGATCGTGCGACGGTACGCAGGCAACATTTCTGTCCAGTCATGGCCCGGGCGCAGGTACGGGGTGTGGACGAGCACGTAGAGAGCCTCGCCGCCTTCGGGCGCGACACCCGGTTCCGTGCGCGCGGGGGCCGCGATGTAGGCCGTGGGATCCGGGGCCGGGCGGCCCTGGTCGTAGATGGCCCCGAACTCCTCCTCCGGATCGCGGGAGAAGACGAAATTGTGGTGCGCGAGGTGGGTATAGGCCCGGTCGAGACCGAGATAAAGGACAACCCCGGAACAGGCGGCCTCGCGGGAGGCATGGCCGAAATCGCGCCAGGCTTTGCCGCCGATGAGGTCGCGGTAGGTCCGGACGGAATCCATGTTCGAGACGATCCGGTCGAAGATCAGCCTCTCGCCGTCGGCCACCAGCGCCACAGCCCGGCCGGATTCGACGTCGATACCGCTGACATCGACCCCCGTCCGGTACTCCACGCCGAGTTCTTCGCCGAGCCGCGCGAGGGCGGCAGGCACCGCGCGGGTGCCGCCCATGGGATACCAGACCCCCTCGCCTTGCTGCATCTGGGCGATGCCGCAGAGCACGGCCGGAGAGGCGAGCGGGCTCGAGCCTACGTACTGGATGAAATGCTCCAGCATCTGGCGCACCCGCGGATCACGCACGTCCTTCTTGATCTGGGCGGCGACCGTCCGGTGCATGCGCAGCGCCATCACATCCGACAGGGTCGAGAGGTTCATGTTGCGCTTGAGGTCGATCGTGTCGCGCAGATCCTCGACCGATTTCCAGAAGAAGAACTTGTCGCTGACGTCCGACAGCCGGTCGGCCACGGCCATGAACCGCCTGAACCCGGCCTCGTCGGGCTGCGACAGCGCACCGATCTCGCGGGCGGCATCGTCGGGGGCGTCGCGGAGATCAAGGACGGTCCCGTCGTCGTAGAAGCACCGCCACTGCGGATCGAGACGCCGCAGATCGAGATAGTCGGACATCGTCCGCTTGGCCTCCGCGAAGATCCGCTCCAGCACGCGCGGCATGGTCAGGATCGTGGGGCCCATATCGAACCGGAAGCCGTCCTCCTCCAGCGTTGCTGCCTTTCCGCCCAGCCACGCGTTTTTCTCGAAGAGGGTCACGTCATGCCCGCGCGCCGCCAGTGTCGCCGCCGCCGCCAGGCCTCCAAGACCGCCTCCGATCACGCCGACCCTGCTCATTCCGCCGCCTCCGTCCATTTCACGCCGATTCCCGCGTTACCCTGACCCAATCCGAGATCCTCCGCAGCCAGTTTCGAGGCTATCCGCGCACTCTCGAAGATCGTCGGCAAGCCGCTGCCCGGATGAGTGCCGCCCCCCGTCAGGTAGACGCCGTCGACGTCCTCGAAGCGGTTCCGGGGCCGCCAGTGCAGCATCTGGCCGAGGTTGTGCGCGAGGTTGAACGTCGCTCCGCGGAAGATGCCCATCTGGCTCTCCCAGTCGGCGGGGGTGAGCATGCGTTCGGTGCGAATACGGGGCCGGATGTCCTCGCCCGCGATCACCGACAGGCGGTCGAGGATCTTTGCGCGGAAGCGTTGTCCGAGCGTCTCCCAATTCACGTTCCCCGAGAGGTTTCCGGTGGGCACAAGCACGTAGAGAGTGGAATGACCCTCAGGCGCGAGCGTGGGGTCCGTGACGCCGGCGTTCTGGACATAGATCGTCGGATCTTCCGGGGCCTGGCCCGCGTCGATTTCGTGTATGTTTTTGAGGTAATCGGCGGAAAGATGGATCGAATGGTGGTGCAGGCGATCCAGTCTGCCTTCAATGCCGAGATAGAGCATGAAGGTCGAACAGGAGTACTTCTTTTCGTCGATCTTCGCGTCCGTCCAGCGTTTGCGCAGGCGGTCGGGAATGAGCGCCTTGGCCGAGGTGGCGAAGTCGCCGTTCATCACCACGGCATCGGCAGGATACTCGCCATCCGCGGTGCGCACGCCAGTGGCGCGTCGACCCTCGAAATCGATGGCCGTGACCGGCGAGGAGAGCCGGATATCGACGCCCATCCGGGATGCGACCCGTGCCATGGCGCGCGGGACCGCGTTGCAGCCTCCGATCGGGTGGAACACGCCGAACCCGTATTCCACATGGGCCACGATCGTGAAAAGGGACGGACACTTGAACGGGCTCATCCCGAGGTATTTCGACTGGAAGCTGAAGGCGAGGCGCAGGTCGGGGTGCTTGAACCAGCGGCGCAGATCCTGATCGACCGTGAGCCACGGCCGGAACAGCGGGAAGGCACGCAGCATGTCCATGCGTGCCAGATCGCGGGGGCCGTGGAACGGACGCTGCAGGATCGGCTTGAACACGTCGAACTTCGCGAGGTTCTCTTTGAGGTAGAGCGCCACGTTGGCGGCGTCCTCGGGGCTGATCTTTGCCGCCTCGGCGGTTAGCGCTGCGACGTCGGGTGTTGCGTCGAACGTCACGCCGCCGTCGAAGTGGAGCCGGTACATCGGATCGAGCCGGCGCAGGTCCACCTCGGCGTCGAGATCATACCCGCAGGCCTGGAAGATCTCGCGCAGGATATCGGGATAAAGGAAGAACGTCGGACCGTAATCGAAGGTGAAACCGTCCTGTGTGAAGCTCGCGGTACGTCCGCCCACCCGGTCCTCGCGCTCGAGAAGCGTCACCTCGGCCCCGGAGGCCCGCAGAAGCATGGCGGAGGCGAGACCGCCCGGCCCTGCGCCGATGACCACGACACGGCGGGGGCCGGCTCCATCCTGGAACGGCGACGGTCTTTTCATCGGGGATACCTCATGTTCAGCCTCAGTGCGCCGCTTTCGCGAACTTCGATGGCGGCTTCGGAAAAGCGCGGGGGTCCGCGCCGCATGGGTGCATCGTTGGAGAAGGCGAGACCCTCCGCCGGACGCCAGCCGTGCCGGTCCAGCTCGCCGTTGCCGTTCTCGTCATGGAAGGCCTGGACCGCATAGACGCCGACGGGCACGGCGGTGACGGTGACCATGCCGGTCCCGGCGGGGGCGCTCGCGACATGCGGGCACTCGGGCCTCGTGAAGAGGTTTTCAGGACAGACGGCGACTCTCAGATAACCGTCTGTCGATCGCAATCCGCCAATCCCGATCCGCAACTCCGACGCGGTGCCGGGACCTGCGAGGAAGGCCGCCGCACAGGTCAGCAACATGGCGAGAATTTTCATGAATTTCCCTTCACCGGACCGTCATTCGATTTAGGTCCCGCATTCAGGATGTCACGCGAAAGAGGGCGAATCCGATGACCCTTGTCGGGCCACAGGTGGAAGCCGATCCGGCTCCAGCGGCGCGGCTTTCGCCTGCAGCGGCTAACGAGAACTTTCCCGTCGCGTCGTTCTGTCTTGCCGAGCCGCAGCGACGGCGGGTCATCGCGTTCTACAGGTATGCGCGCGCTGCGGACGATATCGCGGACGACGGCAATCTGTCGCGGTCCGCGCGTTTGTCGGGTCTTCTCGCGCTCGAGCGGGGCCTGCTGTTGGGCGGCGGCATCGACCACGGATCGAACCTGCGCCGCATCCTCGGGAACGGGGCCGAGCGTGATGCGTTGGCACAAGCGCTGGCGTTGCTGCGGGCCTTCCGCAGCGACGTCGAGAATGTCCCCTGCGCATACTGGAGCGACCTGATGCGGTATTGCGAGGATTCAGCGGTGCCCGTCGGTCGTTTCCTTTTGTCCATCCATGGCGAGCGCAGCGAAACCCGCGAGCCGTCTGATGCGCTCTGTGCTGCGCTCCAGGTTCTCAATCACCTCCAGGACATGGGACAGGACTGGCGCGACCTCGGGCGATGCTACTTGCCTGGTGACTGGATGAAGGCGGAAGGAGCAACCGATGCCGACCTCGCCGCCGGGGCCCTCTCGCCCGGGTTGCGGCGCACGATGGACCGGACGCTCGATGCGACCGACGGTTTGCTGACACGGGCTGAGAGCCTGCCCGGTCTGATCCGGGCACGGGGATTGCGCCTGCAGGCGGCCTCGACCCTGCAACTCGCGAGGCGGCTAGCCGTCAGGCTGCGACGCACCGATCCACTGGCACGCCGGGTGATACTGACGCGGTTCGATTTCATCCGGGCCGCGATCGGCGGCCTCAGGGCCGCAAGATGAGCTTCAAGTGCGCGACGACCGAGACTGCGGACGTCCTCGAGGTGCGGCGTGTCGTGGCGAGCGCCGGCTCCACCTTTGCGGCAGGAATGCGGATCCTGCCGCGCAGGCGCAGGCGCGCCATTCACGCGGTCTATGCGCTTTGCCGGGCCGTGGACGACATTGCGGACGGAGACGCGCCCGGATGCCACTGCCCGCGCATGCGACGGTCCATGCTCGACCGGTGGGAGGCGGAGCTCGATCTCGTCTTCACCGGTCAGCCGAGAACGGCCATCGGCGCGGAGATTGCGCGGACGCGCGACTGGCTCGACCTGCCACGGCGCGAATTCTTCCTGATCCTCGAAGGCATGCGGATGGACGCGGAGCCGATCGTCGCACCGGATGCGGAGCGGCTCACGCATTACATCCGGCGCGCAGCCGGAGCGGTCGGGATCCTGTCGATGCATTGCTTCGGCGCATGGCGCGGCCCGCCGTCCGAGCGCTTCGCCCTGAACCTCGCGCGTGGTTTGCAGCTGATCAACATCCTGCGCGACGTGGAGGAGGATGCTCGGCTCGGCAGGCTCTATCTGCCCGCCCATGTGCTCGATGCCGCCGGACTGCCCTGCGATCCGTCGCTGGCGGCTGGTCATCCGCGGCTTCCGCTGGCGCGCGCCGCGGTCGGTCGCGAGGCGCGCGCGGCGTTCAATGCCGCGTCCGCAGAGATCGAGGCGCATGCCTGGGCCCCGATCCTGCCAGCGCTGATGATGATGGGACCCTACGAGCGGCTCCTGCGCCGATGGGAAGCGGACTGGTCGCGGCCGGCGCCGCGCAGTTCTCGGGCAGGGAAACTGCTTCACGGACTTGCCGCGATGGCGCGCGTCGCGTGAGCGGACGTGCCTTCGTGATCGGTGCCGGTCTTGCCGGCCTGGTCGCCGCGGAACGTCTCTCGGCAGCAGGTCGGGAGGTGATCCTGTTCGAGGCCTCGCCGAAAGCCGGAGGCCGCTGCCGGTCCTACCGGGACGCGCGCCTGGGCGAGGTCATCGACAACGGCAACCATCTGATCCTCTCGTGCAATCGGGCGGTTCTCGACTGGGCCGAACGGATCGGCGGTGCAGACGCGCTGGAGACGGGAGAGGCCTCCTATCCGTTCCTGGATCTTGCCACGGGCGCGGGCTGGACGCTCCGGCCCGGGCGCGGGCCGCTCGGCGCTCTGGCGGCGGAGGCGCGCCCGCCCGGTGCGACGCTCGGACGGCTTTCACGGGATCTGCTGCGGCTCCTCGTGGCGACCCCTTCGGCCACCGTGGAGGAGGTGATCGGTAGAGGTCCGGCCTGGGCCGGGTTCTGGGATCCGATGACGCGCGCGGTCCTCAACGAGGATCCTGGACGGGCAAGTGCGTCGCTCCTGCGCGCGGCTCTTCTGCGCAGCTTCGGGCGGGGTGCCCATGCCTCGATGCCGGTCTTTGCCCCGCGCGGACTCGGAATTGCGCTGGTCGATCCCGCGGTGGAGCTTCTGACGCGACGGGGCGTGGGTCTGCGACTGCGCACGCCCGTCACCGGACTTGTCGGACAGGGTCACCTGAAGGCGCTGATGGCGGGCGACGAGACCGTAGCGGTGGGGCCCCGCGACGCTGTGATCCTCGCGACGCCGGTTTCGGCGACGGCAGCGCTGCTGCCGGGTGTGAGCCTTCCGGCGGCTGGACATGCAATTTTAAACGCGCATTTTCTCGTGCCGAATAGCCGCCTGCCGCCGATCCTCGCCCTATTGGGTGGAACGGCGCACTGGGTTTTTCGCAGAGGGAACACGGTCTCCGTCACCGTATCCGCGCTGGAGGCCTCTGGGCTCGCGGGGCTCGCGCGGGAGACGATGCTGGGCCGGCTCTGGGATGACGTCCGCGCCGCCGTCCGCGCGCATGGCGGGCATCTGCCCGTCGGGATGCCGCCCGCCAGGCTTTTGCGCGAACGCGCCGCGACCTTCGACCAGTCGCCCGCCGGTGTCTCGAGACGCCTCGGTCCGCGCACGGCCTGGCCTAATCTCTTTCTCGCCGGCGACCACGTCGCGACGGGCCTTCCCGCTACCCTCGAGGGGGCCGTCCGGTCGGGCCTGCGTGCCGCGGACCTTGCGCTCCCAGTGGCGTGACGCGCCGAAGATAACGGGGTTCATCGCCATGGTGTCCATGAGAAGTCCGGCCGGAGGTACGTGCCGGCGGGTTCGCAGAGTGACATCGGCGGCCAGAGCACCCAAGGCCGCACCGGAACCGTTTGCGATGACGTCCCACATCGTATCGGACAGACTGCCCTTTTGCGTGTCGGTGCCAAAGAGACCGTCGAGGGAGAATTCCATCACCTCCCACATCGCCCCGACCATCATCGCAAATCCGAAAGCGAGGACGGAAGAGACCCCCAGCGTCGTCCGCGAGGGGCCCCCTGCGGTCAGGAGGAGAACGAGGCCCATGCCCACGACGGCAAGCACCGCGCAGGAGGCTGCGTGGAGCGCCATGTCGAGCCGGGGCACCCGTTCGTACCCATCGAAATATTCGCCGAAAACGAGCGCCGTCGCGCTGAAGATGGCGACCCCGGCCACGAGACGGTTCGGGAACTGCAAACCCGACAGGCGGCTGAAGATCGGGATCAGGGCAGCAAGGCCGATACAGGCGAGGACCGTCCCGGACAGGCCTGACAAGATCATCGATGGATCACCTTCAACCTAAAGCGAAAGACAAGCGATATGGTCGCCGGAAGAGCGAACGGCAAATCACACCAGATCCGACATCCGCATCGGCAGTTTGCGCAGCCGCTTCCCGGTCGCATGGTAGATCGCGTTCCCGATGGCAGCGGCGGTGCCGACGACGGCGAGTTCGCCGATGCCCTTCACGCCAAGGGGGTTCACGTAGTCGTCGCGTTCCTCCAGCATCTGGACCCGGATCTCCTGAACGTCGGCGTTCACGGGGACCAGGTATTCGGCGATGTTGGTATTGAGGAACCGCGCCCGGGGCAGATCGAGTTCGGTCTCCTCGAGCAGGGCCGAGCCAATGCCCCAGACCATGCCGCCCATAAGCTGGCTGTGGGCCGTCTTGCGGTTGAGCCAAGTGCCCGCGGCGAAGGCTCCGTGCACCCGCGGCACCCTGATCTCGTGGGTCCAGCGGTGAACCCGGACCTCCACAAATTCGGCCCCGAAGGCGAACATCGCTTTGTCGGGGGTCACCGGACCAGCGACCCCGTAGCCGCCCCGGTAGGTCAGCCTCAGGGCCTCGTCCGTCAGAGCAGGATGCCGGTACTGGCCCTCAGCGGTCACCTCGCCGCGCGGTGTCGAGGCCAGCGCCTCGACAAGAGGCTGGCTCCGGCCGTCAGGTCCGCGGAGCAGGCCGTCCTCGAGGGTAATCTGCGCCGGATCGACCCCGGAGAGCGGCCCTTCGGACAATTGGCTCACCTGGCGCGCGACGTCTGCTGCAACCGCGAGACAGGCCAGATGCACCGCCGAGCCCGCGGAGGCTGCGGTAGTGGAGCCGCCGGAGATCGGTGCAAGCGGTAGATGCGCCTCGCCCATGACGACGTCGCAGGCCGACACCGGCAGGCCCAGCCGTGCCGCGGCGATCTGCGCGAAGATGGTGTAGCTGCCGGTCCCGACGTCATGGGCGGCGAGCTCGATGAAGGCCTGGCCGGTGCCTTGCATGCGCACGCGTGCCGCCGAGGGCGAAATGTTGGTGGGATAGGTTGCCGTAGCGCATCCGTATCCGACCATCCAGTCGCCGTCGGTCATCCCGCCGACCTCAGCTGCGCGGTCGGCCCAGCCAAAGCTGGATGCAGCGGCGTCGTAACACTCCATCAGGGATCGCGACGAAAACGGGACACCCGCCATCGGATGCGTTTGCGTGTCGTTCACGCGCCGGAACTCCACCGGGTCCATGCCGAGCTCGAGCGCGAGTTCGTCCATCGCCTGTTCGAGGCCAAAGAAGGTCTGCATCTCGTTCGGCGCGCGCATGAAGCCGCCGGTATTCGTATCCGAGCGCGCCAACCTCTGCTCGGTGTGGATGTTCGGACAGGCATACATTGCCCGGGTCATGTGGGTGCCGGGGTTGACCACGTCGTCGAACCGCGATGTCTGCGCGATCTCTATATGCTCGAAGGCGGTGAGCTTGCCCGAGGCGTCTGCACCGATCCGGAACCTCTGCACGCTTTCAGGGCGGAAGGTCGCGACGGTGTACATCTGTGTCCGGGTCACGATCAGCCGCACTGGAGCGCCAACGGCCTTGGCGGCGGCGATGGTGAGCATCGTGTAGGGCGTGATCCCCGCCTTTGACCCGAAGGCCCCGCCCACAAAGGGCGAGATGACCCGGATACTCGTTTCAGGCAGGTCGTAAGCGGCGGCGATACCCGCTCGCAAGGTTCGCACGGATTGCGACGGCATCCAGACGGTCAGCCGGTCGCCGCGCCATTCGGCCGTGGCCGCAAACATTTCGATGGGGTTTTGGTGCTGGAACGGCGTGACGAATTCGACGTCAACGGATGACGCGGCCTCTGCCAAGCCGGCCTCGATGTCTCCCTTGGTCGCGACCATACCCTTGGCGTCCCCACTCGCCCCCACGACGAAGCTCTCGGCGGGATCCATCCTGACATTGGCCTCCCCCTCGGCGTAGGACACATCGACCAAGGCCGCCCCGCGGCGTGCCGCGGCGGCGGAGTCCGCAACCACATAGGCAAGCGGTTGTCCAGCATACTTGATCTCGGTGCCTTCCATCGGCCAGAAACCCGCCGAACCGGGACCACCGGCATAGAAGCCCTTGACGGATTTGTAGTCTGGAAGCGTCTCGTGCGTGAAGACCGCAATCACCCCAGGCTCGGATTCGGCCCTCGATGTCTCGATCCCCGTGACCTGCCCCACGGCGATTCGGGAGGTCACAAGCGCACCATGGAGCATGCCCGATGGGGTGAAGTCGGCGGCATAGCTCGCGGTGCCCGTCACCTTACGCGGCGCATCCGTCCGAGTGACCTCGGTGTTGATCGTCTGGGCCATCAGTTCTCTCCCTTCGCGCGGGCATGGGCAGTCATCAGGGCCCCGGCGACGACATCGGCACCCAGCGGGATCTTGTAGGCAGAGTGATCGAGAGGCGTGGCGTCGGCGAAGGCTGCGCGACCCGCCTCGCGGGCGATTTCCTCGCTAAACAGGTTGCCGCGAAGCACCTCCTCGGCGGCCCCGGCACGCCAGGGAACGGACGCGACGCCACCAAGGGCAATGCGCGCATCCGTCACGGTGTCGCCGTCCAGTGCCAGACCGACCGCGGCTGATACGTTGGCGAAAGCATAGCTTTCGCGGTCACGGGCTTTAAGGTAGTGCGATCCGCGCATCGCGGGGACGACCGGGACCTCGATGGAGGTGACGATCTCACCGGGTTCGAGGATCGTTTCGATCTCAGGGTGATCGCCAGGCTGTACGTGCAGATCGGCGAAGCGGATCGTGCGCCCTCCGCCCGGACCCTGGGTCCTGACCTCGGCATCGAATGCTATGAGAGCCTGTGCCCAGTCGCCCGGATACATCGCGATGCAGGCGTCGGATCCGCCTAGGATCGCGTGCATGGACGTGAGGCCGCCGTCGAGTGCAGCGCAGCCCGAGCCGGGTTCGCGCTTGTTGCACTGGACATAGGCGGTGTCGCGGAAATAGGGGCACCGCGTTCGCTGGAGGATGTTGCCTCCGAGACGTGCCACGTTCCGAAGTTGCGGACTTGCCGCCTTCCACAACGATTCCGTCAGGGCGGGACAGGCATCTTTCAGGTCGGTGTCGTCGCCGACGTCCGACATGCGCGCAAGGGCCCCGAATATGAGGCGGTCCGCACCGATCTCGTATCTCTCGAGGTCTCCCAACCCGGTAATGTCGACCAAGCCGCGCGGCTGGCGCACGCCGAGCCGCATCAGATCGACGAGCGTTGTTCCGCCCGCAAGGATATCGCGGTCGCTGCCACCGCTCACCTGCGCGATAGCGTCAGTCAGGGTCGTTGGGCGAAAATATGCGAAGTTGTCCATCGCTCAGCTCTCCTGCGCGTCGCGCACGGCTTCGATGGCCGCCACGATGTTGGGATAGGCCCCGCAACGACAGAGGTTGCCGCTCATGTACTCCCTGATCTCGGCAGCGGTCTTCGCATGGCCCTCCTCGATGCAGGCGATGGCCGAGAGAATCTGGCCCGGCGTGCAGTACCCGCATTGGAACGCGTCCTTTTCGGCAAAGGCCGTCTGCATCGGATGCAGGTTGCCCGAAGGGTCGGCAAGACCTTCGATCGTGACAATCTGCGCACCGTCGACGGTCAGAGCCAGTATCAGGCAGGAGTTGACCCTGCGTCCGTCCATCAGGACGGTACAGGCTCCGCATTGGCCATGGTTGCAGCCGATCTTGGTTCCAGTCATGCCGATGATGTCCCGCAGGGCCTCGACGAGCGACGTCCGCGGCTCGACGGCGACCGTGCGACGCTGGCCGTTGAGGGTGAAGCTGATCCTCGTCAGAGCGTCGGGTCCCGTCCCGGGGACGTCGGACGTCTGTGCCTTGGCCCCTTGCGATAAGCCCGCCCCGGCGAGTGCGACGCCGGACGACCCGATGAATCCTCTTCGTGACAGACCAATAGACGGTATTTCCGGAAGTTCAGGCATGGCGAGACCTCACGAACCCTCAATTACGATCGGAGCCATCACCGACGAGAAACTGTTCGTCGAATTTGGTCCGGCTTTGCAGCGCGCATGGTCGCAAGTCGCAAAAGCCATTTGGGTTCCGTGCCGCTGGCTGACCGTGACCGGACGAGGAGGATCCTGGGGATCGGTTTGGAGGGGTCGATCTGGCCTTTCAGGGCTTTCGGTCTGCCTCGGGCCGAAGCCAGTCCTTGCGCATCATCATGTGGACGCCCTTTTCGCCGTCCACCACTTGCGTGATGCGCAGATCGCCGGCGAGGCTGAGCAGCATGTAGGCCTCGTCCCGGATTATCCCGGCACGATCAGAAACGAGCCCCACCATCTGCCGGACCGCCCGCCTCATCGCCTCGTCCAGCGTCTCGTGAAACCCCATCGAGATCAGATGTGTCGGGGATTCCGCATGTGGGCTCGTCACGTCCATGTCCTTGCGGACCGTCAGGCGGAACCGGCCGCGCAGCGCCGTCTCGACCGCGGCGATGCAGACCTCCCCGTCACCCTGGCGTCCGTGACCGTCGCCCGCGGAGAACAGAGCACCTTCCTCGAAAACCGGAAGATAGAGGGTCGTGCCAGCCTGCAACTCCTTGTTGTCCATGTTGCCGCCGTGGGCCCGCGGTTGGGGCGAGCCGATGCGGCCCCAGGCCTTGGGGGGAGCCACGCCCATCACACCGAAGAACGGTTCCAGCGGCATGGTCAGCCCCCAGGGCACGGTGCAGGTGCCGGCCCCACGGTCGATCGAGAGATAGAGATGCTGGTAATTGGTGAACTCGTCCGGCAGCGCCCCGAGCAGCGGCAGGATCGCCGTGAAGCCCCAGTCCTGCATCGGCGTGGTCTCGAGGATGTCCACCTGAAGCACGTCACCCGGCTTTGCGTCGCGGACGAACACCGGCCCGGTCATGAAATGCGGCCCCGGACCCATGCGGCCCGCGTGGGCCTCTAGCGCCGCGACGTGACCGGGTAGAACGCCTGCGTGATCCGGCGGAAGATCGGCCATGGTACAGGCCGGCAGGCAATCGAGGGTCACCTCGTCGCCGCTGTCGATCTCGATCACGTGAGGCGTCGAGGCTTCGAAGTACCCCCAGAACAGATGTTCCGGGCTCCAATCGACATGGTGGCTTTTGGTCATGGGAATTGTCCTTGATGGCTCAGATTGAGAGGAAGCGGGCGACGCCGTCGGCTTCCATGCTGGCACCCTCGCCGCACAGCGCCACGCGCCCGCGGTCCAGCACGACATAGCTGTCGGCGAGCGAACGGGCGAAAGCGTAATACTGCTCGACCAGCAGGATCGCCATGCGCCCCTTGAGCGCCGCGATGGCCGCCTCGATCGCCTCGACGATCGAAGGCTGCACGCCCTCGGTCGGCTCGTCGAGGATCAGGAGTTTCGGGCGTGGTGCGAGCGCGCGCGCGAATGCGAGCTGCTGCTGCTGGCCTCCCGAAAGGTCGCCGCCCCGCCGCCGCCACATCTGGCCCAGCACCGGGAAGAGCGACACCACCTCGTCGCGCGCTGCGTCCGGCTCCGGCGTGCGGTGGTTGCGCAGCACGATCTCGACGTTCTGGCCCACTGTCAGATCGGCAAAGATCTCGCGCCCTTGGGGCACATAGCCCATTCCAGCGCGTGCGCGCAGATGGGACGGCGTACGGGTCATGTCGGTGCCGTCGAAGACGATGCCCCCCCCGTCCGCCGGCATGACCCCCATCAAGGTGCGCAGGAGGGTCGTCTTGCCGGCTCCGTTGCGGCCCAGGAGCGCCATGCAGGACAAGGGCGCGATCTCGAAACCGACCCCCTCGAGGATCAGGGCCGAGCCATAGCGCTGGCGCAGCGAATGGACCCGGAGCGGCATCAGTGCCGCCCCAGATAGACGTCGCGCACTCGCGCATCCGCCCGTGCGTCGGTCATCTGACCCTCAAAGATCGGCGCACCCTCGTGCAGCACGGTGACCCGGTCGGCGATCTCCTCCACGAAGGCCATGTCGTGCTCGATGGCAAGGATCGCGCGGTCGGGAGCGCGCAGGCGGCGCACCAGATCGGCGGTATGGGCGGTCTCCGCATCGGTCATGCCGGCCACCGGCTCGTCGAGCATCAGCAACTTGGGGCGCTGCATGAGTAGCATGCCGATCTCGAGCCATTGTTTCTGGCCATGCGCCAGAACGCCCGCAGGATCGTCCGCACGGTCGGCCAGCCCGATCTCCGCGAGTACCTCCGCAACGCGCGCCGCACGGCGCGGATCCGCCCAGCCGCGCAGCTCCGACAGGATCGAGCGGGGCCTGAGGCGCAGGGCGAGCTCCAGGTTCTCGTGGACGCTCAGCGCCTCGAAGACGCTCGGCTTCTGGAATTTGCGGCCCACGCCCGCGAGAGCGATCTGCGGCTCGGTCAGGCGGCACAGGTCGATGCGCCCATCGAGCAGCACCGTGCCCGCGCGCGGCCGCGTCTTGCCGGTCACCACGTCAAGCAGCGTTGTCTTGCCCGCCCCGTTGGGCCCGATCACTGCGTGGATCTCGCCGTAACTTGCAACAAAACTCAGGTTCGGGATGGCTACGAAGTCGCCAAAGGTCACCCGCAGTCCGTTGACCTGGATCGCCTGCCAGCCATGGCTCTCAAGGTTCACGGCGTAGCCTCCGCATCGCGGTCAGGCAGGGCAGTCGAAGATCTGTCAACCCGTTGGGCAGACCCACGACCACCACGAGCACGAGGATCGACAGGATGAAGGGCCACAGATCGGGCGCGAAACCGGTGAGCCAGAACTTGAGCGCGCTTATCACCACCGCCCCGATCACCGCTCCCGACAAGGTGCCGCGCCCGCCGAGGGCTACCCAGACCGCGATCTCGATGGACACCTCGGGCGAGAGCAGGCGCGGATTGATGATCCCGACCTGCGGCACATAGAGAGCACCCGCCACCGCCGCGAGCACGCCCGACAGCGTCCACACCGCGAGCTTCGGCCAGACCGGATCGTATCCGAGGAACCGAAGCCGCGCCTCGTCGTCGCGCACCGCGACGAGCATCCGGCCGAAGGGCGACGCCACCAGCCGCCCACAGAGCAAAAAAGCGGCCAGGGTGGCAGCCGTCGATGCCGTGGCGAGCCAGACGGCCGTCGAGGTTTCACCGATCGGCATGCCGAGAAGCCTGGAGAAACCCGTCATGCCATTGTTGCCGCCGAAGCCTGTATCATTTCGAAACATCAGCAGCATCGCGACATAAGTGAGCGCCTGCGTGATGATCGCGAAATAGACGCCACTCACCCGGCTCCGAAACGACATCCAGCCATAGGCGAAGGCCACCAGACCCGGTAGGAGCAGGATCAACGCCAATGCGTAGGGGAAGCTCTCGAAAAACGCCCAAAAGGACGGCAGATCCGTCCAGCCCATGAAAGTCATGAGGTCGGGCACGATCCCTTGCTGAACATAGCCTGCCTTGAGCATGTGCATCGCAATCAGATAGCCGCCCATCGCGAAAAAGAGCCCATGCCCCAACGACAGCACGCCGGCGAAACCCCAGATCAGATCAAGTGCCATGGCCAGCAGTGCAAAGGTCGCGATCTGCCCGATGATGTTGGCGAGGTAGGGCGAGATCCCGAACCCCGTTGAGGCAAAGGGCCCGCCGAGAACCGGCAGCGCGAGCGTCAGAGCCGCGAGCGCCACCGCGACAACCCGAAAAAGCCCGTTGACTGCCATCACCGCCGACCCTTCGGCGCGAACAGCCCCTCGGGCCGGCGCTGGATGAAGGCAATTACCAGCAACAGCACCACCACCTTCGCCGCGACCGCGCCATAGATCGGCTCCATCACCACGTTGATCTGGCCGATGCCGAAGGAGGCCACGACCGCCCCGGCGAGGCTGCCCACGCCGCCGAGAACCACGACCATGAAACTGTCCACGATAAAGCCGGCCCCCATGTTGGGATTGACGTTGTAGAGCGGTGCCAGCGCCACGCCCGCAAGCCCGGCGAGCCCAGAGCCAAGAGCAATGGCGAGGCGGTCCGTGCGCCGCGCGTCGATCCCGGCCGCTCCCGCCATGGCGCGGTTCTGGGCGACCGCCCGCACGTTCATCCCGAACGTCGTAAAACGCAGCAGCGCCACGACCCCGAAAAACGCGGCGACCGCAACGACGATCGCGAACAGACGGTTCAGCGTGACGATGAAATCTCCCAATATGGGAACGCCGCCCGTCACGTAGAACGGTTGATGAAACTCGAGGTTTTGCGTGCCAATCGTGACCCGCACCAGATTGATCAACAAAAGGCTCACCGCCCAGGTCGCCAGAAGCGTCATCAGGGGCCGGTCATAAAGCCGCCGCAGCACCAGCGCCTCCATGACCAGTCCGACCAGCGCCGCGGCGAGAAACGAGACGGGCAAGGCCGCGAGGAGATACCAATCGAGCAGGCCGGGTGCGACCGTGCGGATCGCGTTTTGCACGAACCAGGCCGCGTAGGCCCCGATCATGATGAACTCGCCTTGCGCGAGGTTGATCACCCCCATCAGCCCGAAGATGATCGCGAGCCCAAGGGCCGCAAGCAGCAGGACGCTCGCGTAACTCAACCCGCTGTAGAGGGTTGCGAGCACGCGCCCGAGCGCGAGGCTGCGGTCGACTTGCGCAAGTGCGGCGGCACCCGCGGCCTGCACGGCCACGTCTGTCTCGCCCGCCAGCGCTTCCGCGATCAGGGTGCGGTTGCGCAACGTGGCGTTTGCGGCAACCGCCTCGATTGCAGCGATGCGGTTGGCCGGCTCCGCATCCGCAAGCAACAGCCGCGCCCGCAGCGCCTCCAGAGCCGCAGCGACACCCGCATCCGGCTCATTGGCCAATGCGGCATCGACGATCGTGAGGTTCAGCGCCTCGCGCCGCCGCTCCAAGGCCCCGACGGCGGCCGCGCGCACCGCCGGATTGAAATCCGTAAAGAGCTTGAGCACCGCCGCCGCGGAGGCCGCCGCCGCGCGCAGACGGTTGTTGACCGGCGGCCCTGCCGCTTTCGCCGGTGCAGGCCGGGGTGCCAGCGTGGCGGCGTCGAGCGCGGCCTCTCCCTCCCCGATGAAGACGCCATCGGTCGCACAGCGCAGGTTGCGCCCCTCCACCGCCGCCACAATTGCCTGCGCCCAGCGTGCGTCCTCCGCTCCGCCTGTGGCCCCGGCTTCCGCCAGCGCCCCGAGCGCCGCGATCTGATCACCGAGGGAGGGTGCACACAGACCCGCGCTCAGTGCCGCACGATCCGCGACGGCGGGCGAGGCGGCGAAAACTGCAAGGAGGACCAGGAGACGAAGGAGGGTCATGACAAATTGCCTGCGCGCGGCGGGGCGTGACGCCGCGCGCTTTTGCTCACGAGTTCATGAAGGGGCTGAACGGCACGGGATCGGGCGTGCCGTCCGATTGCCACAGCACGTCGAAGCCCTGCGTCTCGTTCAGCGACCCAATGTAGACCCCGCGCTTGACGTAGGTGCTGTCGGGCATCATCGCGATCTCGTAGCCCGAGGGACAGGCGAAAGAGACCTCGGGGCTCGCGGCGCGCACCTCGGGCACGTCAAACGACCCGGCCTTTTCCGCCGCCAGCGCCCAGAGATGCACTCCGTCATAGACGGACACCATCGGATCGATCGCGACATCGCCGCGATAGGGGGCACCAGTATCGGCGACATGCTTGGCCCAGGCCGCAAGAAACGCCTCGTTGCGCGGCCCACTCGCTGTCTGGAGATAGGCCCAGCAGTTCAAATGTCCGACCAACGGCGCGGTATCGAGCCCCTCGAAATCAGCCTCCAGCGCATCGAGGCCCAGCACCGGCACATCGAGTGCGCTGATGCCCTGGTTTGCGAACTCGCGGAAGAAATCCGGGATCGAGTTGCCCACCACCGTCAGGATCACCACCGGCTGCCCGCCAGGCTGGTCGGCAAATTCGCGGATCTGGTTGACCAGGGTCTGGAAGTTGGAATGACCGACCGGCACATATTCCTCGCGCCAGGCCTCCGCCTCGATACCCTGCTTTGACCAGTAACCCTTGAGCTGCTGATTGATTGTGCGCGGCCAGACATAATCGGACCCCAGCATGAAGAACCGCGTGGCCCCGCCGCCCTCTTCGCCCATCAGGTATTCGACCGCAGGCAACACGGAGGACGACGGCGGCGAGTTGAGATAGACGACGTTCTGGCTGTTTTCCTCGCCCTCGAAATGCAGAGGATAGTAGAGAAGTGCATCCTCCTGCTCGACCACCGGCAGGACCGACTTGCGGCTGACCGACGTCCAGCAGCCGAACAGCGCTGCAACCTCGTCCTGCTGGATCAGTTGCCGGCCCAGCTGCGCATACAGCGGCCAGTCGGAGGCAGGATCGGTGCCAATGACCTCGACCGTACGCCCGAGCACCCCGCCTGCCGCGTTCAGCTCTTCGGCGGCCATGCGCACCACGGACGTCAGGCGCCCCTCTACATTGGCCATGGCCCCGGAGGACGAGAACAGACAGCCGAGCTTGACCGCATCAGCCGCACGGGCGCTGCGGATCAGGCCGGGGACGGGAAAGCTCGCGGCGGCGGCCCCGATGGCGGTCGCACCCGCGGTCCTGAGAAGACGGCGACGAGAAATTCGCAGGGACATGGGACGCTCCATTGAAAGGCCCGGGCAGAGCCGGGCGGGTTTGGTTGTGGGAACCTTCGCGAGACGTCGGAAAAAGCGGAGCGCCATGCGAAACAGTCAACAGCGGGGCGCATGTCCGACTGCGATGTGGCCATTATTGGTTGTTTTTTCAGCATCTTTTCGAAAGCGTGTCGTCGTTATGACCTGATGTCTGTCGCTGTGGAGGATCGTGATCTGGCATCTGCCTTTTGACCGGCGAGGAGGTTTCGATCAAACCGGGGCCCGAGCGACAAGCAGCGGGGTCGGCGCGCTGCACGGCCGTCAGCGCGGGTCGGTTTGCCCACGCGGACCTGCCGTGCACACTTTGTGTCTTTCGGAAACGGTCGCGCGGCGTTATCCCGTCCTGCGGACCGCGCGGCGTTGAGGGAAGGCCGCAATCCGTGAGACCGGATTGCAAGCCGTCGCGACGGGAAGGAGCGGATCCATGCAGGCATTGGCTATAACTGTGCGCGTCATCTGCGCACTCAATTCGATCGTCGGGCGCATCGGAGCCTGGCTTGCGTTCGGGATCGTCATCGCCTGCTTCACGGTGGTCGTGCAGCGGTATTTTTTTGGGGTCAGCTATCTCTGGCTGCGCGATCTCTATGTGTGGCTGAACGGTGCGATGTTCACGGCCGTCGCAGGCTTTGCCTTCTTGCGGGGCGATCATGTCCGGGTCGACATCTTTTATCGTCCGGCGAGCATCAAGCGGAAGGCGATGGTCGATCTATTAGGCGTGCTGATCTTTCTGCTGCCGTTCATGGCGATCGTGTTCATTTATTCCTGGCCCTTCGTCACGCGGTCGTGGAGCTTCTGGGAGGGGTCGTCGAACGTCGGCGGCATGCCGGGTCTGTTCGTGCTGAAATCCTTCATCATCGTGTTCGCGGTGCTCGTGGCCTTGCAGGGCATCGCGATGGCGCTGCGTGCCATCCTGGTGCTGGCCGATAGCGAGGCGCTTGTGCCCGCACGTCTGCGGTATCCGCAGAACGTGGCCGTGGCGTTGCAGACACGCGGGGCCGGTGTGCAGGACGGGATGCGCTGATGGACCCGATCCTCCTGGGCGAGATCCTCGCCGGTCTCATGTTCTTCGGCATCATCGGCTTTCTGATGCTGGGCTTTCCGGTCGCGTTCACGCTGGCGGGTGTGTCGCTTCTGTTCGGGTTGCTCGGCTGGAGCCTCGGGGTCTTCGATCCGTCAAATCTCGGATCGCTGCCGAACCGCTACATCGGTTTCATGTCGAACGAGGTGCTGGTCGCCGTGCCGCTCTTCATCTTCATGGGCGTGATGCTGGAGAAATCGGGCATCGCGGAGCAATTGCTTCTCACGATGTCGAAACTTTTTGGCAACTTGCGCGGAGGCCTGGGGCTCTCTGTCGTGATCGTCGGCGCGATGCTGGCTGCTTCCACCGGGGTCGTAGGGGCGACCGTCGTGACGATGGGGCTGATCTCGCTGCCAGCGATGCTGCGGGCAGGGTATGACCCGAAACTCGCGACGGGGGTGATCTGCGCATCCGGTACGCTGGGACAGATCATCCCGCCGTCGACGGTTCTCATCTTCATGGGCGACATGCTGTCGGGCATCAACGCGCAGGTGCAGATGGAGAAGGGTAATTTTGCCCCCGTCCCGGTATCCGTGGGGGATCTGTTCGCGGGTGCCATTCTGCCGGGGATCCTGCTGGTGGGCCTCTATGCCGCTTTCGTCATCTTCAAGGCCATCACCGATCCGGCGAGTTGCCCCGCCACACCCGTGCCGCCGGAAGAACGTCACGGACTGTTGCGCGAGGTCGTCGTGGCGCTGGTCCCGCCGTTCTTGCTGATCCTCGCCGTGCTGGGCTCGATCCTCGGCGGCGTCGCCACGCCCACCGAGGCGGCGTCCGTCGGGGCCGTCGGCGCGATGGTCCTGGCTGCCCTGCGTTGGCGGCTGTCGTTCGACATTCTGTCGCAGACGGTCGTGGCCACCGCGACGATCACCTCGATGGTGTTCATCATCCTCTTTGGCGCGTCGGTCTTTTCAATCGTGTTCCGCCTGATGGGAGGTGACAATCTGGTGCACGAGGTTCTGTCCGGGCTGCCGGGCGGGGCGATGACGGCGATGATCGTCGTGATGCTCATCATGTTCGTGCTCGGGTTCATCCTCGATACCTTCGAGATCATCTTCATCGTGATCCCGATTACCGCACCGGTGCTGCTTGCCCTCGACATCGACCCGATCTGGCTGGGGGTGATGGTGGGGGTGAACCTGCAGACCTCGTTCCTGACGCCGCCCTTCGGCTTTGCCTTGTTTTATTTGCGGGGCGTCGCACCGGACAGTTTGCCGACGAGTGCGATCTATCGCGGGATCATCCCGTTCGTCCTTTTGCAAATCGTGGCGATCGCGTTGCTGTTTGCGTTCCCCGAGATCGTGCTGTGGCTGCCCCGAGGCTAATAGGCTGAGCCGGAGGGGGCGGCCGGTACCGCCCCCTCCCTATCAGCCGTTTAAGATCAGATTGTGAAGTACTTACGCCGCGCCTCGACGAAGGCACCGTCGGTGTCTTCGGTGCGGACCCGCATGATGTTCAGCGCCTCGATGAAGCTCTCGGCGGTGCGCTTGGTCAGGTCATCGTCGGAACCGCGCAGGCTCGCCAGCACTTCGCTCGCGGCCTGGGCGCCCGCCTGCAGGATCTCGTCCGGGAACTGACGAACCACGACACCGTGATCCTCGATCAGCGTCTTCAGGGCACGCGGATCGTTGGCGGCGAAATCCGATGCGACCTGATCGTATTCGGCCTGACATATGTCGCGGATCAAAGCCTGGAGATCGTCGGGCAGCGCCTGGTACTTGGCCTTGTCCACGACGAGTTCGGTCGCGAGACCGGGCTCGACGAACGAGGGGAAATAATAGTTCTGAGCGACCTGATAGAACCCGAGGGCAAGATCGTTGTAAGGCCCGACGAATTCGGCCGCATCGAGGGTGCCCGATTGCAGCGCCTGAAAGATTTCGCCGGCGGCCATGTTGGTGACCGATGCACCGAGCTTCTCCCAGACCTGTCCGCCGAGGCCGGGAGTTCGAAACCGAAGACCCTGGATGTCGGCCACGCCGGTGAGCTCGTTGCGGAACCAGCCGCCAGCCTGGGTCCCGGTGTCGCCCGAGAGAAATCCCTGCACTCCGAACTGGTCGTAGACTTCGTCCCAGAGTTCCTGTCCGCCCATATGCCGGACCCAGCCGGTGAGTTCGCGGCTGGTCATGCCAAACGGGACACCGGTAAAGAACGACAGGGCAGTGGATTTGTTCTGCCAGTAATAGGCGGCGCCGTGGCTCATCTCGGCGGAGCCGTCGATCACAGCATCCAGGGACTGGAGCGGCGGCACCAGCTCGCCTGCGGAATAGACCTGGATGGTCAGGCGGCCGCCCGAGGCCAAGGTGATGCGGTCGGCCAGACGCTGCGCGCCGACGCCGAGACCGGGGAAGTTCTTGGGCCATGTGGTGACCATGCGCCAGGTCGTGTTACCCTGAGCGATGCCGGGGGCAGCAAGGGCCACCGCGCCTGTTCCCGCCAATGCTGATTGGGTAATGAATTTGCGTCTGTCCATAAGTCGTCTCCTCGCGATCTTGTCGTTCCGCAGATCCGGACGGAGCTGCGGGGAAGAGCACGACAAAACCGATCCCGGGCCCCGAAGTCCAGACTGATTGAACGCTATCGTATACCGGCGCAGGTGACGGCCTGCTTCGGCACGTGAGCGTCGTGCCAGCAGAGAGGCGGCCTGAAAGCTCCCGGAGGCGCGAGGATGTTGACCGAATATCGCTCATCTCCTGACACATAAAACGCGCCGCGACTGCGTGGTTTGCTTAAATCTAAAGCTCCTACAGAGGCCAAGCATCCGCAGGCCGTCGCGACCAGTCTACTCTCGCAGCTGAATACATCCGAAGACGACTGTCGTCAGCGAAGTGCATCCGCGGCTTGCGGGGGTGCGAGCCCGGCCGCGATCCGAAAAAACGTGTGCGCCCGCGCATGGTAATTCGGGTCCGAGCTGAGCCAGCGTCCGGACAATCGCGCCTCGACGAGTTTGGGCGCGATCCGCTCGACCCTGCGAAACTGCGCGGCGGCCCTTTCGATCCGGCCCAGTCCGACATGGGCAATCGTACCAAGGATCAGCGGGGTCGCGGCCTGGGCTGCCTCCGCAAGCCGGACTCCCGCTTCCGGGCTTCCGTTGACAGCCTCATAAAAGCCGAGCCAGCAGAGGGTCACGGCACAGTTCGCGTTCAGATTATGGGCCTGTCGCAACTCGGGCAGGCCCGCCGCGGCATCCTGGTTCATGAAGTGCAGGAGCGCTCTGAGCCTGCAGTCGTGATGGTCCGTCTTGTCAATGGCGATGGCGCAGATCGCCGCATTGAGGCCTGCGGCCAGCGTGTCCGGGACGCTTTCGGTTGTGCCGTGATAGATATTTTACCACACGACCCATGCGATGACGCGCCATGCCAGAGACGACGCGTCGTCCCGCGCCAGAGCCTGCCGCGCCAGCTTCTCGTCGCAATCGCGAGGCGACCGGTCATAGGCCATCTCGCCGGACGAGATCAGGGTCCATCCCCGCTGTGCAAGACCGCGGGCGGTCAGGTCCTCAAGGGCCAACACTCGGATCCGCTCGGCCTCTGCACGGTCGATCTGCGGCGACAGGCAGGTGACGATGGCCCGTGCCACACGCGCCTGCGTGTCGAAATGGTGGGCCACGTCGCGATCGAACGTCTCCGTCCAGACATGCCCGCCATTGGTTGCGTCGATAAGCTGCGCGGCAACCCGGACCCGATCGGTGCGCGCGTGCACGCTGGCTTCGACGACATAAGTGTTCCATCCCGGATGATCACATTTCTCCGCGACGATCCGCGCTTTTCCTGGCACGATCGGTTCTGAGGGACATTCTGGACGGGGGATGACCATGCCGATCCATCTTCAGAAGCAAGCCACGACGACGCCGAAGGTGCGGGCCGCGATCCAGGCGAGCACGGAGCCAGTGTCGGTTCTGGCCGAGCGCTTCGGCATCACCGAGCAGACCGTTTACAAGTGGCGCAAGCGCGACAGCGTCGCGGATCGCAGCCACACGCCGCACAGGCTTCAGACCACGCTGACCCCTGCGCAGGAGGCCGTCGCGGTGGCCCTGCGAAAGGCGCTGCTGGTCTCGCTGGACGATCTGCTCGCCGTAGTGCGCGAGTTCCTGAACCCGAATGCCTCGCGTTCCGGGCTGGACCGCTGCCTGCGCCGGCATGGGGTGGGGAGCCTGCGCGACCTAAAGACCAGGGCGGCCAAGCCGAAGCACAGCACCTTCAAGGCCTATGAGCCCGGCTACATCCACATCGACGTGAAGTATCTGCCCCAAATGGCCGACGAGGACCGCCGCCGCTACCTCTTCGTCGCGATCGACCGGGCGACCCGCTGGGTCTTCATCCGCGTCTTCCCGGCCAAGACCGCGGCCAACGCACGGCGCTTCCTACGCGATCTGGAGCGCGCCTGCCCGATCCGCATCCGCACGGTTTTGACTGATAATGGCAAGGAGTTCACTGACCGCCTCTTCGGTCTGCGCAAGCGGGCGGCCACCGGCGCGCACGCCTTCGACGCGCTCTGTACCGCCCTCGAGATCGAGCACCGCCTGACCCCGCCGAAGTCGCCTCAGACCAACGGGATGGTCGAGCGGTTCAACGGCCGGATCGAGGAGGTGCTGCAAAGCCACCACTTCCGATCGGGCGAGGACCTCGAGACCACGCTTCACCGCTATGTCTGGCTCTACAACCAGCAGCTCCCGCAATCGGCCCTGACCAGCAAGGCACCCTTGCAGGCCATGAAGGACTGGCACAAACTCAAGCCAGAGCTGTTCAAGAAACAGCCATACTACCTTCCAGAATTTGACACATAGCCCACGCCCAGCTCGCGCGCAATGGCGCGCAGATTGCGCGGTGTCCGGCGATAGACAAAGGCGGAGTTGCGCGCGACGACGAAAAGGTCGCGAAAGCGCGACAATTCCGTGGTGATGTCCTTGACGAAACCGTCCGCAAGGCAGTCGAGATCGGAATCTCCTGCAAACGTGTCGAAGGGGAGCACCACGACCGACGGCCTGTCCGGAAGCGAGAGCGCCTGGGCCCCGGGCGAGACCTCGAGCGAGAAATGCAGACCACGGTTCGGTCCGGTGACGCTGGCGTTCGCGCCCAGCAGACGACGCAGATCGGCGACCTGTACGTTCAAGTTGTTCTCACCGACGACCGTACTCGGCCAGACGGCTCGCATTATCTTGTCCCGGGATACGATCCTGTCCCTTTGGGTCAAAAGCAGCTCGAGCAAATCGAAGGCACGAGCCCCTACCCTGAGCACGCGGAGCTGCGCAGAAGCTGGCGATTCTTTCGGTCGACGACAAAATTTGAGAACCGAAAGACGGCCATTAATCCAAAGAATGTGAAATCCGAAATCGTATTCATATCTTTACTAAATCCAGCGGCATCGAGCAATGCTCTTTGCGAGAACGATCGAGCAAGCCGAGTTTGCCGGATTAAGTTCGGGCTCCAGACAATCGTCATCGATTGCTAAGCCTCACCACGTTCGAAGTTTTCGACGCATCGGATCAAGCCGGAGACGTCCAACAAGTCTCACGGAGACTGCCGAGACCTCTGACGGCGAAGGTCGAACAGATCAAACTGGCCTTGTGCAGTTGCGAAACCAATAAGGTGCAAACAACACCGGGCACAACCATCGGATCAGCGGTAAAAAATGTTCCCGCCAAATTCGCCGATGCGTGGACGGGTCTTGAACCAGCCCGGGCTGACGCTCGCAGCGTGAAAGAACAGCGCCCCATTCGTGATGTCGGGAGCCCCGGTCAGAACTGCCTCGGCGGCGCTGTAGGCCCCGTCGCGCTTGCGCGGATCCTTAAGAGTCAGCGGTTTTCCGGAACATCGATAGGAAAACTGGCAGCCGTCCCGGATCACGCCGCAGACGGATTTCGGAAACCTTTGGTCTCTGGACCTGTTCAAGATCACGTGGGCGACGGCCGCGCGGGCTTCGGGCGTCAATCCTGCCTCGAAGTAGATGGCTTCTGCGAGGCAAGCCTCGTCCACGTCGGAGACGACGCGTGTGGTTTCGATTGCGGAATTGGTGCCTGCGCGCGAAATCTGCGGCTCGTTGGCCTGAGTACAATTCGTCAAAAGCAAAAACGAATAAAACACGACGATTACATTCGAGACCAAGCGCATATTGAAAGCTCACAATCGCTATGAGACGGCACTTGATCACATATTCAGAAGTACTGCGTCTAGTCCGAAAATCTGTTCGGCGGATATCCGCCGCCTTGCCGAAGCGACCGGATTTACCAAGGCGCAACGCAAAGGTTGCGAGGGGCCGCGATTTAAGGGATTCTAAATCATCAGAGATCGGAGCCTATCATGGAACAGGAGCGCCGCAGGGAGGAGCGGAGACGTGTCATGCGCCGGGGCAAGATCGTCTTCCGGGCGGGTCACGGCGTGATCGACTGTGTGCTAACGAATTTGTCGAACACCGGGGCATGCCTGCGGGCACCGGCGATGTTCGTGCCCCACGATTTCGAATTGCGGATCGACTGCGGGCCCCGCTACGAGGTGGAGACCGCGCACCGAACGACGGACATGCTCGGAGTCCGGTTCGTCAACAGCATCAAGGCGTGACGCAATCGTAGCGGCTTCAGTTCATTGTGAATGAGCCGAGAATGCCGCCTAGAGCGATGGCGACGCCATAAGGCAGGGTCGGGCGCAGCGCGGGAGATCTCACCCGGATCCAGATCAAAAATAACGCTGCCAGGACACCGCCGCAAATCGCGACGGACGCGATGAAGGACCAGGCCCCTTCGGCACCGAGCCATAGGACGGATGCTGCAACGAGTTTCACGTCGCCGCCCCCGAGCAGGCGGCAATGATGCAGAATTGCTCCAAGAACCAAGACAGCACCTGCCAAGCCGATATCGGCCAGGGCGCCATCGACCGGACCGCCAACAAGAAGTTCCGATCCGATGCGGCTGAGGCCCAGGATGCCCAGGGCCGCAACGATCCGGTTGGGGATACGACGGACCATTACATCCGTGCAGGCCGCCCAGAGAAACAGCGCTACAGCCGCAGCGAGGAGGGTCGTCTCCATTCAATGATTCCACGCAGCCGCAATATCCGCCGCAGGACATAGCAACCGAAGCGTTTCGGAATGGTGATTGCCTCGACCAAACAAATCGTGCTTCACTCCACGCGAATTGTTGTGACATGACTCAACCTGAATGATATGTGACAGCTGTAAAACCGCATGAGGCATGCGCTATGGACAGGTTTCCCTTGCACAAGAGCATCGTCGCTGGTGCGATGGCGACATTTCTCCTTGGGGGGTGCGCCGGCGGAATGTCGGGCGGCGAGACTGCGCCGGGATCGCCTCTGCGCCTGGCAGACCGCGCGGCTGCGGCGGGCGATTTCGAGACATCCGCAGCGCTTTACACCCAGGCTTTCGATGCCAATCCCAAATCGGTGGATGCGCTCGTCGGCCTTGGTCGAAGCTATTCGGGCCTCGGTCAGCATGCCCGGGCAGAGCAGGCCCTGCTCGAAGCCTCCCGTCGCAGGCCCAACGACGAGACGATCCTCTATGAGCTGGCGCGCGGCCAGATCGCAGCAGGAAAACCCCAGGCGGCGCTGACAAACCTCGACAAGGCGCTCGCGTCAGATCCGCGAAATCTCCAGATGCTCAACGCCCGGGGGGCTGCGCTCGACCGGCTGAGCCGTCACAGGGAGGCGCAGGAAACCTATCGCCAGGGTCTCGCGATCGATCCGACCAACTTTTCCCTTCTGAGCAACCTCGGTCTTTCCTATGGCCTTTCCGGCCTGACGGGAGAGGGCATCACGATCCTGCGCGAACTTGTGCGCGACGGCGAGGCAACGGCGCGTACGCGCGGCAACCTCGCCCTCGTCTACGGCCTCGCCGGCCGAGAAAGGGAGGCCGCAGCGACCCTCGAAGGCGACCTTCCGCCCGATGCCATCCGCCAGAACCTCGCCTATTATCGCGAACTGCGCGCGCTGCTTCAGCAGGGCAAGCCGATTGGCGGGCTTCAACCCGCCTGATCCGCCTCTAGCGGTTGAGGTAATTGTCGAGGATGTCGAGGATCGCGGGCCCGATCAGAACGATGAAGAGCGCCGGCAGGATGAACATCATCATCGGAACCGTCATGGTCGCTGGCAGCCGGCCGGCCTTTTCCTCCGCCTTCATCATGCGCTCGTTGCGCTGCTCCTGGCTCAGCACCTTGAAGGCACGCGCGAGCGGCGTCCCGTAGCGCTCGGCCTGGACGAGCGTGTTGACAAAGGCGACGATGGAGGGCAACGGTGCACGTTCCGCGAGGTTCTCCAGCGCCTGCCTGCGCTCGGGCATGAAGCTCAACTCCATCGCCGTCTGACCGAGTTCGTCCCCCAGCACGGAGCTGCGCCGACTGGTTTCGGCGACCACACGCTTGATCGCGGCGTCCGTGGCAAGGCCCGCCTCGGCGCAGATCACCAGCATGTCGAGCGCGTCCGGCAGTTCCTTTCGGATGTTCTCGAGCCGCTTGTCCCTGGTGTTCCGCAGCATCAGATCCGGGGCCATGCTGCCGATCAGGGCAGCCGCGACGACGGCACCTATGTCGAGGAGCGGCCCCTTGCCGATCGGGTTCAACCCATACACATAGAGCCCTGACAGGACGAGGAAAATCACTGGAAGCGTCATTTTGAAGAACGTATAGACGATGATTGCGTCGCGATTGCGGTGCCCTGCCGCGGCCAGGAGCTTGCGCGTCTCCCGGATCTGACGGTCCTTCAGGAAGGAGACGCCGCTGGTCATCCGGCGCATCAGGCCCAGGACATCTTGCCGCCAGGCTCCGGTCTCGCGGGTGGAGCCCCCCCCTGCCGTCGCACTGCGCAGCCCCCGCCCGTCGATGGCCCCTTTCAGGCGACGTAACCGGAATTTCCGCGACAGGACCGCATCTACGACGAAGCCGCCCATAACGAGAAAACCGAACGATAGCCCAAGAGCGACGATCACCATCGTGTCCATCTGCATGACGGCCTTCTCCTAAATCTCGAATTGGGTCATGCGCCACATGATGTAGCCGCCCATGGCGATGCTCGTGAAACCGACCGCAAGCATGATGCGCCCCCGGGTATCGGTGAAGAGCGGCATAACGTAGTCCGGGCTCACGCCGAGCAGGAGGCCGAGCATGCCGAAGGGGAGGAACCCGATGATCAGCGCGCTCGCCTTGGCCTCAGACGAGATTGCCTTGATCTTGAGCTTCATGTGCTCGCGCCGGCGCAGCAGCTCGGCGAGATTGCCCAGCGCCTCCGACAGCGAGCCGCCCGTCTCCATCTGGATGGAGATCGTCACGGCAAAAAAATCCACCTCCGGTTTGCCGACCACGCGTGCGACCCGCCACAGGGCCGATTCAAGCGGCTCTCCGAGCTGGACGCGTTCGGTGACCGACCGAAAGTGCGGTCCGAGCGGTGTGATGCCCTCCTCGCCCGCACTCGCGATGCATTCGATGACAGGCAGACCCGAGCGGATGCCGCGGATGATCGTGTCGAGCGCATCGGGAAGCTGCTTGAGGAACCGGTTCGACATCACGTCGCCGCGAAAGGCCACGAAGGCATTCATCGCGATCATGCCGAAGACCAGCGACACCGGGACGAGCCCCATGAGCGGCAGATCGAAGATAAAAAAAGCTGGCAGAACAGGGACGAGTGCTATTACGCAGGACCAGAGCACGAACCCACCTGTGGTGAGCTTGAGGCCCGCCCGGGTCAGGCTCGCCTGAAGCCGGTCGGTATCAAGCAGGGGGATCACCCGCGCCAGCAGCATCGTCAGGCGCTCGAGCGGCCCCGATCCCTCCTCGACCCGCGCGAGGGTCAGGCGCATGTCATCCACCTCGAGCCGGCCGCCGAACCTGCGCTTGCTCACGCGCTCGAGGCGCTTGCGGTGCTTTGCCCGATCCTTGACAAGCAGGGTCGTGATGGCACCCGCGAGGCCGGCCAAGGCCGCCAGGATGCCAAATGCTGCGAGAAACAGCGGAAGATCTATATTTTCCGGCATCCCATCGCCTCCAGCAAACGGTCTCCCAGCCCGAAATACTCGGCGCGCGACATGAAATGCGGTCGCAGACGGCTGCATTCGAACCGCCCCGAGAGGGTGCCATCGGTGTTCTCGCCGTCATAGACGAAATTGAACAGATCCTGGGTCGTGACGACCTCGCCCTCCATGCCCGTGATCTCGGTGATCTGGGTGATGCGCCGCTTGCCGTCTCGCATGCGGCTGACCTGCACGATCAGGTGCACGGCCGACTGGATCTGCTCGCGCACGGCCTCCGCCGGCAGCTTGAAGCCCGACATCGCGACCATGTTCTCCAGACGGGTCAGTGCATCGCGCGGCGTGTTCGAGTGGATGGTTCCCATGGAGCCGTCGTGCCCGGTGTTCATGGCCTGGAGCATGTCAATGGCTTCCTCCGAGCGGATCTCACCGACGATGATCCGGTCGGGGCGCATGCGCAGCGCGTTCTTGAGGAGGTGGCGAATGGTGATCTCGCCCTCGCCCTCAATGCTGGCAGGGCGGGTCTCAAGCCTGACCACGTGGGGCTGCTGCAACTGCAGTTCGGCCGCGTCCTCAATGGTCACCGTGCGCTCGCCGTGGTCGATCATGCGCGACATGGCGTTAAGGAGCGTGGTCTTGCCCGACCCGGTTCCGCCGGAGATCAGGATGTTGAGGCGCGAGCGCCCGGCGATCTTGAGGACCGTTGCCATCTCGGGGGACATGTTTCCCTGGCGGGCCATAATGTCGAGAGTGATCTCCTTCTTGGAGAACTTCCGGATCGCCATGGTCGGCCCGTCGATGGCCAGCGGCGGGATGATGATGTTCACACGGCTGCCGTCCTTGAGACGGGCGTCGACGAGGGGCGAGGATTCGTCGACCCGCCGGCCGACCTCCGTCACGATCCGGGTTGCCACATGGATCACATGGGCGTCGTCCCGGAACACGACGTCCGACAGTTCAAGCTTGCCCTTGCGTTCGATATAGACCTGGTGCGGGCCGTTCACCATGATGTCGGTGATGGTCTCGTCGGCGAGAAGCGGCTCCAGCGGTCCGAGCCCGACCATGTCGTCTACCAGAAGGCGCACGATGGTGCGCATCTCGGCCGCGTTCAGCTGAATGCGCAGGTCGACGACGATCTGCTCCACGATCTCCCCGATCTGGGTGCGTAGTTCCTCAGGGCCGAGCGAGGACGCGATTGAGATGTCGATGCGCTGCATCAAGAGGGGCATGACCTGCCCTTTCACCTGCATCTCGCGACGGTTGCGGGATTCGGGCGCGCCCTTGGTCTGTTTCTCCGCCAGCGGATCCGACACCACCACGAGAGGTCCGGCCTGCGCCTCCGGGGTGTCGGCGGCATGGGCGGACCGCGATTGCACTGCCCCCACGATCTCGCGCAAAAGCAGGCGATATTCGCCGAGGGTCGGTTTGTCCCTCTCGCCGGCCAGCAGGCCTTCGAGCGCCTCATTGGCCCGTTCGGCAAGATCCATCGCGCTCGCCTGCGCCAGTCCGGCCTCGCCCAGTGCCGTGCGCAAATGCTGTGCCCCGGCCGCCGTCAGGGCAGCAAAGCGGTCGCGCGCAGCCCCGGCCCCTCCCGCTTCGAACCCGTCTTCCATGCGTCGTTACTTCCTGCCGAGAGAGCGTTTGAAAAACCCGCGCTTGGGTTCTTCGGGGATGCCGGCCAGTTCGATGCACAGCCTGTGCAACTCGCCGACCATGCGGTGCTTGGGGTGGGTAAGGACGATGGGCTGCCCCTTGAGGGCCGCGCCATGATAGGCTTTCGGGTCGAGCATGAAGACGCTGCGCAGCTTTCCGTCGATCCCCGTCTCGAACTCGCTTATGGCGATCTCCGGCTTCGCGGGCACGTGGTTGACCACGACGTGGATCTTGAGTTGCCGATGACGGCTGCTCAGAAGCTTAAGGAGCCTGTTGGTGTCGCGCAGGGATTGCAGCGTCAGCTCCGCCACCAGAACCAGATCGTCGAACCGCGAGAACAGGACCGGCTCACGCATGACGAAATGGCGCGGGACGTCGAGGACCGTCATGTCAAAGTTGTTGCGCATGGTGTCCGCCAGCATCAGCAGCTTGTCGTCGCTCATGCGGACGGCGTCGTCGAAGGACTCCTCCGTGGCCATGACATGCAGGTTCTTGCCGAACTTGGTCATCGCGTTCTGCAGGAACACCTCGTCTACCCGCTCGGGGTCGTCGAAAGCCTCGCGCAGGCCGCGGGTGGCCTCCATGTCGAGGGCGAGGGCGATGCTGCCGGTGTAGATGTCGAGATCGACGAGAGCCGTGCGGCGGCTCAGCCGCTCGGCCATCAGGAAGGCCGTGTTGATCGCGAGCGTCGTCCCGCCGACCCCGCCCCGGGCCCCCACTAGACCCACCAGCCGGCCCCGCGCAGTCAGGACATCGCCCGGCTGCTCCAGACGCACCAGCGCCTCGCCGAGGGTGTCCGCATCGACCGGCTTGATGAGATAATCTCGGGCCCCCGCCCGGATGACCCGCCTGAAGAAATTGACGTCGTTGGTGGTGCCGAGGACGATGAGTTGGGCTCCAAGGCGCGCGAGCTCGTTCAGGCCGGCCTCGACCTCCTCGAGAGGCAATCCGTCGACGTCGACCACGATGAACCGCGCGGGCGGTGCCAGCCCGAGGAGCCGCAGAGCGGATGACAGCCCGCCCTTGCGGATCCCGCTGGCCGACCAGCCGCGCAGGCCGGCCGCGGCCGTGGCCGCGGCTGCGGCCGCATCGTCCATCATGTAGGCGGCGAAGGGTTCGCGGCTTGACTCGTCGTCCTCGAAGATCATGCCGCTTTTCGCGGTCCGGACAGGGGTTGCCATTTGGACGACCTCAGTTGCTGGTTTGGCCGACGGGCGTGACCACGACCTTGCCGGCCCGGTAGGTCTCGACGGCGGTGGCCGCCGTGATCGCGGACGAGCCTTCGAGACGGCGCGGCGCCGTGAGGTCGCGCTTGTCCACGGCCATCTCCGCGATGTTGACCGGGTTCGCGCAGGCCTCCGTCGGAATGGGTTGCGCGAAGGTCACGTTCTCGTTCGTGCGGCCGCTGCCGGGACAGGTGATCAGGACCCGGTCGTAGCGCCTCACCTGGACAAGGGCGATGTCTGGACGGTCGGGTACCCGCGCAAATCCGAGGGGCCGGGCAATCCGCAGGCGTGCGGGACCGGGCCGCAGGTCGCGCCGCACCTCAGCGACGCGCCGGGCATCGAGCACGTCCGACCCCGTAGCTCCGAAGACGATCACGACATCGTCCTCCGCGCGCAGCACCAGGCTGTGCAGCAAGGCGTTCACGCGGGCCGCCTCGCCGGGCAGCAGATCGGCAGCGCCCGGCCGAAAGAAGAGATCCGTCTGGGCCTGAGCCCCGGCGGACGTAACTTCCGCTGGATCCATCGTGCCAATGGGCATCGCCGAACACCCGGCCAGCGTCAGGGCCGCAAGCAGCAGCCCAGTAGACTTTCCGCGCAGAGCGGACCTGCAAGACGTCGTTTTCATCGCGCAGCCCTTTCCCTTTGCTCAGTCGAACTCGAAACCGCTGGCGCCGTTCAGCCGGCGCTGCCCCAGACGGGACTGTGCCTTCGTGGCGGCCGCGGCGTTGCCCTGGAACCGCCCGAGCACGATCCGCTCGAAATCGTTCGGCGGGATGTAGCTGTCGACGGGGGTGCGCAGGCGCTCCCGGTTTGTCGGACCCACCAAAACGGGCGTGACCAAGATGACAAGCTCGGTCTGCCCGCGCCGGAACCCGGTGGAACGAAACAGCGCGCCCATGACCGGGACCGACCCGATCCCCGGAAGCTGTGACGCGTTCTGGGCCGTGTTGCTCTGGATTAGCCCCGCGATCGCAAATGTCTGGCCGCTGCCGAGATCGACCGTGGTCTGGGCCCGGCGGGTGTTGATCGACGGCAGCGCATCGTTGAATCGGAAGTCGAGCTCGCTGACCTCGGTGGAGACGGCGAGGCTGATGCGCCCCCCCTCCACCACCGTGGGCGTGAAGTTCAGGCCGACGCCAAAGTCCTTGAATTCGAACGTCACCGTGTCGTCGTTGGACATGATCGGATAGGGAAACTCGCCGCCCGCGAGAAAGCTCGCCGTCTCGCCCGACCGCGCGGTGAGGTTCGGTTCCGCGAGGATCGCGACGAGGCCCTCCTCCGCCAGCGCCTGGAGCACCACGTCGATGTTGAGCTGGCCCGAACGCAGGATCTGCGTATTGAACCCGTTCGAGACATTGGGAAGCCCGCCGCCGCTCAGGTTGCCGCTCGTCCGGCCGGAAGAATAACCCAGGCTGTTCCACTGGATCCCGAGCTGGCGGTCGACGCTGCGGCTGACCTCGGCGATCCGCACCATCAGGTTGACTTGCGAGGGCATCGCTACCGTGAGGCGGTTCACCACCCGCGCCGGATCGTCCACGAACTGGTTGGCGACGCTGATGACGTCGAGGGCCTGTTCGGGCGTTGCCACCTCGCCCTGAACCACCAGGGATTGATCGACCGTGTTCGCCGTGACCGACCGACCCGGTGCCACCCGCGCCAGACCCTTCGCCAGGGCATCGGTGTTGTGCGTCACGCGGATCCGTGCGGACATCAGCACGTTGTCGGATTCGTCGACGGCAAAGATCGTGGTCTCGCCGACGCCCACGCCGGTCAGGTATAGCAGGCGCGAGGACTTCACCTCGATGTCCGCCACCTCCGGGTTGGCGACGAACAGGCTCGAAAACTCGCTGTCCACCTTGATCAGTTGACCGGCACCCACCGTGATCGTGACATCACGCTCGCTGGCCGGCTCGATAAGCTCGAAGGCCAGCACCGGATCGGTTCGAATGATCGGAACCGTGACGATCGCTGCGCTGAGCGCAAGCAGCAAGCGAGGATAGCTCATTGGATTTCCCTCCGGATTCTTCCTGTGGGTCTGCGTTTCACTGGTTCGGGTCGACTTCGATCGGCCCACCGGCCGTATCCGACGCAACGAGGTCACGGCGCTCGGAGACCGGGGACTGATCCGCCAGATCGATGCCGCCGCTGCTGGTGCCGCGCACGATCTGGATGCGCTGCAGGCGGTCGACGGGCGTGTCGGGGGTTGATGCGAGGCTCTCGGCGGGCTCGGCCTGAGCACGCTGCCGCTGGAGCAGCGACGTCACGTCGGAATCGAGCGTGAGGCTGCGGGGCTTTTGTTCGACGCCCGTCGTGCGGGTGAATTCCGCCGCTTCGACCTCGGCTTCGCGGGCGACGACGTCCCCGCCGTCGTGAACCGAATTCAGCACCAGAGACAGATCGCCCAGCGTCGAGGCGAGGGTCGCCATTTCGGCCTCGCGAGGGCTGACCTGGAGCGTCGCGGTGCTGGCAATCACGTCGGGCGCACCGGCTGCCGGCTGTTCGCCCTTGCCTACGCGCTGGTCGAGCGCCAGGACGCGGATGTTCTTCATGACCGTCTCGCTGGCCCGCACGTCGCGCCGCCCATCGAGGGCATCGCCGGACAGCGAGTAGGTCAGGATCAGATCGACGCGGTCGCCCGGAAGGACGAGACCGCTGATGCCTCCCGTTTCGGAGATCGCGATGGAGATGGCGCGCTTGCCCTTGGGCAGGACGGCGGCGAGGAACCCTCGGTCCCCCGGCTGGACCACGGCGGACCGGGCGATCGGCACGCCCTTCGCGAGCGTCTGGCGTGCGACACTTCCCAGAAGCAGGGCCTGGCCTTCGGGGTCCGCCTCGATCATCTCGTCGGAGACGTCCATCGGCTCAAGGGACACGCGCGAGAGATGCTCGGGCTTGAGGATGACACCGGCCGAGATCGCCCCGGCCGGCACATAGACGTTGACCTTCTCTGGAACCACCTGTGCAGGAGCCGACACGAAAGCCGGAAGCTGAGTTTTGGTCTCCGGATCGGACATCAGGTAGAATGCCCCCGCTCCGCCGATTAGCATCACGCAGGCTGTGATCATCAACAAGATACGCATTTTGAACTACCCTACGTGAAATCGACCGAAGTCCAGGACTGCTCCGGCCCGGAGCTTATTCCGGGGCCGCAACCATTTCGTCGGAGACCGTGTCGAAGGTCGCAGCGACGTTGTCGCCCAGCGTGGTCACAGCGGTGATGATCGCCACGGCGATCAGGGCAGCGAGCAGGCCGTATTCGATGGCAGTGGCACCCTCTTCGTCTTTGTGAAGGCGCTTAACAAAATCAAAATACTTGTTCATTGACGGAGTCCTTGTCTGGTTCATGGCCCATGTGTGCAAACTGCGCACATTGTTACTTTACCCAGAGCTCTTCTAAAGTCAAACTTTCAATACTGAGAGTTTTCTCGAAACTTTTGTCATAAGTATCTGAAAAGCTTTACCTGCAGTTAATGTCAGGCTTAATGAACCTTAACGTTAATGCGACAAATTCGGACGGCTTGAATCGATTTCGTGCTTTAAGATTGGTACGACTGAAGACATCGGTCAAAACAACATCCGGAATACGCTCCGCGCGTTCCTGTTGCCGTCAGAGGGGGCCGTTCCGAGCGGAGATACTCATCGACACCTGCCCTTCAGGCATAAAGCCCGGCGGCACCCTGCCCCGTTCGATCCGGACCTTCGGGGCCTTGGAAACCGGATCGATCGGAGACCGCGTGCCTGACAGATTAACTACCTTGGGCTTGACGGCCATTCGGGTGCGGCTCTTGCGCGGCGGACCGGACGGCTCCGCATCCTCGGCATCGAAGGCGGCCACGACCAGCGCGCTCCCGCCCACGCCCGCGAGTATGCGCTCGAACCGGGCGCGGTACCGGTTCGCGAATTCCGGCGTGCGCGAATGATATGCACCGGCCGCCTGGGTCCAGTTGCCGAATTCAGAATGCAACTCCCGCAGAAACTTCGCGGCATAGGCCGCCCCGACATCCTGATCGAACATAGCCTCGAGATTTGCGAAGTTGTGCCCGTGCCAGTGATAGTTGATCTGAAAACAGCCGACGTCGAAACTCCGCCGGCCCTGGGCGAGGCTGTCTTTCGCGAAGGCCAGCGCCTCGTCACGGGTTGCGAACCAATAGCCCTGACCTTCGCGGTTGATCGCCCAGGGCCAGGGCCGGATTTTGCCCCCGAGGCTGCGGCCCGTCTCCGTGAGCGAGATGGCATAAAGGACCTCCGTCGGCACGCCGCCGCCGGCCGCGCCCTTCAGGATGGCCCGCTCGCACATCGCCGCATTTCGCTCGGAAGAAGGCGTCTTCGCGAGGGCCGGTCGCCCCGTGATCGCTATTGCCAGAATGGCCACACAGCACGCCGCAAGGATGCGCATACGAACTCTCTCACAAACAAACCAATGAACCTGCCATACCGCCTTGTCGTTACCGGAAGCTTAGCCAACACTGGTCTCTCGGAACCCTATGGGGGTCCGCAGCCGAGGAGGCCGGACGGACATGGACACGCGCAGCATTCTCGAACGCCTTGTCGCCTTTGACACCGTCAGTCATGCGTCCAACCTCGATCTGATCGCCTGGGTCCAGGACCTCCTCCAGATCGCGGGGGCCGAGACCGTCCTCGTCCCCGATCCCCATGCGCCGAAGGCGAACCTCTATGCGACAATCGGCCCGAGGGACCGGCCTGGCGTCATGCTGTCGGGTCACACGGACGTTGTGCCCGCCGAGGACCAGGCCTGGACCCGTCCGCCGTTTTGGCTGACCGAAGACGAAGGACGCCTCTATGGCCGGGGAACGGCAGACATGAAGGGGTTCATCGCTTGTGCTATCGCGGCGTCGCTGGCCCTCTCGACGCGACGCCTGCGCACGCCCTTGCACCTCGCCTTCAGCTACGACGAGGAGATCGGCTGCCTCGGCGTCCGCTCGCTGATCGATCTGCTTGCCTCGGCTCCGGTGCGTCCCGCGATATGCATCGTCGGGGAGCCGACGGAGATGGCGGTGGCAACCGGCCACAAGGGCAAGCGGGGGCTCCGGGCGCACTGCCGCGGTCGCGAGGGCCATTCGGCGCTGGCTCCCCTCGCGATGAACGCGCTGCACCTCGGCGCCGATCTGGTGCAGGCCCTGCGTGCGCTTCAGGCCCGAATCGAAGCCCGGGGCCCGAGGGATGGCGACTACGGCATCCCCTACACCACCGTCCATGTCGCGCGCATCCGGGGTGGGACGGCCCTCAACATCGTGCCGAACGCCTGTACCGTCGATTTCGAGATCCGTCATCTCGCCGAAGACGACCCCGACGCCCTCATCAGTGAGATCAAAGCCGCAGCCTCAGGGATCGTTCGCGCCACAGGTGATCCGGACGCCGCGATCGAGATCTCCGAGGTGCTGCGCTATCCCGGCCTCGGTACGGCTCCGGATGCAGATGTCGTCGGCTTCGTCAAGAGCCTCACGGGAGGAAACGGAACCATCAAGGTCGCCTTCGGGACCGAGGGCGGCCTGTTTGCCGAGAACTTGGGCATCCCCACAGTCGTCTGCGGGCCGGGCTCGATGGCCCAGGGACATAAGCCGGACGAATTCGTGACCTTCGATCAGATCGCGCGCTGCGACGCCATGATGCGGGCCCTGGGCGACCGGCTCGTCGCCGGTCTCTGACACAAGCCCCGGATGACAGGATCGACAAACGGCGCTAAGCAGGGTCGAACGATCGGTGGCACGACCGGCGGCACGAGGGAGGTCTGGAATTGGGCACGGTCTTCGTGATCGGCACTTGCGACACGAAGGGCGCCGAACTTTCCTACGCACGGGATCTGATCCGGGCGGCGGGTTTGGACGTTGTGCTCGTCGATGTCGGCACCGGACCCGCGTCCGGCATCGCCAACGTTCCTGCCGCGCAAGTCGCAGCCGCGCATCCCGACGGGCTGCAAGCCATCTTCGGGACCCCGGACCGGGGGACCGCACTTATCGCCATGGCGCAGGCCCTGACCCTCTGGCTCGGAGCACGCGACGACATCGCGGGCGTGCTGGGCCTCGGCGGGTCCGGAAACACCGCCGTCGTCACGGCGGCGATGCGCGAGTTGCCGGTGGGGCTGCCGAAGCTGATGGTCTCCACCGTCGCCTCCGGCGATGTGGCCGCCTATGTCGGCTCCTCCGACGTGACGATGATGCCGGCCGTGACAGACATCGCCGGCCTCAACGCCATCAGCCGGCGCGTCATCGCCAATGCCGCCCACGCCGTCGCCGGCATGGCAAGCCGTTCGGTCCCTGCCGCCGCATCGGACAAGCCCGGGATCGGCATCACGATGTTCGGCGTCACCACCGCCTGCGTGACGGCCGTGCGCAAGGCCCTCGATGCCGCGTTCGAACCTTTCGTCTTCCACGCCACCGGCGTCGGCGGCCGATCGATGGAGAAGCTCGCGGACTCGGGCCTGCTCGCCGGCATCATCGACGTAACCACCACCGAGGTTGCCGATCTGCTCGTCGGCGGCGTCTTTGCCTGCACCGAGGACCGCTTCGGGGCGGTCGCTCGCACCCGGATCCCCTATGTCGGCTCCGTCGGGGCTCTGGACATGGTCAATTTCGGCGCGCGCGCGACCGTGCCGCCTGAGTTCCGGGATCGCAGGCTCCACGTCCACAACGCCCAGGTCACCCTGATGCGCACCACCGCTGCGGAAAATGTCGCAATCGGTACCTGGATCGCGGAACGTCTCAACCGCTGCGAGGGCGAGGTGCGCTTCCTGTTGCCCCTCGGCGGCGTCTCCGCGCTCGACGTGCCCGGACAACCCTTTCACGATCCAGAAGCAGACGAGGCGCTCTTTGCGGCGCTCCGCCAGACCCTGATCCCGTCGCCGCGGCGACGGTTGATCGAACTGCCCCACGCCATCAACGATCCGGCTTTCGCTGCGGCGCTGGTCGACACGTTCCGGGACATCACGCGATGAAGAAGCCGCCGCATATTGACCGCGCCACCCTGCTGGCCAAGTTTCGCGACATGGCCGCGCGCCGCGTGCCGATCATCGGCGGCGGCGCGGGCATTGGCCTCTCGGCAAAGTGCGAGGAGGCCGGCGGCATCGATCTCATCGTCATCTACAATTCGGGGCGCTACCGCATGGCGGGCCGCGGCTCGCTGGCGGGGCTTCTCGCCTACGGCAACGCCAATGAGATCGTGCTCGAGATGGCCCGCGAGGTCCTGCCCGCAGTGCGCCGGACGCCGGTGCTGGCCGGGGTGAACGCGACCGACCCGTTCCTCATTCTCGACCGGCATCTCGACATCCTGCGCGACCTCGGTTTTGCGGGCGTCCAGAACTTTCCCACCGTGGGCCTGATCGACGGGATCTTCCGCCTCAATCTCGAGGAGACCGGCATGGGCTTCGGCCATGAGATCGACATGATCCGTGCGGCCAATGCCAAGGACCTGCTGACCACGCCCTATGTCTTCACCGTGGACGAGGCCATCGAGATGGCCCGGGCCGGGGCCGACATCATCGTGCCGCACATGGGCCTCACGACCGGCGGGGCAATCGGGGCGGAGACCTCGCGCAGCCTCGATGACTGTGTGCGCGAAATCGACAGCTTCGCGGAAGCCGCGCGCAGGGTGCGGCCCGATATCCTCGTCCTCTGCCACGGCGGTCCCATCGCCCAGCCACAGGATGCGGAATACATCCTGCGCAAGACGGCCTTCTGCCACGGGTTCTACGGAGCGAGCTCCATGGAGCGGCTGCCCGTGGAGACGGCCCTGTCCGACCAGACCCGCCGCTTCAAGTCCATCAGCTTCTGACCAGACCGGAGACCTCAATGGCCCGCGCCCATGCAAGTACCGTCATCGACGCTCCCGTGGAGGCAGTCTGGAGCGTCGTCCGTGACTTCAATGCGATGCCCGCCTGGAACCCGGCCGTCCCGAACAGCCTGATCGAGGACGGACTGGCGTCCGATGTCGTGGGCTGCATACGCAGCTTTCATCTTGCAGACGGCACGCGGGTGCGCGAGCGACTCCTCGCGCTCGACGACAGCCGCTACACCTTCACCTACAATTTTGAGACGCCCGCCTTTCCGGTGGCGAACTACATCGCGACCATGGAGCTGATCCCCGTCACCCGGACGAATGCCACCTTTGTCCGGTGGTTCGCGGATTTTGACGAGGATCCGCAGGATGCGGGCACCTACGTCCAGAAGGTGTCCCGGGACGTCTTTGCGGCAGGCCTCGGCACACTGTCGGCTAGGGCCGCCGGACTGGCCGCTCCCGAAGGTTCGGAACGCTGGCAGGGCCTGCGTCCGGCCAAGGTTTTCACCTCCAGCGTGATCGGCGCACCCATCGACCGGGTCTGGGCTCGGATGCGCGATTTCGCCGGCATGGCGGCTTGGCACCCGGACATCTCAGCGATGACGATGCTGGACGGGGCGCCCGCCGATCAGATCGGGGCCGTGCGCGATTTTCGCTTCGGAGATGCCGCCCTCCGGGAACAGCTGACCCGCCTCTCGGATCTCGACCACACGTTTCGCTACCGCATCCTCGAAAGCCCCATGCCGTGGCGCAATTATCACGCGGGCGTCCGCCTTTATCCGCTGACCGACACGGACGGGACCTTCGCGGTCTGGACGGCCGACTGGACCGCCTCCGATGAGGACGATCTCGACCTGATCCCCACCGTGCGGGACAACGTCTTCCAGAAGGCCTTCGACACGCTCGATGTGCAGTTCTCCGCGCGCTGATCTGTTTTCATCGTCGGCGACATCGGCTAAGCGTCGCGCCGAGCGCTGCCAGCGAAGCGAGACCGTCATGACCGATCGACCCACCGGGCTCACCTATGCTGACGCAGGCGTGGACATCGCCGCAGGCAACGCACTGGTCGAGCGGATCAAGCCGCATGCCGCGCGCACCATGCGTCCCGGCGTGATGGCGGGCCTCGGCGGGTTCGGGGCGCTTTTCGATCTGAAGGCCGCCGGGTATACCGATCCGGTGCTGGTGGCTGCGACCGACGGGGTCGGCACCAAGCTCATCGTCGCCATCGAGACCGGCGCGCTCGACACGGTGGGCATCGATCTCGTGGCGATGTGCGTGAACGATCTGATCTGCCAGGGGGCCGAGCCCCTGTTCTTTCTGGACTACTTCGCGACCGGCAAGCTCTCTGTGGAGGATGCGGCCCGGGTGGTAGCGGGCATCGCGGATGGCTGCGCCGCAGCGGGCTGCGCGCTCGTCGGCGGCGAGACCGCGGAGATGCCGGGCCTTTACGGCGCGGGCGAGTTCGATCTCGCGGGCTTCGCCGTGGGGGCCATGGAGCGCGGCCGGGCCCTTCCCGAAGGCGTGGCCGCCGGGGACGTCCTGCTGGGGCTCGCGGCGTCCGGCGTGCATTCAAATGGCTACAGCCTGGTGCGCCGGATCGTTGCGGATGCGAGCCTCGGCTGGGACGCGCCCTGCCCCTTTGGCCCGGGCACACTCGGGGTGGCCCTGCTTGCGCCGACCCGGATCTATGTGCGCCCTGCCCTCGCGGCGCTGCGGGCGGGGGGGGTGCGTGCCTTTGCCCACATCACCGGCGGCGGGCTCACGGAAAATCTGCCTCGCGTCCTGCCGGAGGGTCTCGGCGCGCGGATCGACCTCTCGGCCTGGCCCCTGCCCCCGGTGTTCGGCTGGTTGCGGGACCGCGCGAGCCTCGCCGATGCCGAGATGCTGCGGACGTTCAATTGCGGGATCGGCCTGATGGCCGTGGTCGCACCGGACCGTGCCGAGGCCCTGGCGGCGCTCTTTTCCGAGGCGGGCGAGACCGTGCATGTCCTCGGGCAGGTGACGCGGGAACCGGGCCTGCGGTACTCGGGCACGCTGTGACCCGCAGACGGACGGCGATCCTGATCTCGGGCGCCGGGTCGAACATGCGCGCCCTGCTGCGGGACATGGCCGATCCCGCCCATCCGGCCGCGCCGTGCCTCGTGCTCTCGAACCGCCCCGAAGCGCCGGGCCTCCTTCATGCTGCCGAGGCCGGTGTCGAGACCGCGGCCCTCGATCACGCCAGCTTTCCGGACCGGTCGGCATTCGAGGCCGCACTTTCGCTCCGGCTCGACGCGGCGGGGGCGGATCTCGTGTGTCTCGCGGGGTTCATGCGCGTGCTGACCCCGGCGTTCGTCGATCAATGGTGCGGGCGGATGCTCAACATTCATCCCTCGATCCTGCCGCTGTTTCCCGGCCTCGACACCCATGCGCGCGCGCTGGCTGCCGGGATGGCGGTGCATGGCTGCACCGTCCACGAGGTCACGCGCGATCTGGATGCGGGTCCGATCCTGGGGCAGGCGGTGATGCCGGTGCTGCCCGGCGACACGCCCGAGAGCCTCGCGGCCCGGCTGTCGCCGATCGAGCACCGTCTCTATCCGGCGGTGCTGCGCCGCTATGCTGCCGGCGACCGGTCGCCGCTAGCCCTGTTTGGTCAGGCCGCCGGAACGAACAGGGCCGCACCCTGGTGAGTGCGGCCCTCGACGCCATCGTTCGATGGATTGTGGATCAGCCGACCAACTCGAGACCCGAGAAGAAATAGGCGATTTCCTCGGCCGCCGTGTCCGGACCGTCCGAGCCATGGACCGAGTTCTCGCCGACGGACAGCGCGAATTCCTTGCGGATCGTGCCGGTGGCGGCATCGGCCGGGTTGGTGGCGCCCATCACTTCACGGTTCCTGGCCACGGCGTCCTCGCCCTCGAGAACCTGGGCCACGATGGGCGCGGAGGCCATGAATTCGGTCAATTCGCCGAAAAACGGACGGTCCTTGTGCACGCCGTAGAAGGCCTGGGCCTGCGCGAGCGTCAGGTGGATCCGCTTCTGGGCGATGATCCGCAGCCCCGCGGATTCGAGCTTGGCGTTGATCGCACCCGTCAGGTTGCGCCGCGTGGCGTCGGGCTTGATGATGGAGAAGGTGCGCTGAACGGCCATGCCATTGTTCCTTGACTGTAAGGCGCGCTCCGATGCCCGCCCCCTGCAGGCGCGGCGGATAGCATGGGCACGGATGGCTTGGAAAGCCCTGGAGGAAGCAGAAAGAGCGTCACACGATGTGACGCTGTTCAAGTATCTGTTATCTATAGGTAAAAGAGTTAATGACCAAATCCGGGGCCGAATGCGGGCGAAAGACGATGCCGCGCCGGACGACCGCCTTCGGCAGACGGGGCCCCGCCAAGCCGCGCTCTGTGAGTTGACTTCGCGGCCGTGGCGGGTCACATGCGCGTCCATGCTGTCCCTCAAGAACATCACCTTCACCATGGAGGGCCGCAGGCTCTTCGACGATGCCTCCGCGTTGATCCCGGCCGGTCACAAGGTGGGCTTCGTCGGGCGCAACGGCACGGGCAAGACGACGCTGTTCCGGCTGATCCGGGGCGAATTGGCCCTCGACGGCGGCGAGATCGAGACGCCGAGGCGCGCGCGCATCGGCGGGGTGGCGCAGGAGGCGCCGGCAAGCTCGGACAGCCTGCTCGACACGGTCCTGCAGGCCGATTTGGAGCGCGCGGCGCTGCTCGACGAGGCCGAGCATGCGACGGACGCCCACCGGATCGCGGAAATCCAGACCCGTCTGATCGACATCGACGCCCATTCGGCGGAGGCGCGCGCGGCGAGCATCCTGCACGGGCTGGGGTTCGACGCGGCGGCGCAGGCGCGGCCCTGTTCGGATTTCTCGGGGGGCTGGCGGATGCGGGTGGCGCTCGCGGCGGTCTTGTTTGCGCGTCCCGACGTGCTGCTGCTCGACGAGCCGACGAACTATCTCGATCTTGAGGGGGCGATCTGGCTGGAGACGTTTCTCGCGAAATATCCCCATACGGTGCTGGTGATCAGCCACGACCGGGATCTGCTGAACCGGTCCGTGGGGGCTATCCTGCATCTCGACCGGCAGAAGCTGACGCTCTATCAGGGCAATTACGACACGTTCGACACGACGCGCCGCGCGCGGCTCGACCAGCTCGTCTCCGAGAAGAAGAAGCAGGACGCGGCGCGCGCGCACATGCAGTCCTTCGTCGACCGGTTCAAGGCCAAGGCCTCGAAGGCGCGGCAGGCCCAAAGCCGGATCAAGGCGCTGGAGCGGATGAAGCCGATCGCGGCCATCGTCGAGGACAGTGTCACGGGGTTCAACTTTCCCTCGCCCGAGGAATTGTCGCCGCCCATCATCCGGCTGGAGGATGTGGGCGTCGGCTATGACGGCAAGCCCGTCCTGCGCGGGCTGGAATTGCGGATCGACCAGGACGACCGGATCGCGCTGCTCGGGGCCAACGGTCAGGGCAAGTCGACGCTCTCGAAGCTGCTGGCGGACCGGCTCGCCCCCATCGGCGGGCGCAAGATCGCGTCATCGAAGCTGCGGGTCGGGTATTTCGCCCAGCATCAGGTGGACGAGCTGCATATCGACGAGACGCCGCTTCAGCATGTCCAGCGGCTGCGCCCCGAGGAGGCACCCGCGAAGCTGCGCGCGCGGCTCGCGGCGGGGGGGATCGGGGCGGAGATCGCCACGACCGAGGTGGCGCGGCTCTCGGGCGGGCAGAAGGCGCGGCTGAGCCTGCTGATCGCCACGATCGACGCGCCGCACATGATCATCCTCGACGAGCCCACGAACCACCTCGACATCGAGAGCCGCGAGGCGCTGGTGGAGGCGCTGACGGCCTATGAGGGGGCGGTGATCCTGGTGAGCCACGATCCGCATCTGGTGGAGCTGGTGGCC
>JBBQYB010000003.1:0-59222 GCA_038209095.1 Rhodobacterales bacterium
TCCTCGGTCCTGATGAACGCCATTCCCGCACGGGTGGCGGGGGTGGACCGGCTGGTGATCTGCGCACCGACCCCGGACGGGGTGGTGAACCCGCTGGTGCTACTCGCAGCCAAGCTCGCCGGTGTCGAGACCGTCTACCGGATCGGCGGCGCGCAGGCCATCGGAGCGATGGCCTATGGCACGCAAACCATCGCCGCGGTCGACAAGATCACCGGGCCCGGCAACGCCTGGGTCGCAGCCGCCAAGCGGCGCGTGTTCGGGCGGGTCGGGATCGACATGATCGCCGGACCCTCGGAGATCCTGGTGCTCGCGGATGCGAAGAACGATCCGGACTGGATCGCACTCGATCTGCTAAGCCAGGCCGAGCATGACGCCGCCGCTCAGGCGGTCCTGATCACCGACGACGCGGCGTTCGCAAGCGCGGTCTCGAGGGCCGTGGACGCGCGGCTCGAGACGCTCCAGCGGCGCGAGATCGCAGGAGAGAGCTGGCGCACGCACGGAGCCCTCGTCGTGGTGCGGACCTGGGACGAAGCGGTGACGCTCACGGACCGCATCGCACCGGAACATCTCGAGATCTGCACGGCTGACCCGGAAGGGCTGGCGGCCCGCATCCGCCATGCGGGGGCCATTTTCCTAGGGGCACTGACCCCCGAGGCCATCGGAGATTACATCGGTGGTCCGAACCACGTCCTGCCCACGGCACGTTCGGCGCGGTTCTCGAGCGGGCTCGGCGTACTCGATTTCCTCAAACGCACGACGCTCGCCCGCATGACACCCGCCTCGCTAGCGGCCATCGGGCCGGCAGCCGAGCGGCTTGCGCAGTCCGAAGGGCTCGAGGCGCACGGATTGTCGGTGCGCGCCCGACTGGACCGGTTGAGCGGAGAAGAGGCCCATGTCGAAAGATGACCGATCCCGCCTGATCGACGTGATCCTGGACGAGACGAACCTCGTCCGGCCGACGCCCGAGATCGAGCAGGAGCGCCGCGTCGCGATCTTCGATTTGCTGGAGGAGAACCGTTTCGCCCTGCCGGCCCGCGAGGGTCGCGAGGCACCCGTGGGGCCGTTTCGGCTGACACTTGCGATCCGGGACCGCAGGCTGGTGTTCGACCTCGCGGCGGAGACCGGTGACAAGGTCGGCGAGTTTCATCTGTCGCTCACGCCGTTCAACCAGGTCGTGAAGGACTACTTCCAGATCTGCGAGAGCTATTTCGATGCGGTCAAGCGCCTTCCGCCCGCCCAGATCGAGGCTATCGACATGGGACGGCGTGGGATCCATAACGAGGGTTCGCGCATCCTGCTGGAACGGCTCGAGGGCAAGGTCGACACCGACATGGCAACGGCGCGCCGACTGTTCACGCTGATCTGCGTATTGCACTTCAAGGCTTGATCTCATGGTGGCTAACCCCACCTCGGTTCTTTTCTGCTGCGATTACAATGCCGTCCGCTCGCCGATGGCCGAAGGAATCCTCAAGAAGTTCTTTGGCACGCGCATCTATGTCCAGTCGGCCGGCGTCAAGAACGAGCTCGAGATCGACGGATTTTCCGTCGCGGTCTGTGCCGAGATCGGTGTTCACCTCGAGAAGCACCGAGTCCGCACCTTTCACCAGATGGAGGAATGGGGAGACCGGATCGATGCCTACGACCTTATCCTCGCGCTGTCTCCCGCGGCGCAGCGCCAGGCGCAGGAATATACTAGGTTCCATGCCATCGAGGTGGAGTACTGGCCAATCTTCGATCCGACAGGGCTGGGGGAGACCCGCGACGCCAAGCTCGCGGCCTACCGGCAGGCCCGCGACCAGATCCGGGCCCGGATCCTCGCGCGGTTCGGGCCGCCGGACGACGCGTGCCTCGACGAGGCCGCTGTGGCCTCGCCGTAATTTCCGCCGGGGACATCGAGACGTTTGGCCTTGAATTCGCCTTGCTATCCAGCCACTATGCGCGCGCGCAAGAAAGGCGAGTTCTTCTCTGTGCATCGTTTCAACTGCGATCGGAGAGACCATGGCCAAGGAAGAGCTTCTTGAATTCCCAGGGGTCGTAACCGAGCTTCTGCCCAATGCGACATTCCGGGTCGAGCTCGAAAACGGCCATGTTATCATAGCACATACCGCCGGCAAGATGCGTAAGAATCGGATCCGCGTTCTCGCGGGGGACAAGGTCCAGGTCGAGATGACGCCTTACGACCTGACCAAGGGGCGCATCAACTATCGCTTCAAATGAACTCAGAGGTGGCCCGCGCCTGATCCTCGCGTCCGCGAGCCCACGGCGGCTGGATCTTCTGGCGCAGATCGGGATCACGCCGGACGAGATCGTCGGGGCAGATCTGGACGAGACGCCTTTTCCCTCCGAGCGGCCGCGCGACTGTACGCTGCGGCTGGCCCGTGCCAAGGCGACCGCAGTCGCGTCCGACTCGGACGTCGTGACGCTCGGCGCCGACACGGTCGTGGCCCTCGGCCGTCGCATGCTGGGCAAACCCGCCGATCCTGCCGATGCCGAAGCCTTTTTGCGCCTGCTTTCGGGTCGCAGGCACACGGTAGTCACGGCCGTGGCCGTCGCCCGCGCCGGCGTGGTGCGCAGCCGAACGGTCGAGACGGTCGTCCGCTTCAAGCGTTTGTCGGATACGGAGATCGCTGATTACCTCGCATCGGGGGAATGGCGCGGGAAGGCCGGCGGTTACGCCATCCAGGGCAGGGCAGGTGCCTTCGTGCCGTGGTTGTCGGGCTCGCATGCCGCGGTCGTCGGATTGCCGCTCGGGGAGACGCTTAATCTGCTCGAGGCCGCAGGCTGGCGAGGTGCCGGACGTTGAAGGGGCGGCAGATCGTGATCGATCGACGTCCGGACGGGGCGACGGCGGCAGCCCTTCTGATCGACGGGCGGCTGGAAGATCTGCTCATCGATCCTGCGGAGGATGACCCGGCACCGCGCCCGGGTGCGATCTATCGTGCCGTCACTGCTCGTCCCATGAAGGGGATGGGCGGGGTGATCGTCGATCTCGGGGACGGGGCCAGAGGGTTTCTCCGGGGCATGAAGCTCCCGCCGCAGGGAAAAGCGCTGCTGGTTCAGGTCTCGACATGGGCCGATCCGGGAAAGGCATCTCCCGTGAGTGCCCGGCCGGTCCTTCGGGGGGCGTTCGCGATCCTGACCCCCGGCGCACCTGGCCTGAACGTCTCGCGCGCCGTGCCGGAAGGGCCCGGACGCGACCATCTGATGGCGCTCGCAGCGCGTGCAATGGTCACATCTGACGCGGACGTCGGTCTCATCCTGCGCTCGATGTCCGCCGAGGCGGCTCCGGACATGGTGTCGGCGGAAATCGCGGCGCTGATTTCCGGCTGGAAGGCAATTGTCTCAGTTGCGGGGCCGGCCACCCTTGCGAGGCCGGCCCCGGACGCCGAGGACGTGGCGCGCACCGACTGGCGCGCCCATCCCGACGAGATATTGGATGACGCGCCGGACGCCTTCGAGCACGCTGGCGTCTGGGACAGGATCGACGAGTTGTCCGGTGCACAGATCCCGCTGAGTGCCGGTTCTCTCTTCGTGGAGGCGACGCGGGCGCTCGTGGCGGTCGACGTCAACACCGGAGGCGATCTGTCGCCGGCGGCCGCCCTCAAGGCCAATCTCGCGGCGGTGCAGGAATTGCCGCGACAGCTGCGGCTGCGCGGTCTCGGCGGGCAGATCACGATCGATTTCGCTCCCTTGGCCAAGCGCGACAGGCCTCGTATCGAGGCCACGCTCCGGACGGCGCTGAGGGGCGACGAGGTTGAGACGACGGTGGCTGGATGGACGCCGCTCGGGTGTCTGGAACTTTTGCGAAAGCGGATTCGCAGGCCGCTGATCCTGCGCGAGGGGCCTTGGTCTTCGGTATCCTCTTCCTGATTGGCAGGGCGACCGACGGTATCTTGTGGATCGGCAGGGGAATGTGATGCATCGTTCAGTGTCGACGCGACCGGAGGACCGCCGATGCTCCGCCTGCTCCATCCGGCACATGGCCGTCTGCTCAGCCTGCGACCCGAGTGAATTCGACGCGCTGGAGGGCCTCAGGAGCTACCGAACATTCGAGCCGGGGGAGACCATAGCCTGGACCGGGCGTCCGATGACCCATGTCGGCAGTGTCGTCTCCGGCGTTGCGCTCCTTTCGAACACGCTTTCCGACGGGCGCAGGCAGATGGTCGGGCTGCTGCTGCCGTCTGATTTTCTGGGTTGACCTGGACGCGACGTACATGCCTGCGACGTGGTCGCCGTGACGGAGGTGACGTTCTGCGTGTTCCGAAAGACCGAATTCGAGAAGTTGGTCGCCCGGACGCCGCGGATCGGCCTGCGCTTGCTGGAGATCACGCTCGACGAGCTCGATTGCGCGCGGGACTGGATGCTGCTTCTGGGTCGAAAGACCGCACGCGAGAAACTCGCGAGCCTCTTCGTCATCATGGCGCGCCGGGATGCGACGTTGAATCCCGCTGGGATCTCGGACGCGCGGCAGTTTCCGCTTTACATCAGCCGTGATGCAATTGCGGACTATCTGGGGCTGACGATCGAGACGGTCAGCCGCCAAATTACGGTTTTGCGCAAGGAAGGTCTCGTGATCCTCGAGGAGAACCGTGTCGTTCGAGTTCCAGATTTTGGGAAACTTCTCGCGGAAGCAGGCGACGGGGCCGGGTGTTCCAGGCAGTAGTCTAGGGGTAAGCAATTCGCGAGTTTGTCGCGGCCTGCGTATCGGCAAGCCCGGAGTTGACAGCAAATGCCGGGTCGGACTGTATCAGGCGCCTGGGTTCTGCCCGACTTGCCTCCGCCTCCGAGACGGCCTGACCATGCAGGGCTCCCAATAGGGCAGACAGAGCGAGGGCGCTGCTGGCGACCCTCAGGCGGAACTTCGGGTTCATCGAGTCCGGCATGTCCGTCTGCATAGGTGCGCGATCTCCAGCGAAAAAACAGCCCCATGGATCCGGTCGTGACTTTGGCGATCGATCGTTGAGGGAGTGTTAAGCAAGCGGCGATTCAGCGTTCCACATAGCCGCATTGACACCGACGATCGACTGAAATGGAATGTGACTGCAAAGACGGTCGACTTGATGTGGATCATGGAAGTCGAATTGCATAGCGGACAAGGGTTGCGCCAGGGAACGGTACGTGCTTTCGGCGGAAGAGACGGGCGCGCAAACGAACAGAGGTCGACATGCTGGATGGTTTGAAAATCGCAGGGATCGGGGTGCTCGTCGTCCTGTTTGCGATGGCGGCTAATTTCGGCCAGGACATGGCCTTTCAGGTGCACGCCCTCCTGCTGACCGCCATTGCCGCGGCAGGCTTCGTCTGGACGATCCGCACGGTGGGTCAGCCAAAGCCGGTGGCGGAGACCGGATACATGGACGGCGTGGTTCGGTACGGGGTCGTGGCGACCGTGATCTGGGGGCTCGTGGGGTTCGCCATGGGCACGCTGATCGCCTGGCAGCTGACCTTTCCCGAACTCAATCTGGGCCTGCCTTGGACGAGTTTCGGCCGCCTGCGGCCGCTGCATACGTCTGCGGTGATATTCGCCTTCGGGGGTAACGCCCTCATCGCGACGTCGTTCTATGTCGTCCAGCGCACCACCGCAGCCCGGCTGTGGGGCGGAAATCTCGCCTGGTTCGTGTTCTGGGGTTACAATCTATTTATTGTTCTGGCCGCCACCGGATACGTGCTGGGATCGACCCAGTCCAAGGAATACGCCGAGCCCGAATGGTACGTCGATTTGTGGCTCACCGTCGTCTGGGTCGCCTATCTGGCAGTTTTCCTCGGGACGATCGTGAAACGGCGCGAGCCGCACATTTATGTCGCGAATTGGTTTTATCTCGCATTCATTGTGACCGTCGCGATGCTCCACATCGTGAACAACGTGACGATCCCGGTCTCGATCTGGTCCTCGCAATCCGTGCCGATGTGGCCGGGCGTGCAGGGAGCTATGGTACAGTGGTGGTATGGACACAATGCGGTCGGGTTCTTTCTGACGGCGGGCTTTCTCGGCATGATGTATTATTTCGTGCCGAAGCAGGCGGATCGCCCCATCTACAGCTACAAGCTGTCTATCATCCACTTCTGGGCGCTGATCTTTCTTTATATTTGGGCCGGGCCGCACCATCTGCACTATACGGCCCTGCCTGATTGGGCTCAGATCCTCGGAATGGTGATGTCGATCATTCTGTGGATGCCGTCCTGGGGCGGAATGATCAACGGGCTCATGACCTTGCAGGGGGCTTGGGACAAGCTGCGCACGGATCCGGTCCTGCGGATGCTGGTCGTCTCCATCGGCTTTTACGGCATGTCGACCTTCGAGGGCCCGATGATGTCGATCCGCGCGGTCAACTCGCTATCGCATTACACGGACTGGACCATCGGCCACGTGCACTCCGGCGCTTTGGGCTGGAACGGGATGATCACGTTCGGGGCGCTTTACTTCCTGGTGCCGCGTCTTTGGAACCGTGAGCGCCTTTATTCGATCTCGCTAGTCTCCTGGCATTTCTGGTTGGCGACGATCGGGATCGTGCTCTATGCCTCGTCGATGTGGGTTTCCGGCATCATGCAGGGCCTGATGTGGCGCGAAGTGGACGAGCAGGGCTTTCTCGTGAACTCGTTTGCGGACACGGTCGGTGCTCTGTTCCCGATGTACGTGACCCGTGCGCTTGGTGGCGTGCTCTATGTCACAGGAGCAGTGATCATGGCCTACAACCTCTACAAGACTGCTGTGGGGGCAGGCCAGGCAGCACCCGTCCGAGCCGTGCCGGCCGAGTGAAGGGAACAGGCAGATGAGCATTCTCTCAAAGCACCATTACATTGAACGCAACGTCCTGCTGCTGCTCATTCTCAGTTTTCTGACGGTCAGCATCGGCGGCATCGTCCAGATCGTGCCGTTGTTCTATCTCGACAACACCATCGAGAAAGTCGAGGGCGTGCGGCCGTATTCGCCGCTCGAACTCGCGGGGCGCAACATTTATGTCCGCGAGGGCTGTTACGTCTGTCACAGCCAGATGATCCGCACGATGCGGGACGAACAGGAGCGCTACGGTCATTACAGTCTCGCGGCGGAATCGATGTACGACCATCCGTTCCAATGGGGCTCTAAGCGAACGGGACCTGATCTCGCACGCGTCGGGGGGCGGTACTCGGACGCCTGGCATGTCGCGCATTTCCATAACCCGCGGGATCTGGTGCCGGAGTCGATCATGCCCGCCTATCCCTGGTTCGCCCAGACGCCCATCACGGCCGATTACATCGCGGACATCATGGTCGCTCATCGCCGGGCTGGTGTGCCTTACTCGGACGCCCAGATCGAGGCGGCCCGCTCGGATTTTCGGACCCAGGCCGATCCCGACTTCGGGGACGTGGACGCGCTGCTCGAGCGCTATCCCGGTGCTGTCGTGCGGAATTTCGACGAACAGCCCGGGATTACCGAGCTCGATGCGGTGATCTCATATCTCCAGATGCTCGGCACTCTCGTGGATTTCTCGACCTATACCCCGGTCGAGAGCCGGTAGACGGATGGAGACCTACAGCTATCTGCGAGCGCTGGCCGACAGCTGGGGCCTACTTGCGATGTTTCTGTTCTTTTTGGGCGTCGTCTACTGGGCCTTCCGACCGGGCTCGAAAAAGACCCATGACGATGCAGCGCGGATAATCTTCCGCAACGAGACCAAACCCAAGGACGATGAGAATGGCGACTGAACGGGAAGTCGACGAGGCCACGCAGACCGAGACCACCGGTCACGAATGGGACGGGATAAAGGAACTCGACACACCGATGCCGCGCTGGTGGCTCTGGACCTTCTACGCGACGATTGTCTGGGGCCTGATCTATGTCCTGCTGTTTCCCGCCTGGCCGCTGATCAACGGTGCCACGCCCGGGATCCTCGGTTATTCCAGCCGTGCCACGGTGGCGCGGGAAGTGGCGGAGGCCCGCGAGGCCAACGCGCCTCTGGATGCGCGACTGAACGACCTGGAACTCGCATCGGTCGCGGACGATCCGGAGATACTCCGGTACGCTGTCGCAGGGGGCGGGGCAGTTTTTCGGAACCATTGCAGCCAGTGCCATGGTGCAGGTGGCCAAGGCGCATTGGGGGGCTTTCCGAATCTGCTCGACGACGACTGGCTATGGGGCGGCGATGTCGACAGCATCCACCAGACCATCCTGCACGGAATCCGTTATGAGCCCGACGAGGATACCCGATTCGGCAACATGCCGGCTTTCGGGGATATCCTGGAACCGGAAGAGATCGACGGACTGGTTCAGTATGTCCTGTCGCTGTCGGGTGTCGATCACGATGCCGAGCTTGCCGCTGCGAGCGCCGAAGGTTTCTTGAACAACTGTGCGACCTGTCACGGTGAGGAAGGCAAGGGTCTGGTCGAGATGGGCTCTCCCAACCTGACCGATCGGATCTGGCTCTACGGCGGGACCGCCGATGCGATTCACCACACGCTCATTTACGGGCGAAACGGTATCATGCCATCGTTTTCGCTGAATAATCGCTTGCGGCCGGAAGATATCCGCAAGGTGGCCGTCTATGTTCACAGCCTCGGTGGCGGTCAGTAAGGAATGCCGGTGGTGCGGGCCGTCTCGCTCTTGTAAATCCAACCGACGCACACACCTGCGACGTCATGTCCCTGCGTCGGCTTGATCCCGATCAATGCCGTCGCTCCGGCGCGTACTTAGGTATAGGATCCTCGTACCCGTAGGAGTTATGTCCGTGACTCAGTCCTCGACCGAACCTCCCGTGCTGTTCGCAGCACGCGAGCCTGTGTTCCCGCGCAGGGTGTACGGCAAGTTTCGGACGCTCAAGTGGTGGATCCTCGCGGCGACGCTGGGCGTCTACTACATCACGCCCTGGCTTCGGTGGGATCGCGGACCAAACCTGCCGGATCAGGCCGTCTTGATCGATCTCGCAAACCGAAGATTTTACTTCTTTTTCGTCGAGATCTGGCCGCACGAATTTTATTTTGTCGCGGGCCTTTTGATCATGGCGGGACTGGGCCTGTTTCTGTTCACGGCGGCACTCGGCCGCGTGTGGTGCGGATATACCTGCCCGCAGACCGTCTGGACCGATCTTTTCATTCTGGTCGAGCGTTGGATCGAGGGGGACAGGAACGCACGAGTGCGGCTCTGGAAGGCACCCTGGTCCGCCGAGAAGGTGGGTAAACGGGCGATCAAATGGACGACCTGGCTTCTAATCGCGGTTGCGACCGGCGGGGCCTGGATCTTCTATTTTGCGGATGCGCCGACGCTTCTGCACCAATTCGTCACCTTCGACGCCCCGGCTGTTGCCTACATCACGGTGGGTATCCTGACTGCGACGACGTTTACGTTCGGTGGCTTCATGCGAGAGCAGGTGTGCATCTACATGTGCCCCTGGCCCCGGATCCAGGCGGCGATGACGGACGAACAGACGATCACCGTCGCTTACAGGGACTGGCGCGGAGAGCCTCGCGGCAAGCACCGCAAAGCCGAGGGCGCAGAGGCCCTGGGCGATTGCATCGATTGCCACGCCTGCGTCAATGTCTGCCCCACGGGCGTGGACATCCGGGAGGGACAACAACTCGGGTGCATCACGTGCGCCCTATGTATCGACGCCTGCGATGACGTCATGACCAAGATCGGCAAGCCGAGGGGCCTCATCGATTATATTACCCTCGACGACAGCGAGCGGGAACGCGCGGGCGGACAGACGGTTTCGGTCTGGAGGCGCATCCTCCGGCCGCGCATTCTGCTCTACTTCGTGCTCTGGTCGGGGATTGGCCTCGGTCTGCTGTTCGCGCTTGCGACCCGACCGGACATGGCGTTCTCGATTGAGAAGGTGCGCAATCCGGTCAACGTGACGCTTTCGGACGGATCCGTCCGCAATGCATATGAACTTCGCTTGCGGAACATGACCGGGTATGACCGCGAATTGCGACTCTCCGTTGTCTCGGATGAGGCCGTCGCCTTCACGCTCGAGGGTGTCGACGGACTGGTCGTGACCGTCCCGGCCGACACGACCTTCCGTCAGCGCGCTTATCTCACCAGTCAGCCCGACAGCGTTGCAAGCAATGCTGGTCTGACAGCGGTCGAAATCGCCGTCGAGGACACCGGGGCCGGATCACGTGTGGTCGGGGACACGGCTTTTGTGGGGCTCGGGCGGTGAACGGCGAACGAACACTGACCGGACGAAAGGTTCTGGCAATATTCGCGGCGTCCTTTGGCTTGATCCTTGCGGCCAACTTGACGATGGCCTGGTTCGCGGTAAACACGTTTTCGGGCACCGTCGTCGAGAATTCCTATATCTCGAGCCAGAGTTTCAACGCGGACCGGGATGCCCAGGAGGCTCTCGGCTGGCATCTTGATGTCGAACACGCTCCAGGTTCGGTGACGCTCCGCCTGAAGGACGACGCGGGCCAGACCGTCCGCCCCGAGAGCCTGACGGTCGTGGTCGGCCGACCGACCTCCAGTCGGACGGACAGAACGCTCAATCTCGCGCCGACACCCGACGGATATGTCGCGGCAGTCCCGCTGGAGCCGGGAAACTGGATGGTGCTCGTGAACGCCGAGGCGCAGGACGGCACCCGCTACCACCGTCGCGAGAATTTCGTCGTGCCGGCACCTGAATGACCGATGCGAGCCTCCACAACCGCCCCGTCGTCTGTCCGGCCTGCATGGGGGTGCCAGAGCCTGCGGGCCAGCGGGTGCCTCGCGATGATGCGCCATTACGCCGGTTCGACCTCTCCCTGCCGGCCATCCACTGTGCGGCCTGCATATCCGGAGTCGAGCGGACACTGGAGGCGACGCCCGGAGTGGCCGCAGCACGGGTGAACCTGTCGTTGAAACGCGTCGCGGTCACGGCGTCCGACACGCCCGGTGCCGAGGCGCGTCTGATCTCGGCCCTGACCTCGCGCGGATTCGACGCGCTCCCGCTGGACAGCGCCGCCCTGGAGGCCACGCGCACCGATGCCACTGGACGCGATCTGCTGGCGCGGATCGGAGTGGCAGCCTTTGCCTCGATGAATGTCATGTTGCTCTCCGTTGCGGTCTGGGCCGGAGCGGATGCGTCTACACGCGATCTGCTCCACTGGATCTCGGCGGTCATCGCCCTTCCGGCAGTCATGTTTTCCGCCTGGCCATTTTTCCGCTCGGCGGCCCTCGCACTACTGGCAGGCCGGATGGACATGGATCTGCCGATCTCGACGGCGATCCTCATGGCCGCCGGCGTTTCGCTTTGGGAAACGATGCTCTCGGGCCCGCATGCCTTCTTCGAGGCGGCCATCATGCTGACCTTCTTTCTTCTGGTCGGGCGCTATCTCGCCCATCTGACGCGCGCCGCTGCGCGGTCCGCCGCGGCCGAACTCGCCGCTCTTGAAGTCCGCATGGCAAGCCGCATGAAGCTGGATGGCGCGATCGAGACGGTACCGGTTGACGCATTAAGGCCGGGCGACGTCCTGATCGTCGCGGCGGGCAGCCGGATACCTGCTGACGGGACCGTCGTGGACGGCTGCTCGGAAATCGACGCCTCGATGCTGACAGGCGAGACCATGCCCGCAGCCGTCGCGGCCGGAGCACTGGTCCGCGCGGGCATGATGAACATCTCCGGTCCCTTGCACATCCGTGCCGACACCCTCGGCGAGGATACCCTGCTCAAGCAGATATCCCGGCTGATTGAGAACGCCGAGCACAGCCGGACCCGATATGCGACCCTCGCGGACCGAGCGGCCCGCCTCTATGGGCCCATGGTCTACGTACTGGCCCTGCTTGCGCTGGGGTATTGGGGCCTTTCGACCGGAGACTGGCGGCTTGCGGTGAACGTGGCCGCGGCCGTGCTGATCATCACTTGCCCGTGCGGTCTTGGGCTGGCCGTGCCCGCGGTTCTGACAGCGGCCTCGGGCAGGCTCTATCGTGCCGGAGTGCTGCTTAAAGACGGCACGGCCCTAGAGAAGCTTGCGGAGATCGATGCCGTCGTCTTCGACAAAACCGGCACGCTGACGACAGGCCACCCCGTCCTGATGAATGCGGCGCATATCCCACCCGAGGCGCTGTCAGCCGCGCGCGCGCTTGCCCAAGGGAGTGCCCACCCTCTCTCCCGCGCGATCGTGGCAGCGTCCGAGGGCATGACGCCGGCCGTGGTCACGGGCATCGTCGAGCACCCTGGCCTCGGGACGACCGGCCGGTTCGGGACAGTGACAGTCAGGCTGGGACGCGCGGAATGGGTGGGGGCAGGGTCCACGCTGGACAGCACCTCGACATGGTTGCGCATCGGTGAAGCGGACCCTGTGGCGTTCATCTTCGAGGACGAGTTGCGGGAGGATGCCGCAACCACGGTCCGCACGTTCATCGACGCCGGGTTGCCGGTCACGCTGCTGTCGGGCGATTCCGAGGGCCCGGTTCGGAAACTGGCCGACCGCCTCAAGATTATCGACTGGATCGCGCGCGCGACCCCGCAGGAGAAGGTGGCGCATCTTGAGGGTCTGCGCAGGCAAGGCCTGCGCGTGCTGATGGTCGGGGACGGATTGAATGATGCCGCCGCCCTGACCGCGGCGCATGTCTCGATTTCTCCCGCGTCGGCCGTGGATGCGAGCCGCAGCGCCGCTGATCTCATCGTGACGGGACCGTTGCTATCGCCTGTGGCAGAAAGCTGGCAGATTGCCGTCGAGGCGCGACGGCGGATTATCCAGAACATCGTCTTTGCCTTCGGCTATAACATCATCACGGTCCCGGTTGCTTTCGCCGGGCTGGTGACGCCGCTCTTTGCGGCTCTTGCGATGTCGGGCAGTTCGCTCGCGGTGTGCTTCAATGCTCTTCGGCTTGGTCGCAAGCGATGAACGCGCTCGTCGTGCTGATCCCCGTATCGCTTTTGCTGGGCGGGATCGGGCTCGCGGCCTTCCTCTGGTTGCTGCGAAAAAATCAGTATGAAGACCCGCAAGGCCATGCCACGCGGATACTTTCCGACCGGTACGACGAGGAGCCCGCGAAAGATCCGAAATCCGGGCAGCCGCCGCACGGAGCCTGAGAAACCAAAAGGTGCCGTGTACAGGCAAGCGGCCTGATCTCTGACCACGTCCGATTTCGCATTGCCAATTGAAACGCGGATAAACCGTATCCCGTGCATTCGAATTCACTTGACGTAGCTGCCATTTCCCGACGCCATGTCGCCGTTGGGATGATCGAGGCCTGAACCCTTGGACATGCAGGTGTCTCGGCGGCGAGCTCGGTGATTGCTTTAATCTGCGATCCGGATCCACCGGGCGCATCCTTGGGAGGAAAACATGGGACGGAAACTTTCAGTCTTTCTGGCAGCGGCCTCGCTGGCAGCTCTCGCGGCCGCGGTTCAGGCGCAGGATGCGCCGACGATGGGTGTCGTCGTTAAAATTGGCGGGATTCCTTGGTTCAACGCGATGGAGATGGGGATCAAGGAAAAGGGAGCCGAGCTTGGCATGGATGCCGAGATGATCGGGCCGACCAGTGCGGACCCGGCCTTGCAGGTTCGTGCCATCGAGGATCTCATCGCCCGTGGTGTGGATGTCATCGGCGTCGTCCCGAACGACGAGGCCGCTCTCGAGCCCGTGCTCGCCAAGGCACGCGAGGCGGGGATCAAGGTGATCTCGCACGAAGGTCCCGGCCTCGAGAACGTCGACTGGAACTTCGAGATGGCCTCGGCGACCGGGTTCGGCGAGACGCATGCCAAGCTTCTCGCCGAAAAGATGGGTGGCACCGGGGAATATGCGGTCTTCGTGGGCTCGCTCACCGTCCCGCTTCACAACGCCTGGGCCGATGCCGCCGTCGCCTATCTGTCCGAGAACAATACCGACATGAAGCTGATCGGCGAACGTTACGGCGTTGCGGAAAACGTGGACGAGAGCCGCAAGACGGCGCTCGATCTCATGGCAGCGAATCCGGATCTTAAGGGATTTCTTGCTTTCGGAAGCCAGGGACCCATCGGAGCCGGGCGCGCGATCGAGGAGCGCCGAGCGGTTGGCCAGGTACATGTGCTCGGACCGTTCTCGCCCGGGCAAGGGCGCGATCTCGTGAAGGACGGTGCCATCAGCGGTGGCTTCATGTGGAACCCGGCCGAGGCCGGGCGTGTGTTCGTGACCATGGGCAAGATGATGATCGACGGCGAGGAGATAACCGAAGGCTCGGAAATCGCCGGGCTCGGGGTGGTCTCTCCGGACGTGGCGGGCCACGATATCATCACCGACAACCTCATCCCGATCAATTCGGACACCGTCGACGGCCTGGCCGATCTTGGTCTCTGAACGCCTGTGCCGGGCGCGAAAGCGCGCCCGGCCGAGGCCTGGAGGGGTGGTTGCATGAATTCCGCCCGTGCGCGGTCCGCCGAGGCAAATGCACCGGCCCTGCGTCTAGCTCGGGTCGGCAAGGTCTTTGGCGGCGTGCGTGCCCTCGATAACGTGTCGTTCGAGGTTTCGCCGGGAGAAGTGCACTGCCTCGCGGGAGAGAACGGCTCGGGCAAGAGCACGCTGATCAAGATCGTGACGGGCGTTTATGCCCCCGATACCGGGGCTCGGATCGAACTCTTCGGGACCTCCGTCGACTCGATAACGCCCGAGATTGCCCGGCGCGCCGGCATCGCGGTTATCTGGCAGGATCTGGCGTTGTTCGGGGAAATGTCGGTCGCTGAAAACATTGCATTCGAGACGCTGCTCGGGGGCCCGCCGCGTCTGGTGCGTCACCGAAAGCTGGAGGAGACCGCGCGCCGGGTCCTCGGATCACTCGGCGTGGTGCTCGACATCGAGGCGCGCCTGCGCGGTCTGCCCATCGCGGAACGACAGATTGTTGCGATTGCCAGGGCGCTTGCGCAGGACGCTCGGCTGATCTTCATGGACGAGCCCACGGCCTCGCTCACCCAATCGGAAACCGACGTCCTGCTCGGGCTGGTCCGCAAACTCGCGGCCCGCGGCGTTTCTGTCGTCTTCGTGAGCCACAGGCTCGCAGAAGTGCTGGACGTGGCGAGCCGCGTGACGGTGCTGCGCGACGGACGGCTGGTCGGAGTTTTTCCGACGGCCGGCATGACCCAGTCGCGATTGACCGAACTCATGACCGGGCGCACGTTCGACACCGTGGTTCGCGCCCGGGATCACAGCGGATCCCGTCCGGTGCTGGAGACGCGCGGCCTCGGCCGTGAACGCGAGTTTGCCGATGTTAATCTGGACATCCGCGCAGGCGAGGTGCTTGGCCTCACGGGACTTATCGGGGCCGGCCGTACGGAACTCGCCCATACCCTGTTCGGCATGACCCGACCGGAGCGCGGCGTCATGCGCCTCGACGGACGAGACGTCATCTTCGGCTCGAACCGTGACGCCATTGCGGCGGGTGTTGCCTATCTGTCCGAGGACCGCCTGGAACTCGGGTTGATCCAGCCGCAATCCATCCGGGACAACATGGCGCTGACCGTCCTGTCGTCCTTGTCCCGAGGTTCGGGGCTGTTGTCTCGAAGATCCATGGCGGCTCTGATGGAGCACTGGACCCGCGCACTCGCCATCAGGATCGGTCGGGCGGAGGATCCGGTCTCCACGCTATCGGGAGGCAACCAGCAGCGCGTTGCGCTCTCGAAATGGCTCGCGACGGAGCCGCGCCTGCTGATTCTCGACAGCCCGACGGTGGGTGTGGATGTGGGCGCGCGGGAGGGTATCTTCCGGATCGTGCGGGATTTGGCTGACGAGGGGCTGGCCATCCTCTTGATCTCCGACGAGGTGCCGGAAGTCTATCACAACGCGGACCGCGTCCTGCACATGTCGAGCGGGCGCATCGTGGACGAGTTCGATCCGCGCGAAACGACCCTCGCGGCGCTGGAACTCGCTGTCTATGGGTAGGGTCTTGCGCGATAATCCAACGGAAACGCGCCTGGCGCTGGTTCTCGTGATCCTCTGCGCAGGGCTGGCCGTCTCGACCGACAGTTTCCTCACGTTGGTCAACCTGACTTCCCTTCTGAACAACAACGCGGTCAACGTGATCTGGGCCATGGGTCTGCTCGTGGTGCTGATCGCCGGCGGGATCGACATATCCTTCGCAGTGGCAGCCTCCGTCGTGCAGTATGTTGCGGTCTACGTTCTGCTTGGGCTCGGCGGCGGCAACTGGCTTTTAGGGTTTGCGGTCACCATCCTGCTTGGGATCGGGCTCGGCTGCATCAACGCAGCACTCATCCATGGCTTTCGCATCATCTCCATCGTGGTGACCATCGCCACGTTCAATGCGTTCTTCGGCCTGCTGATGTTCTTCTCATCGGGCAGGTATCTTTACAATTTGCCGGGCTGGTGGACCGAGCGCATTCTGATCTGGGAGTGGCAGTCCAGCAACGGGGCCTGGGCGGAGTTGTCCCTGCCGGTGGCCGTGATGCTGGGCTGCCTGCTCGCAACCTGGATCCTCATTCGCCATACCACCACCGGCCGCCAGCTTTATGCGTTCGGCGACAATCCGGAGGGCGCGCGCCGGTTGGGGATAAATGCAGGCGCCATGCAGTTCATTGCTTTCGGCTGGATGGGAGCCATGGCGGGCATTGCAGGCCTGATGCAGGTCAATATCGCGCGCGAAGTCGTGCCGAACGCCCTGATCGGGCGTGAGCTCGATGTGCTGGCGGCGGTCGTTCTGGGAGGCGCGCGGCTCGGGGGCGGGCGCGGCTCGGTGCTCGGCTGTGTGCTCGGGGTGATGCTGGTCGCTGTCACGCAGAACGGTCTGAACCTGCTTGGGGTATCGCCCTATGCGTTCAAGATGGTGGTGGGCGCGATCATCCTCATCGCGATCTCGACCTCCGGCCTCGGGGTTGGCCTGCGCCGCTCGCGATCCGGCAACCCGTCATGATCGCACGTCTGCGGGCGCAGATCGGTGCGGACGTGTTCGCCCTCGTGGGGTTCCTGGCGCTCGTGGTGCTGATCTTTGCGGTGCTGACACCGCGGTTCCTGACAAGTGCGAATTTCGGATCGATGGCGTTCCAGTTGCCCGAGTTGGGTCTTCTGACGCTTGCGATGCTCGCGCCGATCCTGTCGGGCGGGCTGAACCTTGCGATCATCTATACCGCCAATATCAGCGGATTGACGCTGGCATGGGTGCTCAAGGCGAACGGCGGGGTGGATGCGCCGGCGCTGGCGTTCTTGCTCGGCACGGTGGCGGCTCTCGGGGTGGGTGCGACATGCGGGCTGGTGATGGGGCTGGTTATTGCCTTTACCGGGGCGCATCCCATCCTCGTGTCGCTGTCGATGATGATCTTTTTGCGGGGCCTCGGCGAGTTCCTGACGCGCGGCGGCGACATATCGGGCTTTCCCGACTACCTTCGCCCCATCGGCCACGGCCTCGTTTCGGGTGTGCCGGTGCCTTTGCTGATCTTCGGGGCGGCCGCGCTGGTCTGGCACATCCTGCTAAGCCGCACGCGCCACGGGTTCGCGGTCTACATGATCGGCTCGAACATCGAGGCTGCGCGCTATTCGGGATTGAACACCCGGCGCACGCTTGCCTTGATCTACGCGCTGTCGGGTGTGATGTGTGCAGTGGCCGGAATCCTGATGCTGACGCGGTTCAACTCGGTGCGGGTGGGCCATGGCGAGGCCTTGCTGCTGATCACGGTTCTCGCGTGTTTTCTCGGGGGCGTCGATCCGTTCGGGGGGTTCGGCCGGGTCCTGCCCGTGGTTCTGGCGCTGGTGATCCTTCAGGTGCTATCGTCGGGCCTCAACCTGCTCGGGGCGAACCAGCATCTGTCGACCGCCGTCTGGGGCCTGTTTCTCATCGGCGTCATGAGCCTGCGCCATATCGTGAACCGATGGCGCCCCTTCAAACCACGAAAGGACTGACCATGCAGGGTTTCGGAGTTCATACGAGCATGTGGACAATGAACTGGAACCGCGTGGGTGCCGAACACGCCGTCGCGAGGGCCGTTCACTACGGAATGGATTTCATCGAAATCGCCCTGCTCAATCCGGGAGGCGTCGATGCGGCCCATACCCGTGATCTACTGGACCATAACGAGATGCGCGCGATCTGCTCGCTCGGCCTGCCCGAGGCGTCCTGGCCATCGATCAATCCCGAGGGCGGTATCGCGCATCTGCGGCACGCAATGGACGTGACCAAAGCCATGGGATGCGAGGCGCTGTCGGGTGTCACCTATGGCGGGATCGGCCAGCGCACCGGGGTGCCGCCGACATCTGCGGAATACGACAACGTCGCGCGATGTCTTGAGGCAGCGGCCAAACACGCCAAGGCGCTCGGGATCAGGTTCGGGATCGAGCCGGTCAACCGCTATGAGAACCATCTCTTGAATACGGGCTGGCAAGCAATTGAACTGATAAAAAAAATCGGCGCAGACAACATCTTCGTGCATCTCGACACGTACCACATGAACATCGAGGAGAAGGGCGCGGGCAACGGCATCCTCGATGCGCGCGAGCATCTCGGGTACATCCACCTCTCCGAGAGCGATCGCGGCACACCCGGCGAGGGAACCTGCGACTGGGACGAGATCTTCGCAACGCTGGCGGCGATCGGGTTCAAGGGCGGGCTCGCGATGGAGAGCTTCATCAACATGCCGCCGGAGGTGGCTTACGGCCTCGCCGTCTGGCGCCCTGTCGCCGAGAGCGAGGAGGTCGTAATGGGCAACGGGCTGCCGTTCTTGCGCAACAAGGCGCGCCAGTACCGGCTTATCTGAGGCGGTCCGGGCCTATTGGGTCGCGCGCGTGGCGATCGCGTCGAACTTTGCGTCGAGTTCGCCTGCGATCGCCGCGAGATCGGGGCCGGCTTCGCCCGTGTAGGGCGCAAGCACGAAACTCGGGGTCTTCCAGCTCAGCGTGGCGGTCCCGTCCTCGTCCTCGGTCACGTAGAAGCGGATGGGCGCCTCGATCATCGCGGGCGTGCTGAGGGCGAGGATGCGCACGGCGAAGTCGTTGTTGAAGACGCCGATCACCCGGTTTTCCGGGATCTCGATCCCGCGATCGCGGGCGGCGCCGGTCGGGCCGGCCTGGGTCACGACCGCCATGCCCTCCTCCGAGGTGGCCGCGATCACGCGCTCGACCACGGTCGCGTGGGGCATTTCGGTCGCGATGACACTCCATCCCTCGCGGGGCGCCATGTCGGCGGCGAAGGCGAGGCTTGGCGACAGGATCAGGGCAATCATCAGGGTCCGCATGGTGTTTTCCTCCCGGTTGTTAGACAAGCCTTGTCGCAGGTAACGCAGCGCGAGGCCTTCACATGCGCGCGAGGCATGCGCGGACCGGGGTGGTTTGTGCGGCCGGGGCGTGGTTGTTCGCGTTATGTTTCAGGGAATTGGCGGGCTGTGTGCATGTGAGGTCTGCGCCTCGCTTCTTTGGGGCGAAGGCTCGTTTTCGACGCGGTAGCACTTCGTTTACGGTGATGGAATTTGCGCGCTTGGGCGCATCTGCATTTATCAGCACGAAACCAAACTCCGCCACATCTTACCGCAGAATGTGGGTGCATCGATGGAACGGAGTTCGGGATGAGCAATCACGAGTCGATGAATCCTTCCGCGACCTTTCCCATTGGAGCATTAGACATCGGCCAAGTCATTTCCGTGCGAGGCTCCGAGGCCTGCGTTGGACTGACGACCAGCCTGCTCGAGCAGGATCGCTCCACGGTTGGGAGCCTCCTTGCGATGTCGGACGGCGTAAGCTCGGTCGTGGGAATGATCTCGAGCATCACCCGACGCAACGAGGGCGATCCAGGCGTGCCCAGCCATCGCGCCATAGCCACCGTCGATCTGATCGGCGAGATCGAGACAACAAGCGGTGCCAAGACCAGCTTTCGTCGCGGCGTTCGGCGCTATCCGACCATCGGCGACAGCGTGCGCAGCATCGGGCGCGATGAACTCGCGCTGATGCACTCCTGCGACAGCGCGCGCACCGTCTCCATCGGCAACCTGAGCCAGGACCGCGATCTGCCGGCCTATATCGACGCCGACCAGTTGCTCTCCAAGCATTTCGCCGTCGTGGGCTCCACCGGGGTCGGCAAATCCTCCGGCGTGGCAGCCATCGTCTCTGGTCTCATCGAGGCGCGTCCCGACGTGCGGGTGCTGATGCTCGACGTGCACAACGAATATGGCCGGATCTTCGGCGACCGCGCCAAGGAGATCGACAGCGACAACCTGCGCCTGCCGTTCTGGCTGCTGAATTTCGAGGAAGTGACCGATGTCATCTACGGCGGCAAGGGTGCTCCGTCGGAGGAGGTCGAGATCCTCGCCGAGCTGATCCCGGCTGCCAAGGGCATGTATCTTGGCTATCAGGACGGGGTCGACCGCCAGGTGATCGCGAAAAAGCGTCCGGTCCAAAGCGGGTTCACCGCGGATACGCCCTCGCCGTATCAATTGCAGGATCTCCTGTCGCTCATCGACGACCGCATGGGCAAGCTGGAAAACCGCTTGTCACGCATGGCGCATCACCGATTGATGATGCGGATCCAGGCCATCCGGAACGATCCGCGTTTCGCGTTCATGTTCCGCGACGCCATGGCCGGCGGGGACACCATGGCAGCCGTGCTTTGCCAGTTGTTCAGCCTCGAGACCGGGTCGCGGTCCCTGAGCGTGCTCAAGCTCGCGAGCCTGCCGGACGAAGTGGTCGACGCAGTGGTCTGTGTCACTGCGCGCCTCGCCTTTGATTTCGCGCTCTGGAGTGACGGCGCCATGCCGATCCTGCTCGTCTGCGAGGAGGCACACCGGTACGTGTCGTCCGACGAGCTGCAAGGATTTGCGCCGGCGCGCCGCGCGCTCAAGCGCATCGCCCGCGAAGGCCGAAAGTACGGCGTCCATCTCGGTCTGGTCACCCAAAGGCCGGCAGAGCTGGACGCGACGATCCTGTCGCAGTGCAGCACGATGTTCGCGATGCGCATGACGAATGACGTCGACCAGGCGATCCTGCGGTCCTCGGTCTCCGATGCCGCTGCCAATCTTTTGTCATTCCTGCCGTCGCTGGCGGCCCAGGAGGCGATCGGGATTGGCGAGGGGATGCCGCTCGCCGCCCGTTTCAGTTTTCGGACCCTCACGGGCAGCATGCTTCCGAGCAGCGACACCGGTGCGCGCGGCACGGTGGATCCGTCGCAGACCGCCGGTGACGTGGTCCGGAGTGCAATCGACCGATGGCGGCGGGCCACCACCAGCCAGTCGGTCTGGGCAGATGCCGGACTGGGCGCAGGCATCTCCGCCTTGGACGCAAGCATAGCCGCTCCGAACGCGCAAGGCAGAACCCTGCACACCGACGGATACACGCCGCTGCGCCGCTGAATGGCCGGGAGTGTGACTGAGCGCATGCCGCCGCGGGAAAACGAGAGAATGATGGAAGACAGTCCGGTCCAGCGCCCGAGCGCCTGCTTTGCAAAGACCGAAATTACAGTGGACCTGCGTAAGCGCGGCCAGGGCATGCAGCCCGTCTCCGGCGTGACCCGGGACGGGCGGGTTCTTGTGACCCGCCAATTCGATCTGCCGGTCGCCGGCGAGCCCTATACCCTGTCGGTCAACGTCGACATGACGGATGCCACGAGCCTTCAGCAAGAACTCATCAAACGTGCTTACTACGACGACCTCACCGGGCTTCCGAACCGAGCCCTGATGGAACGGACGGTAAAGGCCCTGATCGACGGCGGGCCAAAGCCGTTTGCGCTCGCGTTCATCGACCTCGACGGCTTCAAGCGCGTCAACGATTACTATGGCCACAGCATCGGCGATCAGTTGCTGAGCGCCCTTGCTGCGCGGCTCGGAGGCATGCTTCGGCCGAGTGACATGCTCGCCCGGCTGAGTGGGGACGAGTTCCTGCTTTTGCTCACGCCCATCCGGGATCAGGAGGATCTGACGGCGGATCTCGACTGGCTGCTCGGCATCTTGCAGGATCCGTTCTTCATCGAGAACCACGAGATCCTCACCTCCGGCTCGTTTGGCGTAGCCCTCTATCCGCGGGACGGGACGACCTACGACACGCTGCGCGACAATGCCGACCGGGCGATGTACTGGACCAAGAACGGCAAAAAGGGTTCCGTTCGGTTCTTTGACAGCTCGATCTCCGAGGCGGTGGAGGCGCGACACCGGCTGGAACAGCGCGTCCGCAGTGCGGTTTTGCAGGAGCGGGTCCTGTGCGCCTATCAGCCGAAATTCGACTTCCGCCATGATCGGATCGCCGGTGTCGAAGTCCTGATGCGCTGGGTGGACGGCGACGGGCTCATCAACGGACCGGCACCCGCCCTCGAGATCGCTGCAGAGCTCGGGCTGATGGATCAGATCACGCATCAGATGCTGGATGCGACGGTCTGGGCCGTCGATACCATCAACGACGCGTTCGGTCGTGGATGCTCGATCAGCCTGAACGTCTCGCCCCGTCAGGCGGGAGATTTCGACTTCATGCGCAGCTTCGTCACGGCGCTGGAGCGCACCGGCATGGCGGAGCGCTTCATGCTGGAACTGACCGAGGAGGCGTTCCTCGCGACCTCGCAGTTCCAGACCCACGTCCTGCCCCTGATCCGTTCTATCGGTGCCAGGGTCTCCATCGACGATTTCGGCGTGGGATATTCGTCGCTTTCGTCGCTCGCTGCGATCACGGCGGACGAGGTCAAGGTGGACCGCTCGTTCATCACCAACGTCCACCAGCGGCCGCGCAGCCAGAGCATTCTCAAGGCCGTCGAAGCGCTCGGCGGCTCGCTCGGGATGAGCGTTGTCGTGGAAGGCGTCGAGACCAGCGAGGAGCTTGCCTATCTGCGTTCAGCGACCGAGATCGATTTTGCGCAGGGGTTCCGCTTCTCACGACCGATCCTCCTGGAACACGAGCGCCGCCTGCTCGCCCCGGCGAGTCGCTCCGGCCGCGGCTCAGGATTGATCCGGACGGCCTTTGACCCGAGGAACGGTCGGGTCAGGCGCGGATAGGCGCGTCTGATCCTGCCGCACGCTCGCGGCGGATCTGATCCGTCACGGCCTGCGCTTGCCTTCGATGGTAGCTCCGACGCAGTCTGCAAAGATGGGCGCATTGGGCCGGACCTGCCTCACGCCCCGATTGGACGAATGAGGCGCGAATGGCGGTGCCCGACGGCCTGATGGCGCGAATGACCCTCGCTGAGAAGATCGGCCAACTGACCATGGTCTCCGCAGATCTCACCGTCACCGGTCCGGTGGTGAAGTCCGATCTCGAGGGCGGGGTGCGGGCAGGAACCATCGGCAGTCTCTTTAATCTGCACCGACGCGCAACGGTTCATGCGGCACAGCGCATGGCAGTCGAGGAGACGCGCCTCGGCGTGCCGCTATTCTTTGCCTTCGACGTGATCCACGGGCACCGTACGATCTTTCCCATGCCCATAGGCGAGGCCTGCGCGTTCGATCCCGATCTCTGGGCGCAGACGGCACGGGCAGCCGCAATCGAGGCCGCAGGAGAGGGCATCGATCTGACCTTCGCCCCGATGCTCGACATCGCGCGCGATCCGCGTTGGGGGCGCATCGCGGAGGGTCCGGGCGAGGATCCGCTGGTCGCCTTGCGGATGGCCACGGCCAAGGTCCGCGGATATCGCGATGGGCTACCCGGTGCCCGCCTCGCGGTGACGCCCAAGCATTTCGTGGGCTACGGCGCAAGCATCGCGGGACGGGACTATGCTCCGGTGGAGATGTCGCCGCGCACGCTCGTGGAAGTTCATCTCCCGGCGTTCGAGGCGGCAGTGCTGGCCGGAGCCGATGCGATCATGCCGGCCTTCACCGACCTCGACGGCATTCCGCTGACGGCGCACGGAGATCTTCTGACGGGCCGGCTTCGGGACACCTGGGGTTTCGACGGCGTCGTCATCAGCGATTACAACGCGATTGCGGAGCTGATCAGGCACGGCGTCGCCGCTGATCTGCCCGACGCCGCCGCACTCGCCCTGCGTGCGGGGGTGGACATCGACATGACCGGCTCGGCCTATCCCGAGGGCCTGCCGCAGGCCCTTGCGCGCGGGACCATCACGCTGGCCCAGATCGACGCGGCCGTCACCCGGGTCCTCGCCCTGAAGGATCGGCTTGGTCTGTTTGCGGATCCCTACCTTCGCTCGCGCCCGCGCACTGAGGAGGAGCCCGGCAGGCCAGAACACCTGCGTACGCTCGCCCGACGAGCAGCCGGTAACACGCTCGTGGTGATGCAAAACCAAGGCGATGTTCTTCCTTTCAGGACCGTACCCGACCGTCTCGCACTGATCGGCCCTCTGGCGGACAGCCCGGCGGACATGCTCGGGTCCTGGACTGCGGCCGGACGGGCTGAGGAGGCCGTGGGCGTTCTGGGCGGATTGCGCGCGGCCTGGCCCGATGCCGCCATAGAATACGTCCGCGGCGTCGCGGTGGACGGAACGGAAAGGTCGGGCATCCCGGCTGCGGTCGCCGCAGCCCGCCGCGCCGACCAGGTCGTTCTCTGCATCGGGGAGGCCGCCTGGATGAGCGGGGAGGCCGCCAGCCGCGCGCGCATCGACCTGCCTGGAGCGCAGGCCGCACTGGCGAGCGCCATCTTCGACACGGGTGCCCGCGTGACCGTTCTGGTGTTCGCGGGACGTCCGCTCGTCATGCCGGAGGTCTTTGCGCGGTCCGCGGCCGTCGTCGCCTGCTGGTATCCGGGCAGCGAGGCGGGTCATGCAGTTGCCAATCTTTTCACCGGGCGGATCGCGCCCTCCGGACGACTGGCAGTGACTTGGCCGCGGGACGTGGGCCAGATCCCGATCCATATCGGCTTGCGCAGCGGCGGACGCCCGGAAAAGGCGGGCGATCGGTACACCACGCGCCACATCGACATGTCATCCGAGCCACAGTTTCCGTTTGGTCACGGGCTGGCGTTCACGCATCTCCGGCTCGGACTTCCGCAGGTGCAGATCGGAGCCCGAGCCGTCATGGTCCGGGTCGCAATGCACAACGACGGCCATCGACCAACTTGCGCGCCGGTGTTCCTCTTCCTGCGGGATCCGGTCGCCGCAATCAGCCGGCCGGTTCTCGAGCTCAAGGATTTTACCCAGGTCGAGATCCGAGCCGGCAGCACGGCGGAGGCGCGCTTTGTTCTGGAGCGAGACGCCTTCACCTACCTCGATGCGACGCTCCGGCCGATCTTTGAAGCCGGCGAGTTCCTCCTTCATGCCGGGCTTTCCGCGGAACCTTCCGAACTGCGCTCCGCGCGGATCGCGTTTTCTTCCTGGCCCGAGGGCGGCGCTCCACGGGTTTGAGACAGGCGGAGGCTCCTCTGGATGCCCTGCCGCGAGAGCCCCGATGTCAGGAAAGCGTGCAAGCTTCGGCAAAAGTCAGGCGCGGCGAACGCTCGAAAAGACCGCTTGGATCGCCATGGCCGAGATTGACGAGGAAATTCACACGAAAACTCCTACCGGCAAAAAAGGCCGCGTTGACGGCGTCCGCGTCGAACCCTGACATCGGACCCGCGTCAAGTCCGAGCGCACGCGCGGCGAGGATCAGATATCCACCCTGAAGCGTCGCGTTTCGAAACGCCGTCTCCTCGATTTTCGCCGGGTTGCCCGCGAACCAGGACTTGGCGTCTGCATGCGGAAAGAGCCGCGGCAGGTGTTCGTAGAATTCCATGTCCTGTGCGATCAGGACCGTGACGGGTGCAGATAGGGTCTTCTCGAGGTTGCCCTTGGAGAGCGCCGGACGAAGCCGCTCACGGCCCTCTGGCGTCCTGACGAAGACGAAGCGCGCCGGACTGCAATTGGCCGAGGTTGGCCCCATCTTCACGAGATCATAGAGCGTGCGAAGCGTGGTATCGGAAACCGCCTCTTTGCGCCATTTGTTATGGGTCCGGCCCTCGGTAAAGATTCGGGCGAGGGTCGCGGCGTCTGGGTCTCGATCGATGAGCGATGTCATGTCAGGTCCTGTTTGGGTTCAAGGCTGGAGCGGCACGTGGGACGATTGCACCCCGCGACAACCCATTTCGGGCTCATCCATTCCGCGAGGTTCGCCACGTCGCCCTCAGGTTCGCCACGCGCCAACAAGTCGTACGCCCGTATTCATCCGGACGACCGAGCAGATGCCGCAGATAGACAGGCGACAGTCTAGCCTGACCCTGTTCAAGCAGTCAGGGGCACCCAGGCGACGCAGACCAACTGACAAGACCGATTGCACTCATTACCGCGTACCTGTCGGAGGGCTCCGGTCGGTGCCTACCTGCACCCGTCTGACGCGAAAGCAAACTCACCAGACCTACTTCAGAATCCTCTATGCGAGCCCGGGCAGAAACAGTGCCGCAAGGATCGTCACGACCAAGGCAGACAGACCGATCGCATCGCGCAAGAGCGTTTCGAGATCGGTTGAGAGGAGGGTGCGAATTGCAGACAACATCATGCGTCTCCGATGTCCAGCGTTCATGTTCGATAAATGTTCTCACCAGACCCACCCTGCGTCAAGCGATTCGTGAACAAAAGAAGAACGATGCTCATCCGATCGCAAGCATCCGGATGGCCTTCTCCCGTTCCAGAAGATGCAGGAGCGTCCGGATCGACCCGGCTCGGAGGCCCGAGAGATCGCGATCCCGCGCGAGGTACAGACGGGCGTCGTCCTGAGCCACGGCCATCAGCCCCGCCTGTCTCTCGAGATTAGCCACACGAAACTTCGGCAGACCCGATTGCTGCACCCCGAGCAGATCGCCGGCTCCGCGCAGCCGCAGGTCCTCCTCGGCGATGCGAAATCCGTCCTCGGTCTCGCGCAGGATCTCGAGCCGCGCTCGTGCCGCGGAGCCGAGCGGCGGATCGTAGACGAGCAGGCAGGTCGAGGCCGCGGCACCGCGTCCGACCCGGCCGCGCAACTGGTGCAATTGCGCGAGGCCAAACGATTGAGCCCCCTCGATCACCATGATCGAGGCATTCGGCACGTTGACCCCCACTTCGATGACCGTCGTCGCGACCAGAAGCCGGCTGCCACCGGCCTCGAACGCCGCCATGGCGGCGTCCTTCTCCACCGAGGGCAATTGCCCGTGGACAAGACCCACGACATCGGGGCCGAGTGCCAGACGCAGCGCCCGCGCGCGTGCCTCGGCGGCCGTCATCTCGACCGTTTCGCTGTCCTCGACGAGAGGGCAGACCCAATAGGCCTGACGGCCCTCTGCCAGGGCGCTTCGCAGATGGGCCACGACCTCGTCGAGACGCCCCGACGAGATCAGCGCAGTGCGCACCGGGGTGCGGCCGGGCGGTTTCTCGTCGAGCACGCTGATGTCCATGTCGCCATAATGGGCGAGAGCGAGGCTGCGCGGGATGGGCGTGGCCGTCATCACCAGGATGTCGGCGGCCGGTCCCTTGGCTCCGAGGTCCATGCGCTGGCGCACGCCGAACCGGTGCTGTTCGTCGATCACGGCCAGGCGAAGGTCGCGAAAGGCCACGTCCTTCTGGAACAGCGCATGGGTTCCGACCAGCACGTCGGTCTCGCCCAACGACAGCGCGCGCAGCTTCTCGGCCCGGTCGGAACCCTTGTCGCGGCCTGTCAACAGGTCGAGCCGCACACCCGCGGCCTCCGCCAATGCCGCGAGAGAGGCCGCATGCTGGCGCGCCAGGATCTCCGTTGGCGCCATCAGTGCCGCCTGCCCCCCTGCCTCCACGGCCGCGAGCATGGCGAGCATCGCCACGAGGGTCTTGCCCGCCCCGACGTCGCCCTGCAACAGCCGGTTCATCCGCGCGGGTGCCGCCATGTCCGAGGCGATCTCCGCGGCTGCGCGCAGCTGCGCCCCGGTCGGCGCATAGGGCAGGGCGTCGAGCACCTTCGTGCGCAGAGCGCCGTCGCCCCGGGTTTCGCGACCCTTGGGCCGCTTCATCTGCGCCCGGGCTAGCGCAAGCGAAAGCTGATGCGCGAACAATTCGTCATAGGCCAGCCGCGCGCGGGCGGGGGCGTCCGGGCTCAGGTCGTCCGGTCCGGCTGGCGCATGGGCGGTGCGCAGCGCCGCGTCCCAGTCCGGCCAGCCGCGCGCGGCCTTGACCGAGGCGTCGATCCATTCCGGCAAGGGTCGCAGCAGGCCGAGCGCCTGCCGGGCGGCGCGGCCAATCATGCGCTGGGTCAGGCCCTGGGTCAGCGGATAGACCGGCTCGAAATCGGCCAGGGCCTCCTCCCCGGCAGGGTTCAGCACATGCTCGGGATGGACCATCTGGGCGATCCCGTCGAACAGTTCCACCTTGCCCGACACGATGCGCCGCGCGCCGGCCGGCAGGAGCGTGCGCAGCCGCTCCCCGTTCGCCTGAAAGAACACGAGCAGGAACTCCGTGCCGGCGTCGCGTACATGGATCCGGTACGGCCTTCCCCGAGCCGCCGGGGCCTGATGCAGCCCCACGGTCACCTGGACGGTGGCGACATCGGGCAGGGCCAGTCCCTGGATCGTCGGACGCAGACGGCGGTCGACGACGCCCACGGGCAGGGTGAGCAGCAGATCGATGGGCCGGGTGATCTCGAGCCGTGCGAAGGTGCGGGCCGTCTTGGGCCCGATGCCGTCAAGGGCCGTCAGCTCCGCAAATATGGGAAACAGGATTTCCGGACGGGCGCTTGGTGCAGGGCGGGACACGGGTGGCAAGGATCCTCGGGACTCCGGTCGATGCTGCGAATTCTGGCTGAAGGATGATAGGGTTCAGCGAGGCAGCTGTCGACGCAGGGGCTCCGAGAGCCGCTTGAAGAGGATCGTCGTCGGACAGAGGTCCGGGGTGAAGGTGTCGCGGCACCAGTCCGGGATCTCACCCGCCACCCTATACCCAAGGCTAACGTAGAGGCGCTTTGCGGGATCGCCGCTGCGGGTGTCGAGCGTCAGGAGGCTCCGGTCCAGGGCATGGGCCTGCGCCTCGATCGCGGTCATCAGCGCGCGCGCGAGGCCGCGCCGCCGTTGGTCAGGATGCACAAGGAGTTTCATAACCTCGGCCCGGTGCGGCTGGTTGGGCGGCATATCGATCAGAAGCTGCACCGTTCCGACCGGCCTGTCATCCACAAAGGCTGCGAGCAGGATGCGTTTTCCGTCGGTCAGGGGAGGGAACACGGCATGGCGCCAATAGGCTTCGGCATCTGCCGGTGAAAAGGGGAGGATGAAACCGACGCTGGCTCCGTCCTGGACGCAGGCGTGCAGGATGCGCGCGAAGGCAGGCAGGTGGGCCGCGAGATCCGGAGCGCCGAGGCGAAGTACGGTCGCGGTCATGGGGATCCTGCGCCGTCCGCGCGGCGGGCCGCGGCTTCGGCGAGGGCGAGGCCGGCCCCTAGGCGACGCATGCCCTGGACGACCTGGGCGAGGCTGAGATCGGTCAGCGTGACGCGTTCCTCGTCGATCAGAGCCACCGAGCCCGACAGGGCGGATGGCGCGCCGGGCAGGAAGACGACGCAGGTGTCGTCGTCGCGGCGCTCGATGAGAAACCCGAGGACGGTCATGTCGTCGAGGCGGACGCGCACGACTTTCTTGCCGCCGGTCTCCGACAGGCGCGCGGAGCCGCCGGCCATGTCATCGAGAGTCTGCTTGACCACCGGATAGACGGGGAGGTTCGACAGAACGGCGGTCTCGAGCCACAAAAAGACGCGCCGCCCGGCGTTTGTGCGCGCGATGGCACCTGCGAGAAAGGCGATGCAGACCAGCGTGAGGATCGCGATCAGGAGCGGGACGAAGTTGCCCTGATAGGTCGGGAACAGCGCATCGTGGATCTGGTCCGACACATGGCGGGCGAGTTGCAGCAGCTTGCCCAGGACGACGGCCACGACGCCGATGGGCAGCAGGAACACGATGCCGCCGATGAGGATGGATTTCAGCGCGCTGAAGGAGGCTTTCATGCGATCAAGTCCAGCCAGGCGTCCTCGGAGAGTACGGTGAGGCCAAGCTCCAGGGCTTTCTTTTCCTTCGAGCCTGCACCGGGGCCTGCGACGACAAAGTCCGTGCGGGCGGAAACGGAGCCGGCAACCTTGGCCCCGAGCGCCTCGGCGCGGGCCTTGGCCTCGGCGCGGGTCATGCGCTCGAGGGTTCCGGTAAAGACGACGGTCTTGCCGGCGATGGAGGAGCCGATGGTGGCCGGGGGAACCGCGTCCTCGATGGTCAGATGGGCGATGAGGCGGTCGATGGCGGCGCGGGCGGCGGGTTCGTGGAAGTAGTCCACGAGGGCTGCGGCGAGCACGGGGCCGACGCCGTCGATGTTGTTCAACTCTTCCCAGTCGGGGCCTTCGTGTTCGCGCGCGGCTTCCATGGCGGCGCGAAAGCGCGCCCAGGAGCCGTAGCGGCGGGCGAGGAGCGTGGCGGAGGTCTCGCCGACATGGCGGATGCCGAGGCCGAAGATCAGCCGGTTGAGCGGGATCGTGCGGCGCTCCTCGATGGCGGCGAAGAGGTTTTCGGCGGATTTCGCGCCCCATCCCTCGCGGTTTTTCAGCTGGGTCAGGTTGCCGGGGCCGTGGCGATCTTTGAGGGTGAAGATCTCGGCGGGCTCGCGCACCCAGCCGTCGGCGAAGAAGGCCTCGATCTGTTTTGCGCCGAGGCCGTCGATGTCGAAGGCGTCGCGGGAGACGAAGTGCTTGAGTTTCTCCACGGCCTGGGCGGGGCAGATGAGGCCGCCGGTGCAGCGGTGGACGGCCTCGCCCTCCTCGCGGATGGCGTCGGAGCCGCATTCGGGGCAGCGGGTGGGGAAGACGAAAGGTTCCGCGTCGGGCGGGCGGCGGGAGAGGTCGACGTCCCTGATCTTGGGGATCACGTCACCGGCGCGAAAGACGCTGACCCAGTCGCCGACGCGGATGTCGCGACCCTCGCGGATGGGGGCGCCGTGGCTGTCGCGGCCGGCGATGTAGTCGGCGTTGTGGAGGGTCGCGTTGGAGACTACGACGCCGCCGACAGTGACTGGGGTGAGGCGGGCGACGGGCGAAAGGGCACCGGTGCGGCCGACCTGGATCTCGATGGCCTCGAGCCGGGTGCCGGCCAGCTCGGCCGGGAACTTGTGGGCGATGGCCCAGCGGGGGGTGGCCGCACGAAAGCCGAGACGGGCCTGGAGTGCGAGGTCGTCGATCTTGTAGACGACGCCGTCGATGTCGTAGCCGAGGGTCGCGCGCTGGACCTCGATCCGGCGGTAATGGAGCAGCATCGCCTCCGTGTCGGCGCAGACGGTGGTGAGCGGGTTGGTCTGGAAGCCGAGGGCCGCGAGCCGGGCGATGGCACCGCCCTGGGTGGCGGCGAGCGGCTCAGAAATCTCGCCCCAGGCGTATGCGAAAAAGCGCAGCGGGCGGGCGGCGGTGATGGCGGGGTCGAGCTGGCGCAGCGAGCCCGCGGCGGCGTTGCGGGGGTTGGCGAAGGGTCGCGCCCCGGCGGCGGTCTGGCGGGCGTTGAGGGCCGCGAAATCCGCGTGGGACATGTAGACCTCGCCGCGGACCTCGAGGATCGCGGGCGCGCCGGTCAGGGATGTGGGGATGTCCGCGAGGGTGCGGGCGTTGGCGGTGACGTTCTCGCCGGTCTCGCCGTCGCCGCGGGTGGCGGCACTGATCAGAAGGCCGTTTTCGTAGCGCAAACTGAGGGAGAGGCCGTCGATCTTGGGCTCGGCGGTGCAGGGCAGGGGAGCGTCGGCGGGCAGCCCGAGAAAACGGCGGGTGCGGTCGTGGAACTCGGCGACGTCCGCGTCGGCGAAGGCGTTTTCCAGCGACAGCATGGGGCGGGCGTGGCGGATCTTGGCGAAGCCTTCCGCGGGGGCGGCGCCTATGCGGAGCGACGGGCTGTCGGGGCGCCTGAGGTCGGGAAAGCGAGCCTCGATTGCGGCGTTGCGACGTTTGAGGGCGTCGTAGTCCGCATCCGCGAGCTCGGGCGCGTCGTCCCGGTGATAGGCGCGATCGGCTGCCCGGAGGCGGGCCGCGAGATCCGCGAGCTCGGCCGCGGCCTCCTCCGGCGTGAGATCCGTGACGGCGGGCGGCTGGTCCATGGGGCTGTCTCCGGCGGGCCAGAGAGGGCATAGCGCGGGTCGGGCAGGCAGTCCAGACGGATGATCCGGAGCGTCACACGATGTGACGCTATCTAAGATATTGAATCATAATGATAATCCGGAAGTCGGTTTTTTGGAGCTTCACGCGGAGCCGGTTGTGCGGGGTGAACGGGTTTCAGGCGTTGGCGGCCCGGGGCAGGTTGAGGCCCGCGTCGAGCCAGTCCTCGATCGCCACGGCGGTCGTTGGGCGCGACAAGAGAAAGCCCTGGCCTTCGTCGCAGGTCCAGCCGCGCAGCATGTCGAGGGCCGGTTCGGTCTCGATCCCTTCGGCGACCACGCGGTAGCCGAGATCGTGGGCCATGCGGATCACGGTCTGGACGAGCTTCTGGTCGCGCGGCGAGGTCTCGAGGCGCATCACGAACTGGCGGTCGATCTTGAGCACCGAGGCGGGAAGCTGCTGGAGATAGGAGAGGTTGGAATAGCCCGCGCCGAAATCGTCGATCGCGATCTCGACGCCGTAGCTGCGCAATTCGACCAGCTGGGCGATGACGCGCGCGCTGTCGCGGGCCACAGCACTCTCGGTGAATTCCAATTCGACCATCTCCGGACGCACGCCCGCGCGTTCGATGGCCCCGAGCAGGCGCTCGGCGAAATCGCGCTCCTCGAGATTGAGGGCGGAGGCGTTGATGGACATGGTGAGCTTGCGGCCCGCACGGCGCCAGAGGCTCGCCTGGCGCAGGGCCTCGGCCACAACCCAGTCGGTCAGGCGGGCACAGAGCGCCGTGCGTTCCACATGGGGGATGTATTCGTCCGGAGCCACGGCCCCGAAGGTCGGGTGGCGCCAGCGCAGGAGCGCCTCGACGCCGCGGCAGTGCATGTCGGAGAGATCGACCCGCGGCTGATAGGCGAGCGCCAGTTGGTCCGGCGCGTCGAGAGCCGCCTGGAAGTCGTTGAGAAGGCGGAACCGCCTCGCGTTCTGGTCGTCGTGGAGCGGGCAATACTCGGCGACGCGGTCCGGGGCCGTCTGTGCGTCCTCGACGGCGTTGTAGAGCCTGCGCAGCAGATCGCGCGGGGAGATGGAGCCCGGCTCGTAGAGACAGGTGCCGATGGCAGCATCGGGCGAGACGGGCACGCCGCGGCAGGCGATCGGAGCCTCGAGCAGCGCGTGCACGCGGGCGACGGCGCCGGCCACGTCGGCGGAGGCCTCCGCCCCGAGCAGCATGGCGAACCTTGTGGGGCCCACGTGATAGATCGAGGCGCGGTCCCCGAATCCGCGCTCGATGGCCCCCAGTGCCCCGGTCATCAGCGCCTCAATGAAGTCGGTGCCGAGGGCGCGCTGGCCGTCGGTGGCGGCGAGGGTCGCCACGAGGTCCACGAGGAGCGCGCAGGCGCGGCCGCCCGTACCCGTGCGGCCGGCGGCCTCGACGGTCTCGTAGAAGACCTGCTGGTTCGGATAGCCGCTGCTGGGGTCGATCCGGCCGATCTTGGACTGGAGGTCGATCTGGCACATCACCATGCCGGCGAGATCGCGCAGGACCGCCCGCTCGTCCTCGGTGATATCGCGCGGCTTGTCGTCGACGACGCAGATCGTGCCGAGCCCGTAGCCCTCGGCGGAGATCAGCGGTGCGCCTGCGTAAAAGCGGACGCCCGCCTCGGCCACGACGCCGTCGCAAAAGCGCGGATCCGCCAGCAGATCCGGCACGACGAAGACGTCCTGGCCGTAAGTCGTGTAGCTGCAGGGGCATTTTTCGCGCGGGACTTCGGTGGCGTCGATCCCGAAGCGAGACTTGAACCAGAGCCGGTCCTTGTCGGTCAGGGTGATGGTGGAGACCGGTGCCATGAGAAGCCGGCTCGCGAGGCGCGTGAGGCGGTCGAAGCTTTCGCTGGGAGGCGTGTCGAGCAGACGCAGATCACGCAGGGCGTTGAGGCGCGCCTCCTCGTTGCCGGCGAAATCGAAAACCTGGTCGGACATAATGCACTCCAAGAACCATCAAATAATGCGGTCAATCTGGAGCGGTATGATTACCAAGGCGTGCCGTCATCCGCAGCAATTTGCGGCATCGTTAACGCGAGGGACGCGCGGGTCAGCCGCCGGTGTGGCTCATGTGGCGCGTCACCTGTCCCGCGACGGTCTGGCGGGAATAGTCGAAATCGTGGCCCTTAGGCTTGCGGGCGATGGCGGCCCGGATCGCCGCCGCGAGCGGGGCGTCGTCGGTCGGGTGCGCACGCAGGGGCGCGCGCAGGTCGGCGGCGTCCTCCTGACCGAGGCACATGTAGAGTTCGCCCGTGCAGGTCAGGCGCACGCGGTTGCAGCTTTCGCAGAAGTTGTGGGTCAGTGGCGTGATGAAGCCGATGCGCTGGCCGGTCTCACCGATGCGCATGTAGCGGGCGGGCCCGCCGGTGCGCTCGGGGGTTTCGGTCAGGGTCCAGCGGGTGGCGAGATCGCGTCGCAGGTCGGTGAGCGCGTAATACTGGTCGAGGCGGTTCTCGTTGCCGAGATCGCCCATGGGCATGACCTCGATGAAGGTGAGATCGTGTCCCTGGTCCCCGCACCAGGTCACCAGATCGAAAATCTCCGTGTCGTTGACGCCGCGCAGGGCAACCGTGTTGATCTTGACCTTGAGGCCCGCCTCGGTCGCGGCGTCAATGCCGTCGCGCACCTGATTGAACCTGCCCCAGCGGGTGACGGCGGCGAATTTCGCGGGGTCGAGCGTGTCGAGCGAGACGTTGACGCGGCGCACACCGCAGGCCGCGAGATCGGCCGCGTAGCGGCGCAGCTGGCTGCCGTTCGTGGTGAGGGTCAATTCGCGCAAGGCACCGCTCTCGAGGTGGCGCGACATGGCGGCAAAGAACGTCAGAATGCCCTTGCGCACCAGGGGCTCGCCGCCGGTGATGCGCAGCTTGTCGACGCCGAGACCTATGAAGGCCGAGCACAGGCGGTCGAGTTCCTCGAGGGTGAGAAGCTGGGCCTTGGGCAGGAACTCCATGTTCTCGGACATGCAGTAGACGCAGCGAAAATCGCAGCGGTCCGTGACGGAGACCCGCAGGTAGGTAATCGTCCGGGCGAACGGGTCGACGAGATGCGGTGTGTCCATCGGTGGTGTATTCTCCCCTAGGGTACGGTAAGCCCAGGGGGCGGGGGTTTCAAGGCCGGCGCGAAAGCTCTTTTGTGCGGTGCATTCGGGGATTAGACTGTGTGCATGACAGGCAATCTCCCGTTTCGCGAAGGCGCGTCGTCCGCGGACACGGGCAGCTGGGAGGCGCGCAGGGCGGCGTTCCGCTGGCCGCGGCCGCGGCGCTACAACATCGCGGAGGCGGTCTGCGACCGCTGGGCGCGCGCGGAGCCTGACCGGATCGCGCTGCGCTATCTGCGGCCCGACGGCGAGGTGCGCGACTGGAGCTACGGCCAGCTCACGCGGGCGTCCCGGCGGTTCGCGAATGCGCTGGCGGGGCATGGGATCGGGTTGGGCGACCGGGTGGCGGTGCTGTTGCCGCAGACGCCGGAGACGGTGCTGACGCATCTCGCGGCCTACCGGCTCGGGGCGGTCGTGGTGCCGCTGTTCACGCTCTTCGGCGAGGACGCCCTGCGCTTTCGGCTGGCCGATTGCGGGGCGCGGGCGCTGGTCACGGACGGGCCGAACCTCGCGAAGGTGCCGGGGATCTGGGGGGATCTGCCGGACTTGCGGTCGGTGTTCTCGATCGATGCGCGCGAGGGCGGCTCGCACGGGTTCTGGCAGGAACTGGGCAAGGCCGCGGATGCCTGCAGGATGGCCGCGACGGGGCCGGACGACCCGGCGTTCATCGCCTATACCTCCGGAACCACGGGGCCGCCCAAGGGGGCCCTGCACGCCCACCGGGTGCTGATCGGGCACGTGCCGGGGATCGGGCTCGCGCACGAGGGGCTGGGGCAGCCGGGGGATCGACTGTGGACGCCGGCGGACTGGGCCTGGATGGGGGGGCTCGCCAACGTGCTGTTGCCGGGGCTCGCGGCGGGCGTGCCGGTGGTGGCGCACCGCATGGCGAAGTTCGATCCCGAGCGGGCGGTGGCGCTGATGGCCGATCTCGGCGTGCGCAACGCGTTCCTGCCGCCCACCGCGCTCAAGCGGATGCGCGAGGCGGGGGTGGAGCGGGTGGCGGGGCTGCGCAGCGTGGCGAGTGCGGGAGAGCCGCTGGGCGGCGCGCTCCTCGACTGGGGGCGGGGCGTCTTCGGGCGGGAGATCAACGAGTTCTACGGCCAGACGGAGTGCAACGCGGTACTGGTCAACAGTGCGAAGGTCCTGCCGGTGCGGGCGGGGAGTGCGGGGCGGGTGGGGCCGGGGCACGAGGTGGCCATACTCGACGGGGAGGGCCGGGTGTGCGCGCCAGGCGCGGCGGGGGAGATCGCGGTGCGGGCGCCTGATCCGGCGATGTTTCTTCGGTACTGGAACCAGCCCGAGAAGACGGCCGAGAAGGTCCGGGACGGCTGGCTGCGCACGGGCGACGAGGCGGTGATGGACGCGGAGGGCTATGTGTTCTTTTCCGGGCGGAGCGATGACGTCATAACGTCGTCGGGCTACCGGATCGGGCCCGCGGAGATCGAGGATTGTCTGGGCGGGCATCCGGACGTGGCCTTGGCTGCGGTCGTGGGAATACCCGATGCGATCCGGACCGAGGTCGTCACGGCCTATGTGGTGACGCGGGCGGGAGCGGCGCGGGAGGGGCTGGCGGAGGCGCTGATGACGCGGGTGCGCGCGCGGCTTTCGCCGCATCTGGCTCCGCGGGCGGTGGTGTTCATCGAGAGCCTGCCGGTGACGGAATCGGGAAAGTTGCAGCGGCGGGCCCTGCGCGAGGCCCGTGCCTCGAGCACGACGGAGTGAGACCATGGACCTGAGCGTATTCGAGGCGGAAGTGGGCAAGGTCGAGCGGCCGCCGGACCTGTGGGAATTGTGCACGCGGTTCTATCGCCAGCAAGGGATGATCCGGGTCAGCTATCATCACCTGCCGCCGCCCGGCGCGCCGGACGCGGACCGGATGCTGATCCGCACCGACGGCTTCCCGGAGGCCTGGGTGGCGCGATATGTGACGGAGCGGATGTGGCGCGACGATCCCATCGTGCTCTATGCGCGCGACAACCCCGCCCCGTTCTACTGGAGCGAGATCGTCGAGCGCCGCGAGGTCTGCCCGGACAAGGCGGCCTTCGTCGCGGCGCTGAAGGGCGCGGGCATCGGCGACGGGCTCGGGATCCAGGTGTTCGGCCCGAACGGGCGCAACGGCTATGCGGGGCTGGGGCTGCCGGAAGGGGCCACGCCGCTCCCGCCGGCCCAGGTCCACGAATTGCACTGGGCCTGCCAGTTGTCGCATCTGCGGTATTGCAGCCTGCTCGCGGCGATCCAGGAGCCCCCGCCGCCCCTGTCGCCGCGCGAATTCGAGGTGCTGACCTGGGTGGCACGCGGCAAGAGCAACTCGATCATCGGCGACATCCTCGGCATCTCGGCGCATACGGTGGATGCGCATCTGCGGCGCGTGTATCTCAAGCTCGGGGTCGCGGACCGGATCAGCGCCACGGTCCGCGGCATCGGCGTGGGCCTGATCCATGCGGAGCCGTGAGGCCTTATCCAGTGTCGGACCATCTTCGGAATTGGTCGAAGTCGTCAAAACATCTCATGCAGACCTCCTCGGGTAGCGCGCGGAGACGGATCGCCGATGGAGCGTGACCTCGGCATCAGTCGAAACCGGGCGGGCGCAGCCTGGCCAGGGCCACTTTTTCGCTTTCACCTTCGATCAGGATAGTGATACGCAAATAGTGGAATATGTCTGACGTTTGATTTTCGGCTCAAGAGGTTCCGCTTTTTTACAGAAGAGGCGGTGCATCCCCCCTCACGCGGTCACGTTAGGTCAGTCGTGTAATTGAGCGATTATAACGCCTTGCGTACCTCCGTCCTCGTATAGTCAGGGGGGATTGGACAGATGGTTTTAGATGGAAAGCTCGATCGGGCGTTGATGCAGGCGATGCGATCCGGTCCGGCCGCCCTGCCCGCCGATCTCGGGGTGCTGGGTCGGTACCTTTCGACCATCGATACCCTGCTCGCGGAAAAGGCGGACGCCTACGAGGAGGACTGGTTCGACGTCTGCGAGGCGGCGGCCGAGATCGACACGCTCCAGCAGCTCGAGACTTCGGTCGCCGAACGCTCGATTGCCGTGCCGGCGGACACGCTCGAGGCAGTGCTGGCGAAATTCGAGATCTGGAGGGCACTCGAGGCCGGGGCCGACGAGACGGCTACGGGCGACAGCCTGCGCGACCGGATCGTGCGCTCCATCGAGGAGGACGTGGTGCGGATCGCGCGACGCGCGGCGCAGTGACCGGGGGGGCCGGACGGCGCGTGGCAGTCTGGTACTTTTTGCGCCCGATGCTTTGACTTCCGCTCGGGACGGAGTATCACTCCCGGACAGGTTACGAATGGAACAATAACGAAGCCGACAGCGGGAGGACCAGAATGACACGACACCAGACCCTTTGGCCGCTTTGGGCTGCCATAGCCACGACGATGGGCGCCGGCCTGCCGGCCCTGGCCGCCACGGACGACGCGGCTCCGAGCCTCAGCCACACCACCGTGCTGTCGGGGCTGGAAGCGCCGTGGGACATGGCGTTCCTCGGCGACGGCACGATGTTCTTCACCGAAAAGTGCCATGGCCTGTCGGTGCGGCTGCCGTCCGGGGACGTGCAGAAGCTGCTCGGGATGGAGGACACGGAGGGCTATGCGACCACGGCGGACGATCTGTTCTGCGAGGGTCAGGCTGGAATGAACGGCGTGGCGGTGGATCCTGACTTTGCCGAGAACCGCCAGATCTACGTCTATTCCGCGTCGAATGCGAGCGATCCGCCGAGCAACCGGGTGATGCGGCTGACGGTGAGCGACGATTTCATGGGCGTCTCCGGGCGGACGGACATCGTCGAGGACATCCCCTACAAGAACACGGAGACCGACCATCCGTTCGGGGGGATCGGCGCGCATAACGGCGGGCGCATCCGTTTCAACCCGGGAGACGGGTATCTGTACGTAGCGACCGGCGACACGCACAACGGCGAGGTGCCGCAGTCGCCGACGCTGCTGGGCGGGAAGGTTTTGCGCATCGACGGCGAGGGTGAGGCCGCCCCTGGCAACGGCGCGCCGGAGGGGTTCGATCCGCGCATCTACACCTATGGCCATCGCAACGTGCAGGGCATCGCGTTCCGGCCGGGCACGGGCGAGGCGGTCGCGGCCGAGCATGGGCCCTGGCATTCCGACGAGATCACGGTGCTGGTGCCCGGCGGGAACGGCGGCTGGGATCCGCGCCCCGCGGTCTCCGGGCGCGACGATTGTCCCGACGGCTATTGCGGGTACATGCCGAACCAGATGGACGGGATGGACCCCGCGGAACGGGCGGCTTTCATGCCGATGACCGACACAAAGACCCACCCCGACGCGATGATGCCCGCCTGGACGAACAACGGGCTGTCGCAGGGCACGGGTTCGGCCGAGTTCTTGACCGGCCCGCAGTGGAAGGGCTGGGAGGGGCGCATGGTGGTCGGCATCATGGGCATCGGTTTCGGCGGCACGCCGATCGGGCAGCGGGTGGACCTGATTGACCTTTCGGAGGACGGATTGTCCGTGGGCGAGGTCTCCAAGATGGAGATGCCGGTACCCGAAGGGCGGTTCCGCTCGGTGGTGCAGGGGCCGGACGGCAGCCTCTATATCGCGGTCGACGAGGGCGAGATCTACCGGCTGACGCCTGGCTGAGGCGGGGCTGCCCCCGGGTACGTCCCGGGGGTGCCGTTGGCAGTCAGGCGCGCAGAGCGTCCTTGCGCGCGAAGGTCTTGAGGCCGGCGCCGGGTCCGTCGAGGAAAGTGCGGACCCGGGCGGGGTCGTGGCCCGACAGGCTGTGCAGCCAAGATGCGACCGCTTTCTGGATGAACCAGTTCCGGTCCGGCACGAGGCGCTCGGCCCAGCCGAGGATGCGTTCGCGTGCCGCAAACTCCTCCGGGGTCGGGTGGTTCTGCCTCGTCCAGGGCAGGGTGACGACGAGGGCCGCGCGGCGCACCCAGAGGTTCGGGTCGGCGACCCAGGTCTCGACGACATTGAGCCGGCTCGGGTCTGCGATCAGGCGGCGCTCGCCGACCTTGCAGGCCTGATCGGCCAGCGCCGCGGACTCGAAGGTGGGGAGCCAGCGCAGGAACTCCGCCCAGACCGGCTCGTCCTGCGGGATGCGGGCCTGGGTGAGGAGTTTTGCGGCAGCGATGCGGGCCTCGAAAATGTCGCTGTCCCAGAGGGCGGCCGCGAGACGGGTTCGGCCGGGCACGTCACGCTCCGCGCGCCAGACGGCAACGAGGGCGTCGATGCCCGGGGTCGCTGCGCCGAGATAGACCCGCGGTGCCTTGTGGTGGGCGGCCAATTGGGCGGCCCGGGCCGGATCGGCGAGGGCTGCGAGAGCCTCAATGGCCAAGGCTGCATCGTCGGGCGGGGGCGTTTGGGACACGGGCGGGGGGCATACCTGCGTTGGGGCCGGGTTGACGCTGCCGTGATTTGCACAGGCGTGCCGGCTGATCAACATGGCATCCGGCAACGAGGAGGTTCCATGGCGATCACGAGACGCGGCTTTGCGACGGGCGCGGCGCTGGCCCTGATAGCCCGGCCCGGACGGGCGCAGGATCTGGACGGGATCCGCGCGCGGGCGCTGGGCCTCGGCCAGCTCCATGCCGTCGTGGTCGCGGTGGACGGTGCGGTCGTGCTGGCGGAGGCGCCGCGGGGGCCGGGGCTCGCGCGCGTGGCGAACGTGAAGTCGGTGTCGAAGACGCTGGTGGCGACGCTGGCGGGGGCCGCGATCGACCGGGGCGTGCTGGCGGGGCCGGATGCGGCGGTGATGCCGTATCTCGATGCGCCGCGCGTGATGGACCCGCGGGCGGAGGCCTTGACGGTGGCGGATCTGCTGACCATGCGCTCGGGGTTCGAGCGCACGTCGGGGGCGAACTACGGGGCCTGGGTCAACAGCGGGAACTGGGTCTCCTATGTGCTGTCGCGGCCCATGGTGGCGGCCCCGGGCGCGCGGTTCGGCTATTCGACGGGTGATTTCCATCTTTTGTCGGCGGTGCTGACGCGGGCGTCGGGCGCGAGCCTGCTTGAGCTGGCACGCGACTGGCTGGGCCGGCCGCTCGGGGTGGAGATCCCGGCCTGGACGCGCGATCCGCAGGGCATCTACATGGGCGGCAACAACATGGCGCTGAGCCCGATGGGGATGCTCGCGTTCGGCGAGGCGATCCGCACGGGGGCGCCGGAGCTGGCGAGCCGGGGCTGGGTCGAGACCTCGTGGGAGCCGCGCACGCGCTCGCCGTTCTCGGGGCACCAGTACGGCTACGGGTGGTTCCTGGCGCGGATGGGCGGTGAGGAACTGGCCTATGCGCGCGGATACGGCGGGCAGATGATCTATGTGGTGCCGGGGGCGGGGGTGACGGTGGCGATCACCTCGGATCCGGGCCAGCCGGCGCGCTCGGCGGGGCATACCGGCGATCTGCACGCGCTGGTCGCGGACCTGATCCTGCCGGCGGCGCGGGGCCTGCGCAGCTAGGGGCGGGGCGGGTTTGGTGTGTCCGGTTTCCGGGTCTCGCCCATGGTGGGGGCGAGGCCATAGGGCGCGGCGATACGCCAGACATGGGCGGGTACCATCGTCTTGAGCCGGCGCGGATGGGCGCGGCGCAGGTGCAGGACGGTCTCGATGGCCTTCATCTCGACGCGGGCGCGGGCGAACTCCAGGCCCTTGGGGCCGATGCGCGGCATGAGCCAACCGACGAGCGGGCGCAGCCAGTCGGGCATGGCGCGCAGCGGCAGGCCGCCGGCGGCGCGCTCGGTGTTCTTGAGAAACCCGGTAACGGGGCCCTTGCGCTTGCCGGCGTCGGCAGGGGCGGAGAGTGTGATTTCTCCGTCGAGGAGGCGCAAGATTTCGGTGCCGCGGGCGTTGCGCACGATGAGCCACTGCGCGCCGGTGCCGCCCATGTAGCCCACGGTGATGTCCGCGAGCGTGTTGGTGTAGTCGACGCAGGTGCGGCAGGTGAGCGGGAAGAAATCCGGCGGCAGCTTCGAGATCGGCAGTTGCAGGAAGGGGATCAGGCGCGTGCGGCCGTCCGCATAGCGCAATTCCACGCGGAAATCGGCGCGGAATTCGAGATAGGTGATCGTGTCTGGGTCGTCGTCGAGCAGGGCGAGGAAGGTGTGGAAGGCCTCGGTGGTGGTGTTGTCCGAGCAGGGGGTGCCGATGACGGTGAGTTGCAAGCCGAGCTCGGCCTCCAGCGCGCGCAGGGCGTAAACCTGGCAGGGGATGCCGATGATGGCGAGGCGCGTGAAGCCTCGGGCGCGGGCCGGTTCCAGCAGGGCGAGGAGTGGCGCGTAGCCCATGCGCATCCCGCGGCAGTTCGCGAGATCGGCGGGTTCCGTGACCAGCACCGGGACGGGGCGCCACTTGTCGTCCGGGTCCGGCGCCATGGTGAGCACGGCCTCGACCGCGCGCGTCTCGAGCAGGCGCTCGGCGAGCCGGGTGGTGATGCCGGTCCATTGCGCGCCGGGGCGCGGGGATTTCAGTTCGGCGCGGTGCATGGCGAGGAAGGGGCCGAACCAGGCCTCGTCGGGGCGGTCCGGGTCGCGGGTGCGGCCGTGGACCTGCGCCTCGAGGCGCGGATAGTCGGGGTGGATGAACTGGCAGGCCCGCCCGCAGGCCTTGGGGTCCTCCAAGCGCGAGACGCCGCAATCGGTGCAGAGATCGCGCGGGGCGGGATCGGCGAGGGGCGGCGTGATCACGCGAGCAGGCCGCCCGCCGCCTCGATGAAGGCGATGACCTCGGGCACGCCCACGCCGTTGCGCACCTGCGCGAACTGGAAGGGCCGGTCGCCGCGCATGCGGCGGCTGTCGCGGTCCATCACTTCGAGCGAGGCTCCGACATGGGGGGCGAGGTCGGTCTTGTTGATGATCAGGAGATCCGAGCGGGTGACGCCGGGACCGCCCTTGCGGGGGATCTTGTCGCCGGCGCAGACGTCGATGACGTAGAGCGTGATGTCTGCTAGCTCGGGCGAGAAGGTGGCCGAGAGGTTGTCGCCGCCGCTCTCGATCAGGATCACGTCGAGGTCGGGGTGGCGGCGTGTCATCTCGTCCACGGCGGCGAGGTTGATGCTCGCGTCCTCGCGGATGGCGGTATGCGGGCAGCCGCCGGTCTCGACGCCGATGATGCGGTCGAGCGGAAGGGCCTGGGAGCGCATCAGGAACTCGGCGTCCTCGCGGGTGTAGATGTCGTTGGTGATGGCGGCGATGGACCAGTCGTCGCGCATGCGCTTGCAGAGCTGGTCCATGAGGGCGGTCTTGCCGGCGCCGACCGGACCGCCGATGCCGACGCGCAGGGGGCCGTTGGGGGATTTCATTCGGTCACCTCGCGGATGGGGAGCCGTTTCCCCTTGTTCTGGGCGTATATGCTTTTCCACCAGTCGTTTGTCGCGTCACAGGCGGGCCTCAGGCCCGGCGTCGGGTTCGGGTTCTCGCCCTGGCGCATCTTTCTGAAGGAACCGGAGCTGGACCCGATCTTCAAGACGACGATGGTACCTTCGTCCATGACGAACAGTCGGGTCTTGAGGGCATCGTTGCCCTCGATGTGCTTGGTCCAGATGCAGACGTCTTCGACCTTGATCACGCTCATGAGCGGTAGAGCCTCGTGTACTGGGTTTCGTGGCGCATGGCGGCGAGGTCGGCGCGGAAGGCGCCGGAGCCTACGTCGGTGAGGGGGGCGGTGAGGGCGTCGGCGGCGATGCGCGCGGCCTGGGGCATGAGGGCGGCCGTCAGGCGCTGGCCGTCGGTCTGGCCGAGGGGGATGAGGCGCACGCCGGCGGAGATGATGGCGGCGGCGTAGGCCTGGACGTAGAGGGTGGCGGTGAGGGGCAGCGGCAGGCCGAGGCGGCCTGCGGCGTAGCCGAGGGCCACCGGGTAGGGCATGGGCGGGATCGCGACGTTCCAGGCGGCGCTGGTGGTGCGGGCGAAGGCCGCGCCGAGGGCGGTGGTCTCGAGGTGGCGCTCCTGCGAGGGGGCGAGGGCCTCGGCGAGGGCGGCGAGATCGGTGGGGTCCTCGGCGGTGTGGGCGTGGGCGAGGAGGATCGTGTCGGTGCGCGGGGCCCCGAAATCGAGCAGGTCCGTGAGCCAGGCGCGCAGGGTGTCGAGGTCGGTCACGTCGCCGGACTCCACCGCCCATTCGAGGCCGTGGGAATAGCTGTAGGCCCCGACGGGGTAGGCGGGCGAGAGCCAGGCGGTGAGGATCTGGACGGCCTCGGCGTCAGTCATTTGCATGGTCGTGAGCGTGGGCGTGCGGGTGGTCGGTGGCCCCGCCGTGGTGATGGCCGTGGGTGCGGCCATGGCCGTAGGCGCCGCCCTCGGGGGTGAAGGGCTCCCGCACGGTGCGGGTTGTGGCACCGAGGCGGGCGAGCATGTCGGCCATGACGGGATTGGCCTGGATCAGGAGGCGCGCGAGCTCGACCTGGGCAGGCATGTGGCGGTTGCCGATATGCCAGGCGAGGCGGGTGAGGTCGGTGGGGGGCGCGGTGATCTCGATTAGCGGCTCGGAGGCGGCGCGGATGGCGATGAGAGTGCCGTCTTCGGTGACGAGGGCGTCGCCGTCGTGGAGGGAGACGGTCTCGGGGAGGTCGACGTGGATCTCGGCGCCCGCGTCGGTGGTCAGGGTGCGGCGGCGCAGGAAGCGGCCCTCGTAGTCGAGGGTGAGGCTGTCCGTGGCGGTGTCTGGTGCTGCGGCGCGGCGGAGGGTGCGGGCGATGGCGGGGGGCATGGGGGCCTTTTCCGGACGGGTCGCGCGCAGTCTAGCAGGCGGGACGGCGGGGGGAAGGGCGGGTTTTCCTGAGCGCGCTGGTGCCTCGCGGTCAAAATAGGAAATACCGCTGGGCCATGGGGAGTTCTTCCGCGGGTTCGCAGGTGAGGAGCTCGCCGTTGGCGCGGACCTCGTAGGTTTCGGGGTTCACGTCGATTTCGGGGGTGGCGTCGTTGAGCATCATCGCGGCCTTGCCGATGCCGCCGCGGGTGTTCTCGACGGCGAGGGTCGCCTTGCCGAGGCCGAGGCGGGCGCGCAGGCCGTCGGCTTCGGCCGCGGCGGAGAGGAAGGTGACGGCGCCGGCCTGGACGGCACCGCCGAAGCTGCCGAACATGGGGCGGGTGTAGACGGGCTGGGGCGTGGGGATGGAGGCGTTGGGGTCGCCCATCTGGGCCACGGCGATGGCGCCGCCGACGAGGATCATCTCGGGCTTCACGCCGAAGAAGGCAGGGGACCATAGGACCAGATCGGCGCGCTTGCCGGGCTCGACGGAGCCGATGTGGCGGCTGACGCCCTGGGCGATGGCGGGGTTGATGGTGTATTTGGCGATGTAGCGGCGCACGCGCAGGTTGTCGTTGTCGCCGGTTTCTTCTGGCAGGCGACCACGCTGGACCTTCATCTTGTGGGCGGTCTGCCAGGTGCGGATGATGACCTCGCCGATGCGGCCCATGGCCTGGCTGTCCGACGAGATGATCGAGAAGGCGCCCATGTCGTGGAGGATGTCTTCGGCCGCGATGGTTTCGCGCCGGATGCGGGATTCGGCGAAGGCGACGTCCTCGGGGATGGACTTGTCGAGGTGGTGGCAGACCATGAGCATGTCGAGGTGCTCTTCGAGCGTGTTCACGGTGTAGGGGCGGGTGGGGTTGGTGGAGGACGGGATGACATTGGGCAGGCCGCAGATCTTGATGATGTCCGGGGCGTGACCGCCCCCTGCGCCCTCGGTGTGGAAGGCGTGGATGGTGCGGCCCTTGAGGGCGGCGACGGTGTCCTCGACGAAGCCGCTCTCGTTGAGGGTGTCGGTGTGGATCATCACCTGGACGTCCATGGCATCGGCCACCGAGAGGCAGCAGTCGATGGCGGCGGGCGTGGTGCCCCAGTCCTCGTGGAGCTTGAGCGCGCAGGCACCGGCGCGCACCATCTCCTCGAGTGCTGCGGGGCGCGACGCGTTGCCCTTTCCCGAGAGGCCGATGTTGATGGGGAAGGCGTCCAGCGACTGCAGCATGCGGGCGATGTGCCAGGGGCCAGGGGTGCAGGTGGTGGCGAGGGTGCCATGCGCCGGGCCGGTGCCGCCGCCCATCAGGGTGGTGACGCCGGAATGGAGCGCGTCGTCGATCTGCTGGGGACAGATGAAATGGATATGGGCATCGAAGCCGCCCGCGGTGAGGATGCGGCCCTCGCCCGCGATGATCTCGGTGCCCGGGCCGATGACGAGGGTGACGCCGGATTGCGTGTCGGGGTTGCCGGCCTTGCCGATGCCGTGGATGCGGCCGTCGCGCAGGCCCACGTCGGCCTTGTAAATGCCGGTGTGGTCGATGATCAGCGCGTTGGTGATGACGGTGTCCATGGCCCCTTCGGCGCGGGTCATCTGGGATTGGCCCATGCCGTCGCGGATGACCTTGCCGCCGCCGAACTTCACCTCCTCGCCGTAGGTCGTGAGGTCGCGTTCCACCTCGACGATCAGGTCGGTGTCGGCGAGGCGGAGGCGGTCGCCGGTAGTCGGGCCATACATCGCGGCATAGGCGGGGCGGGAGATGCGGGTGGACATGGCGGACCTTCTGGCGAGGGGGCAGGGTGCGGGGCCTCAGTCGAGAGGGCCCATGACCGCTCCGTTGAACCCCCAGACCTGACGCGCGCCGCCGAAGGGGATGAGATGCACGGTGCGGGTCTGACCGGGCTCGAACCGCACGGCGGTACCGGCGGCGATGTCGAGGCGCAGGCCGCGGGCGGCGGCGCGGTCGAAGGCAAGGCTGCGGTTCGTCTCGGCGAAATGGTAGTGCGAGCCGACCTGAATGGGTCGGTCGCCGGTGTTCGAGACCTCCATCTCCAGCGCCGGTCTGTCGGCGTTGAGGAGGATGTCGCCCGCAGCGGGGAAGATCTGGCCGGGGATCACGGACCGGCTCAGGCGAAGGCCAGCGCGGTCCCGGCCAGCGCCGTGACGGCGCCGAGGGTCCGGGCGACCAGGGGCGTGCGCAGCCCGAGGCCTAGGCCTAGGCCCAATGCGTGCAGGGCGGCGGTGGCAAGTGCGAACCCCGCGACATAGGCGAGGCCGCCCGAGGTCGCCTCGAGACCGTGGGCGTTGCCGTGGGCGAGGCCGAAGACCACGATGCCAGCACAGGCGAGGGCAATCGGCAGGCGCACGGTGAGGGCGGTGAGCGCGCCGAGGATGACGACGGAGGCGAGGATCATGGGCTCCATGGCGGGCATGGCCACTCCCCAGAGACCGAGCACTCCGCCCGCGATCATGGCGGACAGGAACGCCGCCGGATAGGCCCAGCGTGCGGTGCCGCCCGTCAGGGCCGCCCAGAGGCCGACGGCGATCATGGCGAGCAGATGGTCGGGGCCGAGCAGCGGGTGAGTGAGGCCGTCGATGAACCCCGAAGTCTGGTGGGCTCCGGTATGTGCGAAGGCCGCGGCGGGCAGGAGGAGGGCGGCGAAGGCGAGGGCATGGCGCATGACGGGACCTGACTGGATTTCACTGAGGCGGAGGCTAGACTGAAGACGCGGCAGGGGGAAAGCCCCGAGGCCCGGTTTTCGACCGGATGGCGGGTCTGTGCTGAAATTTTGGGCAGCGGTTAGCGGATCGGGCTGTGGACGGTGACGAGCTTGGTGCCGTCCGGAAAGGTCGCCTCCACCTGGACGTCTTGGATCATCTCCGGGATGCCCGGCATGCACTGGTCGCGGGTGACGACATGGGCGCCGGCTTCCATGAGGTCGGCCACCGCGCGGCCGTCGCGGGCCCCCTCCACCACGTAGTCGGTGATCAGCGCGATGGCTTCGGGATGGTTCAGCTTGACGCCGCGCGAGAGCCGGCCGCGCGCGACCATGGCTGCGAGCGAGACAAGGAGCTTGTCCTTTTCGCGGGGGGTGAGGTTCATGGGCGGTCTCCTAGAGGCTCCAGACGCGCGGCAGGGGGCCTGCGCGGAAGGCGGTGAGGAACTGGACGAGGGCGCGGCGCAGGGGCGCGTGGCCCGGGGCGAGAAAACGCAGGATCAGCACGCCCTGGCGCAGGGAGGCGGCACATTCGACGTCTGAAATTTGCGCGAGCAGCGCGAGCGCCTGACCGAGGCGGGCGTCAGCGTCGGGGCCGATGTGGACGAGGGTGGCTAGGGCGCGGGCACCGTCGAGGGTGGCGCGCCCGAGGGTATTGGCGGCGATTTCGCCGGTCAAGCGCAGAGCCTCCGCATGGAGCAGATGCCCGTCGCGGCGGATGCGCCAGTGGTCGGCGTAATGCCCGGAGGTGACGGTCTCGCCCATGGCGGCGCGGCCGAGGACGAGCGTCTCGAGGAGGGTGAGGCGCGCGTCCGCCGTCATGTCGGCCTCGAGCCTGCGCTCGACGCGCCCGCCGTCGAAGAGGATGGTCTCCTGGGGCAGCCAGTCGAGCGTGGCGCCGGGGCCGAGGGTCAGGGCGACACCGAGCCGCGCCGTGCCGGTGCTCGCGCGGTAGACGCGCTCGGCGGCCTGGGTGGTGACGGTGAGGGCGGCGCCGCGGCCAGCGGTCAGCGCATAGTCGATGCGGTCGCCGCCGGTGAGGCCGCCGGATGTGTTGATGAGCACGGCCTCGGGCGGGGCACCATGGGTCGCGGGCAGGAGGGCCTTGGCGCAGCCCTGCTGGTAAAGGCGGTCGAGGCGGATGGCACCATCGCGAAACGAGACGGCTACTTCGGCGCGGCCGCGGGCGCGCTGGAGGGCGAGGGGGGGTACGGCCATATTCATGCCCCCCGAATTAGGCGGGTTTGCTGCGGATGCGCAACGCCGGCGTGAGGGGGTGGGCCCGCCGAGGATGCGGGTGCGGAAAATTTGGGCAATTCCTTGGACGTGCCGGCAGAGCCGGGCATTACCGTTTGCTCCGGGAATTCGCCTGTGCGAGCGTCAGGCGAACCCGAAGCGGACGGAGCGGCCGATGATCCCCAGCACAGTCCCGAACGGCGTGGTCGCGCGCCGCCTGAGTGCGGAGCGGATCGCCGAGAATTTCGCGGATGTGAGCCCGCCGCTCGGGGCGCACGAGGCGCTGGTGGCGGCGGACAGGTGTTACTTCTGTCATGACGCACCCTGCGTGACGGCCTGTCCCACGGCCATCGACATTCCGCTGTTCATCCGCCAGATCGCGACGGGCACGCCCGAAGCCGCGGCCCGGACGATCTTCGATCAGAACATCCTCGGGGGCATGTGCGCGCGGGTCTGCCCGACGGAGACGCTCTGCGAGGAGGTCTGCGTGCGCGAGGTGGCCGAGGGCAAACCGGTGGAGATCGGCCGGCTGCAACGCTTCGCCACCGACCGGCTGATGGCGCAGGCGGCGCATCCCTATCGGCGGGCCGAGCCCACCGGCATGCGCGTGGCGGTAGTGGGGGCGGGGCCGGCCGGGCTCGCCTGCGCGCACCGGCTGGCGATGCTCGGGCATGACGTGGTGCTGATGGACGCGCGCGAGAAGGCGGGCGGGCTCAACGAATACGGGATCGCGGCCTACAAGACGCCGGAGGGCTTCGCGCAGGCGGAACTGGACTGGCTGCTCGGGATCGGCGGGATCGAGGTGGTGCACGGGCGCAGGCTCGGCACGGACATGACCCTGCGCGATCTGGGCCGGGAGTTCGACGCGGTCTTTCTCGGGATCGGCCTCGGGGGCGTGAACGCGCTGGCGGCGAAGGGCCGGACAAAGGAGGGCGTACGGCCGGCGGTGGAGTTCATCGCGGAGCTGCGCCAGGCCGCGGATCTGGCGGATCTGCCGGTGGGGCGGCGCGTGGTGGTGATCGGCGGCGGCATGACGGCGGTAGACGCGGCGGTGCAGTCGAAGCTGCTCGGGGCCGAGGAGGTGACCATCGTCTATCGACGGGGCCAGGACCGGATGGGAGCGAGCCGCCACGAGCAGGACCATGCGACGCGGGCAGGCGTGCGGATCCTTTGCAACGCGGTGCCCTTGCGGGTGCGGGGCAACGGGGCGGTGCGCGAGGTCGTCTTCGCCTACACGGCCGAAACGCCGGAGGGTCTGGTCGAGACCGGCGAGACCTTCGCACTCAGGGCCGACCAGGTCTTCACCGCCATCGGCCAGACGCTGGCCGGCGCGCCGCGGGGCCTTGCCGTCGAGCGCAGCAAGATCAGGGTGACGGGTCCGGGCCGCACCGGGGCGAGGCGCGTCTGGGCGGGCGGGGACTGCGCGCTGGGCGGTGCGGATCTGACCGTGACGGCGGTAGCGGAGGGCCGGGACGCCGCCATGGACATCCACGCCGTCCTGACGGGGGCCGCGTGAGCGCGGTCGCTTGCGAAGCTTCCGGCGCTCGGCTAGGCACCCGGCAGGTATGTGCAAGGGTTTGTCATGGACGCGTTCGCTTCGGGGTTGATCGGCTTTCTGGAGGCGAACAAGGAATGGGCGTTCTGGGTGGCAATGGGATTTGCCTTCGTCGAGAACCTCGCGTTCCTGTCGATCGCCATTCCGTCCACGGCCATCCTCGTGGGGGTCGGTGCGCTGGTGGCCACGGGGGCCGTGGAGTTCAACCCGATCTTTTTCGGGGCGGCCACCGGGGCGTTTCTCGGCTCCACGATCTCCTGGTGGCTCGGCTACCGGTACGGCGACTGGATGCTGACGGTCTGGCCGCTCCGCGATCATCCGGGGCTGGTGGCGCGCGGCAAGGCAAGCTCGGAGAAATGGGGGCCGTTCGCGATCATCATCGGGCATTTCTTCGGCCCGCTGCGCCCGGTCGCGTTCCTGTTGTGCGGGATGGCGTCGATGCCGTTCCTGTGGTTCCAGCTTTTCAACGTGCCCGGCTCCATCGCCTGGGCGTATCTGGTGCCGAAGTTCGGCGAAATGGGGGGCGCCTCCATCGGCGTGCTCTGGCGCAGCCTGACCGGGGGGTAGGCGCAGGAGCCCGCCGCGCCGGTCCCGCCCGCAGCCCTTAGGAGGACGTCATGGCCGATTTGCGCAGCACCTTCGTGGGCATCCGCTCGCCCAATCCGTTCTGGCTCGCCTCCGCACCGCCGACGGACAAGGAATACAACGTGCGCCGGGCCTTCGAGGCGGGCTGGGGCGGGGTGGTCTGGAAGACGCTGGGGCTCGATCCGCATATCGTGAACGTCAACGGCCCGCGGTACGGGGCGGTCTGGGGGGCGGACCGCAGGCTGCTGGGGATGAACAACATCGAGTTGATCACCGACCGGCCGCTGGAGGTGAACCTGCGCGAGATCAAGGCGGTCAAGCGCGACTGGCCCGACCGTGCGATGGTCGTGAGCCTGATGGTGCCCTGCGACGAGGAGAGCTGGCGGGCGATCCTGCCCCTGGTCGAGGATACGGGGGCGGACGGGGTGGAGCTGAACTTCGGCTGTCCGCACGGCATGTCCGAGCGCGGCATGGGCTCGGCGGTGGGGCAGGTGCCCGAATACATCGAGATGGTGACGCGCTGGTGCAAGACGCACTCGCGCCTGCCGGTGATCGTCAAGCTGACACCCAACGTCACCGACATCCGCAAGCCGGCGGAGGCGGCACATAAGGGCGGTGCGGATGCGGTGAGCCTCATCAACACGATCAATTCGATCACGAGCGTGAACCTCGACCATTTCGCGCCCGAGCCGATGATCGACGGCAAGGGCGCGCATGGCGGCTATTGCGGGCCGGCGGTCAAGCCCATCGCGCTCAACATGGTCGCCGAGATCGCGCGCAGTCCGGTCACACGCGATCTGCCCATCAGCGGGATCGGCGGGATCACCACCTGGCGCGACGCGGCCGAGTTCATGGCGCTGGGTGCGGGAAACGTGCAGGTCTGCACGGCGGCGATGACCTACGGCTTCAAGGTCGTGCAGGAGATGATCTCGGGGCTCTCGCAATGGATGGACGAGAAGGGCCACATGCGGGTCGCGGACATCGTCGGGCGCGCGGTGCCGAACTGTTCGGACTGGCAGAACCTGAACCTGAACTATGTGGCGAAGGCGCGGATCGATCCGGATCTCTGCATCGGGTGTGGTCGGTGTTTCGCGGCCTGCGAGGACACCAGCCACCAGGCCATCGCGATGAAGCCGGGGCGCGTCTTCGAGGTGATCGACGCGGAATGCGTCGCGTGCAATCTGTGCGTGAACGTCTGTCCCGTGGAGAACTGCATCACGCTGAAGCCGATGGCGGCGGGATCGGTGGATCCGCGCACGGGGCGCGTGGTGTCGCCGGAGTTCGCGGACTGGACGACGCATCCCAACAATCCTGTGGCAAGGGCCGCGGAATGACCTGCGGGCCCGGGTTGTCGGGTGTGGCGTGAGGGGTTAAGTCTGGCGTCCCACGAGAGATAGGACGGCCCTTCATGAAGATCGCAGCGGACCTGCCCGGCGCGGTGGGAAACACGCCCCTCATTCGCTTGCGCAAGGCCTCCGAGGCGACGGGCTGCGAGATCTTCGGCAAGGCGGAGTTCATGAACCCCGGCCAATCGGTCAAGGATCGCGCGGCGCTCTGGATCATCCGGGACGCGGTGGCGCGCGGCGCGTTGCGCCCGGGCGGCGTGATCGTCGAGGGCACGGCCGGAAACACCGGCATCGGGCTGGCGCTCATGGGGGCGGCCATGGGGTATCGCTGCGTCATCGTGATCCCCGAGACCCAGAGCCAGGAAAAGAAGGACGCGCTGCGGCTCTTCGGAGCGGAACTGGTGGAGGTTCCCGCGGTGCCGTACCGCGATCCCAACAATTACGTGAAGGTGTCCGGGCGGCTGGCCGAGGCCATGGCCCAGAGCGAGCCGCATGGTGCCATCTGGGCGAACCAGTTCGACAACACCGCCAACCGCCGCGCCCATGTCGAGAGCACCGCCCCCGAAATCTGGGAGCAGACCGCGGGGCGCATCGACGGCTTCATCTGCGCCGTGGGTTCCGGGGGCACGCTCGCGGGCGTGGCCGAGGGACTGCGCGCCCGCAAGCCGGGCATCAGGATCGGGCTGGCCGACCCCGAGGGGGCGGCCCTCTGCAACTGGTACGCGCACGGCGAATTGAAGTCCGAAGGCTCGTCGATCAGCGAGGGCATCGGGCAGGGGCGGATCACCGCGAACCTCGAAGGGCTGGTCGTCGATCTGCCCTATACCATCCCCGATGCGGAGGCCTTGCCGGTCGTCTTCGATCTGCTGACCGAGGAGGGCCTGTGCATGGGGGCCTCGACCGGGGTCAACGTCGCGGGCGCGATGCGGATGGCGCGCGATCTGGGCCCGGGGCACGTGATCGTGACCATCCTGTGCGATTACGGCACGCGCTATGCCTCCAAGGTGTTCAACCCGACGTTTCTGCGCTCCAAGGGCCTGCCGGTCCCGCCCTGGGCAGACGGCCCGCCCCGCGTGACGCCCGATGTCCTCGAGCGCTAGGCGGTTCGGCCGGGTCTGGCATCTCCGGGCTACGCTGATGATGATGCTGGCGCTGTGGCTCTTGGGGGCGCTCGCGGTGTCGGCGCAGACCCCGCCGCCGACCCCGTCGCCGGCCTGGGAGACGGTCTTCGAGGAGGGGCTGGCCCTCGTCGGGGACGAGGTGACGCCGACGGCCGAATTGAAGCTCTTGCGCGAGCAGTTGTTGCGGCTGCGCGGGGAGGCCCTTGAGGTCGAGGCCGCGGCGGCACCGCGCGTGGCGGACGTGAGCGCGCGCCTCGAGGCCCTGGGGCCGGCCCCGGCTGAGGGAGCCACGGAGGATCCGGCGCTCGCCGAGCGACGGGCGCGGATCGAGGCGGAGCTGTCGGCGGCGCAAGCCCCGGTCCTCGAGGCGCAGGATTACCAGAGACGCTCGGACGCGCTGATCCGGGACATCGACCGGATCGTGCGGGCGCGGTTCGCGGCTGAACTCACCAGCCTCGGGCCCTCGCCGCTCCTGCCAGGGAACTTGGTCGAGACCGTGGAGGCGGCGGTCTCGAACGACAGCCGCATCCGCGGGCGGCTCGCCGAGGCCCTGTCCGACCCGGTGGTCCGGGCGGATCTGATGCGCCGCATCCCCGCGGAATTCCTGATGGCGCTCATCGGGATCACCATCGTCTTCGTCGTCCGGCGGCGTCTGACGGCCTGGGTGGAGCACAAGCTCGAACGCGCCACGGAGCCGCGCGCGATCGCGCTCCTCGTCACGGTGCGCAATCTCGGCCGGCTCATCGTGCCTACGGTGGGGGTGGGGCTGTTGTTCGCGACGCTCGATCCCGAGCAGTTGCTCAACCCCACGCCGGACCGGCCGCATTTCGTGGTGCCCAACTTCGCGCTCGCGATCATCGGGGCCGCGTGGCTCGCCTCGAGCCTCTATGCGCCGAAGCTGCCGCGGTTCCGGCTGGTGCCGCTCGGCGATGCGGCGGCCCTGCGCAGCGCGCGGGTGACCATTGGCCTCGGTCTGGTGATTGCGGTCAAGCTGCTTCTGACGCGCTATGTCACCGATTGGGAGATGACGCCCGCCGCGGCCGCGACGCTGGAGTTTCCCTTGTTCGTTGTGGGCGGGGCGCTGCTCTGGGGGGCCTCGCGGATCCTGCGCTCGGTCCGGCGCGCGCTGCTCCAGCCCGAGCCTGCCGGACCCGACCGGACCGGCACCATCACCCTGACACTCATAGGGTTTGCCGAGCGCGGAACCTGGTTGCTCGCCTTCGCGGCCCCGGCCCTCGCGGCGGTCGGGTTCTATGCCATGGCCGATTTCGTGCTCTATGGGGCGATCCTGACCCTCGGGCTCGTGGGGGCCTGCGTCGTCGTCTACGACCTGATCCTGACCACGGCAGGCGCCGTCTTGCGCACCCCCGATCCCGACAGGTCCGGGACGCTGGCGCTCAGCGACGGGCTTGCGCCCATCGTTCTGGGCACGGTCGTCACGCTGGCCGCGTTGCCGCTCCTCGCGCTGATCTGGGGCGCGCGCTATGCCGATATCGCGGACGTGTGGTTCATGCTGCGCGACGGCGTGACGCTCGGGGGGATGCGGATCTCGCTCGGGATGGTAGTGGGGTTCGCCATCGTCTTCGCCATCCTGTTCGGGCTGACCCGGATCCTGCAATCGCTGCTGCGCGGCACGGTCCTGCCGCGCACCAAGCTCGATGCCGGCGGGCGCAACGCGGTGCTTGCGGGGGTGGGCTACACCGGTTTTTTCATCGCGGCCACCGCCGCCGTCTCGAGCACGGGCGTCGATCTGACGAGCCTCGCGGTGGTGGCGGGTGCCTTGTCGGTGGGCATCGGGTTCGGGTTGCAGAACATCGTCTCGAACTTCGTCTCCGGCATCATCCTCCTCGTGGAGCGCCCCATCAAGGAGGGGGACTGGATCGAGGTGGGCGGCCATGCGGGCTATGTTCGGGGCATTTCGGTGCGCTCCACCGAGATAGAGACGTTCGAGCGCGCGAGCGTGATCCTGCCCAATTCCGACCTCGTGGCGGGCACCGTGCTCAACCGCACCCATACCGGCATGTCGGGCCGGATCGCGGTGCCCGTGGGTGTCAGCTATTCCAGCGATCCGCGCCAGGTGGAGCGTATCCTGATCGCGATCGCCGAGGATCACCCCATGGTCCTCCCGGAGCCGAATCCGCGGGTGCTGTTCACGGGCTTCGGGGACAACAGCCTCAATTTCGAGATCCGCTGCTGGTTGCGGGACGTGAACTTCTCGCTGTCGGCGCGGTCGGACTTGAACTTCGAGATCTTCGCGCGGTTCGAGAAGGAGGGGATCTCCATCCCGTTCCCGCACCGCGAACTGCGCTTTCGCGAGGGCGATCTGCGCGGGGCCGTCGAGGCGGCGCTGGGCGCCGTCGAGGCACCCGAGAAATCTTGACAAGCCGGCCGGGTTCCGCGATACGGCTCCTCTCCGGAGGGGTGCGCTCTCCGGGAGCTACGGCATTTTTGCAAAGCGCGCAGTCCGCAGGCGCGGGATCTCCCGCACAACGCCGGTTCGCCGGGGCCGAAGGACGCGGGACACAAGGGAAAGACGCGATGTTCGCGGTGCTCAAGACGGGCGGCAAGCAATACAAGGTCGCCACCGGGGATATATTCCTCATCGAGAAACTGGTCGCCGAAGCCGGCGAGACGGTGCAGTTCAACGAGGTGCTGATGATCGGCGGCGAGACCGTGACGGTCGGGGCCCCCCGCGTCGCGGGGGCGGCCGTGCAGGCCGAGGTGCTCGAGCAGACCAAGGGTCCGAAGGTGATCTCCTTTGTCAAGCGCCGGCGCAAGCATTCGTCGCAGCGCAAGCGCGGCCATCGCCAGCACCTGACGCGGGTGCGCATCACCGACATTCTCGCGACCGGGGCCGAGGCCACCGGCGTGAAGTCCGCGAACCGGGAGGGTTGAGACCATGGCACACAAGAAGGCAGGCGGCTCCAGCCGCAACGGGCGCGACAGCGCGGGACGCCGGCTCGGCGTCAAGAAGTTCGGCGGCGAGCGCGTGATCCCGGGCAACATCCTGGTGCGCCAGCGCGGCACGAAGTGGTGGCCCGGCCAGAACGTCGGCCTCGGGCGCGATCATACGATCTTCGCGGTGGCCGAGGGACACGTGACCTTCCACAAGGGCCTGAAGGGGCGGACGTTCATTTCGGTCCTGCCCGCGGCCGAGGCCGCCGAGTAGTCCCGACGCCGACGGCACCAGGGACCGAGGCCGGCGGGTACGCCGGCCTTTGTGCTTTTCATCCGCAGGATCCGAGGCAGGAACGCCCGCATGGCCGACGTCCAATCCGTTCAGCGCGATCTGATCACGCCGCGCCTGCGCCTGCGCAGGCTCCAGACGGCGGACGCGGCCCTCGTGCATCTCTATGCGAGCGACGTGCGCGTGGCCCGGATGACCACGTCGATCCCGCATCCGAACCCGCCGGGCAATGCGGAGAATTTCGTGGCACGGGCCATGCGCAGCCCCTGGCCCGAGACGGTCTGGGCGCTCGACAGCGGCAATCCCGGCGAGAACGGCCTGATCGGGATGATCTCGCTCAAGCGGGGGACGGAGGGGCTTGCCGACATCGGTTATTGGGTGGCGCCGGCGTTCTGGAACGCGGGCTATGCCGGCGAGGCGGTGGAGGCGGTGGTCCGGGAGGCCGCGGCCGAGGGGATCGCCGCCCTGACCGCACAGGTATTCCAGGACAACACAGCCTCGGTGCGGGTGCTGACCCGGGCGGGCTTCGCCTATGTCGGGGAGGGGGACGCGCACAGCGTGGCGCGCGGCGGCATGGCGCCCACCTTCCGGTACCGGCGTGATCTGGGAGGGGCCGCATGAAATTCCTCGATGTGGCACGGGTGCACATCCGCTCGGGCTCGGGCGGCAACGGCTGCGTCAGTTTCCGCCACGAGAAGTTCGTCGAATTCGGCGGGCCCGACGGCGGAGACGGCGGCAAGGGCGGCGACGTCTGGGTGGAGGCGGTGGAGGGGCTGAACACGCTCATCGACTATCGCTATCAGCAGCATTTCTTCGCGAAGAACGGCCAGGGCGGCTCCGGCAAGCAGCGGACCGGCAAGAGCTCGGACGACGTGACGTTGCGGGTGCCGGTGGGCACGGAGATCCTCGAGGAGGACGCCGAGACGCTGGTGGCCGACCTGACCTATGCGGGCGAGCGCGTGCTGATCGCCCAGGGCGGCAACGGCGGCTGGGGCAACCTGCGGTTCAAGACCTCGACGAACCAGGCACCGCGCAACGCCAATCCCGGTCAGGCGGGGGTCGAGCGCACGGTCTGGCTGCGCCTCAAGCTGATCGCGGACGCGGGGCTGGTGGGCCTGCCCAACGCGGGCAAGTCGACGTTTCTGGCCGCGACCTCGAACGCCCGGCCGAAGATCGCGGATTACCCCTTCACCACCCTGCACCCCGGGCTCGGAGTCGTGGCGAGCGACGACGGCGAGTTCGTCCTCGCGGATATTCCCGGGCTGATCGAGGGGGCGAGCGAAGGCAAGGGGCTCGGGGATACGTTCCTCGGGCATGTGGAGCGCTGCGCAGTGCTTTTGCATCTGCTGGACGCGACCTCGGAAACGCTGGCGGAGGATTACCGCGTGATCCTCGGCGAACTGGCGGCTTACGGCGCCGGTCTCGACCGCAAGCCGCGGGTGACGGGGCTCAACAAGATCGACGCGCTCGACGACGACGAGCTGGCCGAGGCGCTCGCCGTGCTGGAGGCGGAGGGCGCGCCTGAAGTCATGGCGCTGTCGGGGGCCACGGGGCACGGGGTGCCGGAGGTGCTGCGCCTCCTGCGGGCGCGGATCGCCGCGGCGCGGACGCCGGTGCGCGAGGGGATCGAGGCGTGGCGGCCCTGACGTCGGCCCAGATCCTGAATGCGGCGCGGCGCGTCGTCGTCAAGATCGGCTCGGCGCTCCTGGTCTCCGGAGAGACCGGACGCCTGCGGCTCGACTGGGTCGAGGGGCTGGCCGCGGACGTGGCGGATCTGCGCGGGCGGGGCAAGGCGGTGGTCATCGTCTCTTCGGGCTCCATCGCGCTCGGCCGCCGCGTGCTCGGATTGCAACTGGGCGCGCTCTCGCTCGAACAGAGCCAGGCCGCCGCGGCTGTGGGGCAGATCCGGCTCGCCCAGGCCTACGAGAGCGTGCTCTCGCCCTTCGGGATCACCACGGCACAGGTCCTCCTGACGCTCGAGGACAGCGAGAACCGCAGGCGGTATCTCAACTCGCGCCGAACCTTCGAGACCCTGCTCGAGCTTGGCGTCACCCCCATCGTCAACGAGAACGACACGGTGGCGACCGACGAGATCCGCTACGGCGACAACGACCGGCTGGCGGCCCAGGTGGCGGCCATGGCGGGGGCGGACGTGCTGGTGCTGCTCTCGGACGTGGACGGGCTCTATACGGCCGATCCCCGGACCGACCCCGAGGCCTGCCGCATCGACTGGGTCGAGACGATCACCCCCGAGATCGAGGCCATGGCCGGCGGCGTCGGATCGGCGATGTCGAAGGGCGGGATGCGCACCAAGCTGATGGCGGCCCAGGCCGCGACCCGCGCGGGCTGCGCCATGGCCGTGCTGGAGGGCGACCGGCCCCGCCCGCTCCGCGCGCTGGAGGAGGGGGCCCCCTGTACCTGGTTCGCACCGGACGGAGATCCCCATACCGCACGCAAGCGCTGGATCACCGGCATGAAGGCGCGCGGACGCGTGACGGTGGATGCCGGGGCCTTGTCCGCCCTCGGGCGCGGTAAGAGCCTGCTGCCCGCCGGCGTCACGGAGGTGACGGGCAGCTTCAGTCGCGGCGATCCCATAGAGATCGCCGGCCCGGACGGCGGCGTGGTAGCCAAGGCGCTCGCCGGCTATGACGCGCGCGAGGCCCGGCTCATCATGGGACACCGCTCCGACCGCATCGCCGAACTGCTCGGCCATCCGGGTCGGGCCGCCCTGATCCACCGGGACGATATGGTGCTGTGACGCAAGGGCGGGCGGATCACTCCGCCGCCATGCGCACACCCTGAAGCCAGCCCCAGACCC
>JBBQYB010000004.1:0-55058 GCA_038209095.1 Rhodobacterales bacterium
CCAGCCTCCGTTCTCACTGGGCGAGCCCGTCAACGACAAGGGCGTCTGGACTCTCCTCAACTCCGGCGGGGCCGAGGCGGGGTATGTCTTCGAGACCGAGCCGCTCGCCCCGCTGCCGGGGTTCTCCGGTGCGCCGATCAACGTCCTCGTGACGCTCGACCTCACTGGCGGGATCGTCAGCGCCCAGCTTCTCCACCACAACGAGCCGATCTTCGTCTCGGGCCTCGGCGAGGCTCCGTTCCGGGCGTTCTTCGATCAGTATCGCGGCCAGTCGATCAACGCGCCGATGGTCGTGGGCACCCCCTACGGCGCGTCCGAAGGGGCTAGCGCGCTCGTCTATCTCGACGGCGTCACCAAGGCCACGGCCAGCGTGCGCATCGCCCACGAGAGCATCCTCGCCGCCACCCGGGCCGTCGCGCGCGAAAGGATGGGCGGCGTCTCCGCCACGGCCCCCGCGGAACCAGACACGTCCGTGGACGAGGCGCTCACCTGGGACGATCTGGTGGCCCAAGGCCTCGTGACCCGCCAGCGCGTGACCAACGCCGAGGTCCAGGCGCTCTTTGCCGGCACGCGCTGGGCCGACGACGACCCGGACGCATTGGCGGACCCGGACGCCGATTATCTTGACCTCTGGGTGGTGGACATCGGCCCCCCCTCCATCGCGCGTGCGGCCCTCGACGAGGGCACGCTGGAGGACCTCGCGGTCCTCATGACCGTGGCGGATCATGACGAGCCGATCCTCCTCATCGAGGCCGGCCGGCACGGCCTCGTCTCCGACACCTTCGTGCGAAACACCAGCCCCGATCTGATCTCCGCCTCCCAGGACGGGCTGCCCATCGCCCTGCGCGATGCCGATCTCATCGTCGATCTCGCTCCGGGCGTGCCCGAGGGCACGGCCATGATCCTGCGCACCGACCGCCGCCTCGGCTTCGACCCCACAAGGCCCTGGTCGCTCGACATTCTCGCCGCGCGCGAGCACGGCTCGTTCCAGCCCGAGACCGGCACGGTCACGCTCTCTGCCGAGCACCAGACCGACGAGCGCTTCTTCGTGCGACCCGAGGCCGTCAAACCCGTCCCCCCCTGGCGCGAAGCCCTGCGCGGCCGCCAGACGGATGTGATCGCCCTAGCGGGCCTGCTCGTGGGCATGGTCGGCGTGCTCGGCGCGGGCACAAATCGCCTCGCGGCCCTCAGTTCCTTTACCGCGATCCGCCTCACGGTGCTCGCCGTCGTCGTCGGGTTCATCGGCTGGTGGGGCCAGGGCCAATTGTCGGTCGTCACCCCGCTCGCGACCCTGCGCGCCGCCATCGACGGCGGGTCCTTCGCCTTCCTGCTCTACGATCCGTTCTCGCTGCTGATCTGGGCGGTGGTGATCGCGAGCTTCATCGCCTGGGGCAGGGGGCTCTTTTGCGGCTGGCTCTGTCCCTTCGGCGCGCTCCAGGAATTCGCCCACCACATCGGCCTCCGGCTCGGCCTGCGCCAGATCCGCGTCTCCGCCGCTTGCGACCGCCAGCTCAAGCGCGTGAAATACGTGCTGCTCGCGATCCTCGTTGCGGTCACCGTCTTCGCGCCGGCCTATCTCGACAAGGCCGCCGAGGTCGAGCCCTTCAAGACTGCGATCACCATGCATTTCCAGCGCGAGTGGTTCTATGCGGCCTACGCCCTCGCCTGGCTGGCCCTCGGGCTCGTGTTCTTCAAGGGCTTCTGCCGCTACGTCTGCCCCCTCGGGGCCGTCATGGCCATCGGCGGGCTCCTGCGCGGGCGCGACTGGATAGCCCGCCGCGAGGCCTGCGGCTCGCCCTGCCAGCTCTGCACCGTGCGTTGCAAGTACCAGGCCATCGAACGCTCGGGCAAGGTCGACTATTCCGAGTGCTTCCAGTGCCTCGACTGCGTCACTATCCACGACGACCCGCGCCAGTGCGTGCCGCTGATCCTCGCAAACCGCCCGCGGCGGGCAACCCCGCAGGCTGGAGCCGCCGCATGACGCTCTCGCGCCGCCGGTTTCTCGCGATCTGTGCGGCCACCGGGCTCGCGGGCGCGCCGGCCAAGGCCGCGGCGGAGTGGCGCGGCCGGGCCTTCGGAGCCGATGCGGCGATCACCCTGCGCGGGGCGGACCCCGCCCTGTCCGCTGCCGCCCTCGCCGAGGCCGAGGCCATGATCCGGCACATGGAGCGCCAGTTCAGCCTGCACGACCCCGCCTCGGCCTTGAGCCTGCTCAACCGCACCGGCCGCCTCGACCGCCCGTCCGCCGCCTTCATCGCCCTCCTCGAACTCTGCTCCGCGATCCATCGCGACACCGGCGGCATCTTCGATCCAACCGTCCAGCCCCTCTGGCAGCTCCTCGCGGCCGCGGCTCCGCAGGCCCCGGAGCCCGCCGATCTCGCGGCCGCGTTGGAGCTCGTCGGCTGGCACCGCGTGACCTCGACCGACCGCGGCGTGCGGCTCGGCCGGGCTGGGATGGCACTGACCTTCAACGGCGTGGCCCAGGGGTTCGCGACCGACCGGGTCTGCGATGTGCTCAGGGCCCACGGCTTCACCGAGATCCTCGTCGACATGGGCGAGATGCGCGCCGGGCAGGGCGCATGGCGCATCGGCGTCGAGGATCCGGCCTTCGGGCTCGTCGCCACCCGGACCCTGACCGAGGCCGCCATCGCCACCTCGAGCCCCGGTGCCCTGCGCTTCGGCTCGGGCGGCCCGAGCCACATCCTCGACGCGACGCACGCCGCCGCCCGGCCGGTCTGGGCGACCGTCAGCGTGACCGCCGCCACTGCCGCCGTCGCCGACGCGGTCTCGACGGCGGCCTGCTTCATGTCGCGCAGGGACATTGCGGCCCTGCGCGCCGCGCGCGACGACATCGCGGCGGTCCTCCTCGTGGACACGCAGGGCGATCTGCGCACGGTCTGAGGGCACCCGGTGTCGCGGGGGGCAAGCGCGCAGTCGACATCCCGAGAGGCCGCGATACTTCCCATGCATCACCTCGTCGTCGCCAGGGTCCGATGATCTTTGTCCTGAGCCCCTCCACGATCCGGAACCCCGAGGCTCTGCGGATCGTCACGATCCCGAAGCAGGTCTTCGGCCGCGGGTTCAGCTTCGTGCCGCGCGATCCGCTGACCAGCCGCGCCTTCTGGCGCATGGTCCTCGAGCAATCCCTGACCCGCTACGTGCTGGCCCTCGCCCCCTTTCCCGCGGCGATGCTCCTCTGGCCGAACCTCGCCCTGCCGATCAGCCAGGCTCCGGTGCTGATGTTCGGCATCGTGCTCTACATCGAGAACAACGTGCTCTCGGTCTCAACGCCGTCGAAGCGCCGCGCCCTGATCGACGCGGACGTGGCCGCAGGCCGCCTCGATCTGTTGCGCGCCCGCACGCGCAAGATCCTGATTGCGATCGCCGCCCGGCGCGACCAGACGGAAGGCACGCTGCATCTCGTCATCGAACAATCCGCCATGGCGCGCGTGACCCCCTTCACCGTCCTGTCGCTCCAGTATCAGGGCGCGCGTCCCGAACTGCTCGATCCCGACCCCGAGGAGACCGCTTGGCTCCGAGAGGCCATCTTCGACGACGATCTGACCGAGGCGGATCTTCACCTCGTCAATCTCTCGCAGAACGTCTTTGTCCGCGATCTGCCCTTCGAGACCCGCGGCGTCTCGGCCCATGCCCGTCTGCGGGCGCGCGCGGAGGCAGCACCGGTCAGCGTGCGAGGCTGAGGATCCGCCCGAACGGCGGCCTTTGCGCGGGCGGATCGCCCGGCACCGCCCAGACCACCGGCGTCCGTCCGGGTCCGGGCCCGAACGGCCCGTCGAGATCCGTGAGGATCACGATGGCCGCCGGATCGAGGCTCGCGGCCTCGGCCATCACCGGAATGAACGACGTGCCCCCGTCCCGGCTGAAGTCCACGTCGAGGATCCGGCGCTCCCAGTCCGCCCCGCGCATCACGCACCGGGCCGTCACCTCGTAGTCAAAGACGAGCACGTGCATCTCGGCACCTGTCCTGCGCCCGATGCCCGCGATCTGCGCCGCAAACAGCCGCAGGAGCGTGCCGTCTACCGACCCCGAGGCATCGATCCCGACCGCCACCCGGGGCACCGACCGCTGAGACAGCGTCGCGGGTTCGAACGCGGGGGCCGCCAGCCCGTCCTGGCGCGCCGCGTCGTCCGCGGCGATCCACCGCCGCGCCGGGCGCGCATGGGTGCGCCGCGGCGACTGCGCGACGGCCTTGCTGACCATCCCCCGCAGCACCGTCTCCCAGGGCGTGCGCGCCTGCGGCAGATCCGCGAGCCGCAGCCCGATGGCCCCGACGCCGATCCCGGCCTGTCTGCCGGCCTCCATGGCGCGCGCGATGCGCTGGCGCCAGTCGGCGGCCTCGACTGCATCGTTGCGAGCCGCATCGGGATCGGCCCGTCCGCAGTCGAGATCCTGCGCAAAGCTCTTTTGTAGCGCATAGGAGCGCGCCCCATCCGAGGCGGAGGCATGGGGTGCCTCGCCCTCGCCCGCACCGCTTCGCCCCTTCCGTCCCGCGGGGGCCTGCATCAGGCGCACATAAAGCGCCTCCGCATCGTAACGGGTCACCGCGGCTTCGGGCCGGACCGTCTCGTTCAATGCCTCCTTCAGGAGATCCGTGAGCGTCACACAGGGCCGGGGCAATCCGTGGCCTGCCAGCAGCAGCGTCTCGTTGATCAGTGCATCGGCTCCGAGGTTGAACAGGCTCTCGTCGAACGCAGGCCCGAAGCGTCCCTCGAGCCCGGCCGCCCGCTGCGCATGGCGAAACGCGATGTGCAGGATGTGATGGGCCGCGAGGCCGACCTGCTCGTGATCGGCGAGCCCGGCAAAGGCCGGCCCGTAGAAGATCGTTTGCCCGTCCGTCCGGACCGGCACAGGGCCGTCGGGCCCGTCCCGATGCCGGCACCAGAGACCGAGGGCTGCCAGCGCGGGGTCCACGTCCCCGAGACGCCGCAGCGCGAGCGTCGCCCGACCGGAATGCCGCTCCGACCCGGTCAAGGTCTTGCTCCGATACGCTCCGAGAGCCGCCGCGAAGACGTTTCAATCTGGTAAACGGAAAATGCATTATGTATGTGAAACAATGACTTGCTGGTTTGTCCACGCGTGGACACACCGAAAATCGGCCTGCGGCGCGCCGGAGGACCGCCCCTCATTCGAGCCCGAGATCCGCGCGTTCCTGCGCGTACTCCCGGTAGGCCTCCGAGCGCAGGAACGTGTCCGCAAGCCCCGCGTCCAGTCCCTTTCGGATCAGCATCTCGAACCCGTGGCTCGACAATTCCCCGAGGGGCATCCGCCCGAAAACGGGCTCCGGCCTCAGATCCCCGAGTCGCCGGATCTGCGCCATGATCGCGATCGCCTCGGGTGCCGTTCGCGCTTCGAGGACGCCCACCAGCCCGTAGATCAGCGCATGCAGCCCGTGCATCGTCGCCGGATACATTCCCGTCCGCGCGGACGGGCTCGCCTCCAGCATCTCGGTCACCTGCACCGTCGCGAGGATGTCGTCGGCAATTAGCGCGAACTCCGCCGCGATTTCCTCGCCCACGCACCCCGCGACCATGATGTCGCGCATGCGCCTGTCCGTGATGGTGGCCAGGATGTCGCTGACGCGCTCCCAGGAGCGCGGGGTCGCCGCGATCATCCGCCCCTGCGCCAGCGCTGTCTCGGTCGTCTCGAAGAGATCGGGCCGCGTCTTGATGAAAGCCGTCACGGCGGGATGAACCCCGCGCAAGGCCGCATAATTCTCCAGCCAGTCCACCGGATCGGCCCGGACGACCATGTGGATCAGCCGGTCGGACAGGGCCGTGCCCATCTCGTAGGCCACGGCACCGTCTTCCACCGAATTGCCGGCCGCCACGATCAGCACGCTGTCGGGCAGGACGTGCCGCCCGATCCGCCGTTCCTGGAGCAGCCCGTAGACCGTCGGTTGCAGATAGGGGGACGCCGCGGTCAACTCGTCGAGGAACAGCACCGACGGCCTGTCCGGATCCTCCGGCAGGTCCTCCGGCCGGTACCAGCGCGTCCGTTTCGTCGCATGATCGTAATAGGGCAGCCCGCGCAGATCCTGCGGCTCGATTGTCGTGAGCCGGACGTCGAACAATTCGGCCCCGATCCCCTCCGCAAGCTGGCGCACGATCTGGGACTTGCCCACCCCCGGCCGCCCGTGCAGCATCCAGGAAGCCGTAAGGTGCCGCGCCGATTGCGCCGCCCATCCGGCCCGCAGGGTCCGCAGCGCATCCCCGGCCGAGACCTGCATCGAATTCACGGACATGCGTCGGGCACCCTCCTGCAAGAACGATCGAGATCGCTCCGCCCCTTGTTATGGGTCGCACAACGTCTTTGCAAAGCGCCCCGCGGCACCATGATCCCCGCAGTCCGCAAGTCCCGCGCGGCTCAGGCCTCGGCGAAGCGCGCTTCCGCCTCGCTCAGGGCCCGGAGGGGGAAATCGATCTTCATCACGTAGAATGGTCCCTCGACCCCGACCGTCAGATCCCCCGACAGCTGCGTGGCAAAGGCCTGGAGCAGTTGCGCCCCGAGACCGGTGCTGCCCGGTGCTGCCGCCGGAGGCATTGAACCCTCGCCCTCCGTCATGCTGTTCACGAGGCGCAGGACCGCGCGTCCCTCGGCTGCCCGCTTCAGCGACACGGTCAGGCGCGTGATGCCGCCCGCATCGGGGCGCGCATACTTGACGGCATTCGTCAGCGCCTCCGTCAGGGCCAACGACAGGGGCACGGTCTGGTCCGGCGTCATCCGGATCGGATCGAAATCCGTCTCCGTCACGATCCGCCGTTCGGGCTGTTCGCTCATGCTCAGGACAACCACCATGATGCTCGAGAGCAATTCGTCTGCCTGAACGTCCGTGAGGCCCGTCGTCTGATAAAGCTCGCGGTGCACGGTCGCGATGCTCATGACGCGGTCATGCAGGCCGCGCACGATCTGCTTGGCCTCGGGGCTCGAGGCCTTGCGCATCTGGATGTTCATGATGGAGGCGATCAGTTGCAGGTTGTTCTTGACCCTGTGATGGACCTCCCGCAGCAGCACTTCCTTCTGGTGGACGGCATCCTCCAGGGCCGCCTCGTTGTGCAGCACGCTCTCCACCATGCGCTCGTAGGCTTCTCCCACGTCTCGGAACTCGGTCGGCGCATCGTCGAGGTCCGGGTGCTCCATGGACCTGTCGCCGCCGGCAAAGGCCATGATGGACCGGCGCAGCACCAGGATCGGACGCACGGCCTGATGGTCGGACACGATCCAGGCGACGAGAAGGCTCGCGAGCCACATCAGCGCCGGAAAGAGCCAGAGCGGCAGGCCCCAGCCAAACGAGCCCGGCAGCGAATCCGAGGCCTTCCAGGCACCCAGAACGAAAAGGCTCTGATCGACCACCGGCACCGCCGAATAGCTGAGGATGTCACCGCGGACCGCTCGCGTTATGAAGGCGACCGGTTGCGGCCCCACCAGATCCACCAATCGGCGATTCGCGGGCAGCCGTTCGGGTGCCGTGTCGAACCCGAAAGCAGATGTCAGGATCTCGCCATCCGGCGTGAACGTCATCAGTGCTACAGGTTCGTCCACCAGGTCCCCGGTGCTGACCGGAGTTGCCATGGACGCCGAGTTGAGCGCCCGGTGCGTCAGCGAGATCGAGACGAACCCCATCAGCGTCCCATCGTCGCTCCAGACCGGATGGGAAAAGATCAGGACGGACTCGCCCGAAATCTGGCCGCGACGGTTGACCGTCATGTCGGGACGCGGATCGGCCATCAGCCTGATCCAGCCCGGCGTCTCCTCGATCACGTCGGTGCGCCCTGTGGAGGAGCAGGTCATCACGCGGGATACAGGCACGAACCCGGCAAAGCTCACGGCCGTGTCGTCCGACGCGATCCGGCTGAACGCGGCGACACAGCTTCCGGGGTCGCCGATCAGGGCGGGCACTGCGGCGGCCATGGCCTTCGCGGTCGCGGCCGTCGCCGCCATCATGGCAATGAGAGGGGCCGCGGCGAACTGGGTCTGCCCGAGAACCGCCACCTCGATCCGTTCTTCCGCCCGCTGCTGCACGCGCTCGGCCTGGAGATACGAGAGCAGTGCAAGAGGGGTGAGCGCGAGGCCGATGGCGAAGGCCAGCCGGGTGCGCAGACGACCGTGAAACGGCCCCAGCGAGCCCTCTGGGGTCATGCGGCGTCGACGGGCGAGCGCAAGACGACGGCGAGGGTCGAGCCGTCGGACGCCGCGAGATCCGACGCCGCCTCCGACAGACCGAGGATGTCACAAAGCCGCGCCCGTGCCCGGCTCGCCCGGCTCTTCACCGTGCCGCGCGCCACCCCCATCATTTCGGCAGCTTCCTCGTAGGAATAGCCATTGGCCCCGACCAGCGTCAGAACCTCACGATGCTCCGCCGACAACTGATTGAATGCCCGCAGAAACTCGGTCAGGGCGAGGCGTCCGTCATGGGCGGGTTTTTCCGAAAGGCCCGCGGCGTGGATGCCCTCGGGATCGGGCACTTCGCGGCGGCCCTTCCTGCGGTCGGAAAAGAAAGTGTTGCGCAGGATCGTGAAGAGCCAGGCCTTGAGATTCGTGCCCGGCGTGAAGCGATCGAACTTCGTCCAGGCCTTTACGATCGTGTCCTGCACGAGATCGTCGGCGGAAGCGCTGTTGCGGGCGAGAGACATCGCGAATGCCCGAAGGGCGGGGATGTGCTCGATGATCGCGTCGCGCGGGTCTATCGGGGCCGGCGTATTCGCGGTCATTCGGCCTTGCCTTCCTTTTCCCGCAGTTGTGCCAGCAAGGTGTGAAAACGGTCGGGCACCTTTTCCTCCAGCGTCGCCTGATAGGCGCGTTTGAGGTTGGCGTCGATTTCCTGGGCATGCGGCGAAGATCCAGTACGCGCAATCGCGGCCGGAGCCTTTGGAGCTTTCTCGTCGTCGTTTGTCATGTCACCGAACAACATTTTTTCTTGCCACCAGCGTCTCAGGGAACTGAACGCTGGACACCCGCGTTGGTTCCACGTTACCCGCAAAAACGCCAGATTTTTCGGAGCAGAATGATGAGTGGAACCGATCCCGAAACCCTGACGGCGTCCATCGCCAGAAACCTTCCCTTCCTGAGACGCTATGCGCGCGCGCTGACGGGCAGCCAGTCGAGCGGCGACGCCTTCGCCGCGGCGACCCTCGAGGCATTGCTCGAGGACCTCTCCGCGATGCGCAAGGCAGGCGAGCCGAAGATTGCCCTCTTTCAGGCGTTTCACGTCGTCTGGGCAAGCGCCGGCGCCCCGCTCGGTGAGCCGGACAGCCGCATGTCCGAGCGCGCCCAGGCACACATGTCCAATCTTACACCCCATTCCCGCGAGGCCCTGCTGCTGCACGTCATCGAGGGCATGAGCCATGGCGACATCGGCACGATCATGCGGATCGAGGCGGAGGACGTGGAGCGCCTGATCGCGGCGGCCACCCGCGAGATGGAGGACGCCGTCGCCGGTCGCATCCTGGTGATCGAGGACGAGGCCATCATCGCGATGGACATCGCCGACATCGTCCAAAGCGTCGGTCACAAGGTCATTGGCATCGCGCGCACCCGGGACGATGCCGTCGCCATGGCCACGCACGACCGGCCCGACCTGATCCTCGCGGATATCCAGCTCGCGGACAATTCCTCCGGGATCGATGCCGTGAATGAGATCCTGGCCAAGTTCCCCGACATGCCCGTGATCTTCATCACCGCCTTCCCGGAGCGGCTTTTGACCGGAAAGCGGCCGGAGCCCGCGTTCCTCATCACGAAGCCCTTTACCGAGGAACAGGTTCGCTCCGCGGTCAGCCAGGCGATGTTCTTCTCGTCGACCGAGACGCTGGCCGCCTGATCCTGAATCCTTGGGGTCGCCGTTTCCTTCAGCGGCGACCCTGCTTCCTGATCAGCCGACAACCGTGTTTCGGCTGATCAGGGATACGACGGTCGCGACGGTCTCGCTCGAGAACGGGCTCTCGAGCACGCGCTCGGAATGCGTGCTGCGCTCCGCCGCCCCGCCGAAGAAGACCAGTTCGGCTCCGCGCGCCCGGAGTGCCACATAGAGCGGCTTCCACTGGTCCACTTCGGGATCCATGTGCAGGAAAGCGGCATGCAGGCGGTCAGGTGCGGCGGCCAGCACGTACCGTCCCGGGGGCACGATCACCATCTCGGCATCCGGGTCGACGTCCTTGATGCAGGCCGCCAGATCCTGCGCGATCAGCATAACGGGCTCGGCGATCAGATAGGTCGGCATGCGCAATCCTTCGGGTAGACCGCGCGCACTAGGAACCGGATCGAGACCGCCTGCATTAAACTGCGACATAGGAGCAGGCGAAAGTTTGGGACACGTCCGGACCTCGTGGGAGAAGCGATGAGCGGCATCACGGATTGTGCGGCTTGTCCCTTGCGCCGGCGCAGCATCTTTATCCCCATGACACCTCAGGAACTCGATTACATGCGGACCTTCAAGTCCGGCGAGAAGTCCGTCGATCGCGGGGAGACGGTCCTGCGCGAGGGGGAGCGGTCGGAAGTTCTCTATACCGTGCTCTCGGGGATGGCCACGCGCTCGGTCCTGCTCCCGAACGGGCGCAGGCAGGTCATCAACTTCGCGTTTCCGGGGGACTTCCTGGGGCTGCAGGGCGGGCTGATGCAAGAGGGAGCCTATACCGTCCAGGCCGCGTCCCCGATGACGCTCTGTGTGTTTCCGCGGGCGCGGCTTTGGGAGTTGTTCCGCGATCAGCCGGAGCGGGCCTACGATCTGACCTGGATCGCGGCGGTCGAGCAGCATTTCCTGGGCGAGACCATCGCGACGCTGGGGCAGCGGGACGCCGGAGGGCGGCTCGCCTGGGCACTGTTCCGGATCTGGCGGCGGCTGACGGCGCTGGGGATGGCGCGGGAGGGCGTGGTGCCGTTTCCGTTCCGCCAGCACGATCTCGCGGATGCGCTCGGTCTGTCGCTTGTCCATACGAACAAGACGGTCGCGCGGTTGCGCCGGGACGGGCTGGCCATCTGGACGCCGGGGCGTTTGCGGGTGACCGACCCGCGCGGTCTGGCCGACCTTGCGGACATCGTCGAGACGGAGGAGGAGCAGCGCCCGATCCTGTGATGGCGCGGGCCGGAACCGCAGTTGGGTCTTTGCGTTGACCCTGCACATCGCCGCGAGGCAGCTGCCGATCGGCGCAGACAGGAACAAGGAGACAGAAATGCTTGGATGGGCCGTGGCTTTTCTGGTTATAGCGCTGATCGCAGCCGTTCTTGGGTTCGGCGGCATTGCCGGCGCCTCCGCCGGGATCGCGCAAATCATTTTCTTCGTATTTCTCGTGTTGTTCGTCATCTCGATGATCGCACGCGCAGTACGCGGAAAACCTCCCGCCTGAGGGCGGACCTGCCTCTACTTTCATCGCTGCAACCTTGCCGCAGGACCTCGTCCTGCGGCCTTTTTTTGGTTCCGCGAAGCGTCACACGATGTGACGCTATGCAAGTTTTTGATTTCATTCAATTTCCCAAGTTAGCATCAGATCCGCCCCGAATTCTCCGACGGTGCCACCGCAGATCTGATCGTTTCACGACCCGTCGCGTTGCGGGAACCTTCGGAGGCAAAGCGCGTTTGGGAGGGAGCGTTGCCATAGCACGCGCAAACAATTCCCAGGAGACAGACATGAAAAAGTTCATGATTACTTCGGCCCTCGTGGCGGCCTTTCCGCTCGCGGCAGTCGCCCAGAGTGAAATGACCACCGCAAACGTCCCTGCGTTCCGGTCCTCCGACTTCATCGGCATGTCCGTTCATGCCATCGACAATCCCGAGGTCCGCGCCCTGAACGACCAGCGCATGGCCACCGAGGACTATTATGCGCGCAGCGAAATGGGCTGGATGAGCGGCGATATCCTGGGGGCGAGCCGCAGCGATTGGGATGACATCGGCGACGTCGAGGATATCGTCCTGACGCAGGATGGCGACGTGCGCGGTGTGATCGTCGACATCGGCGGCTTCCTCGGGATCGGGGCGCATACCGTCCTGCTCGATTTCGCCGATCTCTATATGGTCCCGGATGACGGCAATGCAGAGGTGTTCAGCCAGTATCTGGTCGTGACGACCTTCTCGGAAGAACAGCTCGAGTCCATGCCGCAGTGGGATCCCGCCGCCCTGACACTCGGGTTCACGCCCCGCGACTGGCGGATGTCGTCGATGAATTCGGCGGAGATGAATGAGGGTCTCGGGGCCGAGCCGGTTGAAACAGAAACCGCGACGGCAGTGATCATCGATCCCGTCGAGCAGACGGACGGAATGGACACGGCCAATGCCGAGAACATGCCTGAGCACCTGACCGACATGGACCAGAACTATATGGCGGTCGACATGGCCACCCTGTCTGCCGACAAGATCCTCGGGGCCAACATCTATGATGCGAGCGGCCAAAGCGTCGGGTCCGTGACCGACCTCGTCCTCGACGGCGAAGACAGCATCTCGGCTGCGGTCGTGGACATCGGCGGCTTTCTCGGGATCGGGGCCCGCACCGTGGCGCTTCCCATTGACGAAGCGAAGTTCCAGGTGAACGAGATGGGCGAGAACCTGCGCATCGACACGGTGATGACCCGCGAGCAGATCGAGGGCCTGCCCGAATATACCAACTGATCCGACGATCTTTCGGAAATGGCCCGTGCTTTGCGCGGGCCATTTGCCTGCCTGATCTGGCCCTGGAAATTTGAAAGGATACAAGATGTCGACTGATAAATTCTGGTCCGAGATCGCCGACGTTCACGCCGCCATGCTGTCCATCGGGGATGCCCGCCACGTGCCGATGGCGCCCCAGCCGCGGCGTCACGAAAACGCGATCTGGTTCGTCACCGCGGACGGCACCGACCTCGCGAGCGCCGCCGCCCATGGCCCCGCCGAGGCGTCGATGATCGTGACGGGCGGAGGCGACATGCATGCCCGGATCGAGGGTCTGGCGGAGGTCGTGCAAGACCGCGCGAAGCTCGACGATCTGTGGAACCCGGTCGTCTCGGCCTGGTTCGACGGCAAGGACGACCCCGACATCCGGCTGTTGCGGCTGGAGCCCAAGACGGCCGAGGTCTGGGCCACCAAGGGCAGCATCGGGTTCATGGTCCAGATCGCCAAGGCGAACCTGACGGGCAATGAGCCCGACGCGGGGGACCACTTCACCGTGCAGTTCTGATCCGGAAGCGTTCCGGACGGCTCAGGTGAGGAGCGCCCACAGGAACCGCGCGGCCACGAGCAGCAGGAACGACCCGAAGCCGATCTCGAGCGTGCGGCGCGACAGGCGGTGCGCCAGCGCCACGCCGAAGCGGGTCGTGAGCAGCGAGGTCGGGACCGTGAAGGCGAAGGCCGCGAGCGAGACGAAGCCCAGCGACAAGGGCGGCAAGTCGGCGCGGCCGAGGCCCGCGATCATGTAGCCGATCGCGCCCGGAATCGCGATCAGCACGCCCACGCCCGCCGAGGTCGAGATGGCCCGGTGGATCGGCACCCCGTGGAGCGTCAGGAAGAGGTTCGAGACCGCCCCGCCGCCGATGCCCATGATGGCCGAGACGAGCCCGATCAGGGTCCCGCTCAGCCGCATGCCGAAGGTGCCCGGCAGGTCGGTGCCGAGCCGCCACCCCTTGCCGCCCGTCAGGAGCTTGGCCGCGTTGATCGCCGCCACCACGACGAAGACGATCTGAAAGACGGCCGGGCTCGCGAACCGCGCGATGGCGGCCCCGAGGATCACCCCGAGCAGGATGGGAGCCGCCCAGGCGCGCAGGATCGGCAGGTCGAGCGTGCCCTTGGCGTGGTGGCCGCGGGCCGAACTGATGGAAGTGGGGATAATGACGGCGAGTGACGTGCCGACCGCAAGCGGCATCGCGATCTCGGGCGCGTAGCCGAGGATGCCGAAGATCTCGAAGAAGACCGGGACGGAGATCGCCCCGCCCCCCACGCCGAACACGCCCGCGAGAAAGCCGATGGCCGCGCCCGCGAGGATCAGCGCCCCGATCAGGCCCGCGAGCGTCTCGGGGTTCCAGAGCGTTTCCATGCCTAGTCTCGTCCGAGGTACCGCGTGAGGCTCGCCCCGTCGTAGCGGCCGAGCCCCGCGGCGAGTGCCTCGGCGTAGGAGGCGGCCGTAGCCTCGGACAGGGGAAGGCCGTGCCCGGACAGGGCCGCCTGGCGCAACGCGAGGTCGAGGTCCTTCGCGAGGCCCGCGATGTCGAAGGTGCCCGGCTGGTCGGTGCCCTCCAGCGTGTCGATCACGACCTGTGCGCGGTTCTTCAGGACGGTCGGGCCGGCGGAACTGTCCGCGATGAGCGAGATAGCCGTGGCCGTCGGGATGCCAGAGCCCTTGAGGAGCGTCAGGGCTTCGGCGAGCGTCTTCCAGTAGAGTGCAAGCGGCAGGTTCACGGCGAGCTTCATCCGCGCCCCGCTGCCGACCGGGCCGAGGTGTTCCACCCGGCGGCAGAGCAGGTCCAGCACCGGGCGGGCCCGGCCGAAGGCTGTGTCCGATCCGCCGGCAAGCCCGAGAAGCTGACCCTTGAGGGCCGGGGCGACCGTGCCGCCCACCGGGCATTCGACGAAATCCGCACCTGCGGCGGCGACGATGCCGGCGACGGCCGTCGTCTCGTTCGGCAGGAGCGTCGAGAGATCGACGATCAGCCGGCCGCGGATCCCGTGGCCGGCCAGGGACTGCGTCACCGCCGTGACCGCCGCGGCATCGGTGAGCGAGATCAGGATGACGTCCGCCTGCGCAGTTGCCGCGAGATCTGGGGCCAGGGTGGCCCCGGCCGCGACGGCCTTGACCGTGCGTGCGGCCGTGCGGTTCCAGACGGTGACGGGCCGGCCCGTCTCGATCAGGCGCAGGGCGAAGGCGGTGCCCATGCGGCCGGTCCCGACGATGGCGATTGAGGTCATGGCATGTGTTCCCTGTCCAGTCCGAGGATGTTCAGCGTGGTCTCGCCGCCGCGCAGGCGGGCGATCATGACGGCCTCGGCTTCGGCGCGGAGCTCGGCTGCCGCCAGGGCCGGGGCTGCCGCCGAGGCCGGCAGGACGACGACCGCATCGGCATCGGCCAGCACCAGATCGCCCGGCCCGATCGTCTCGGAGCAGATCCGGACCGGCACGTCGAGCGCACCGGGATCGGTCTTGGTCGTGCCGCGGATGTGGAGGCCGCGCGCGAATACCGGAAAGCCGAGCCGGGCGATCTCGGCGCTGTCGCGGACGGCCCCGTCGAGGACGAGACCCGCGAGGCCGCGCAACTGGCAGGCGAGCGCCATGATCTCGCCGAAGGGACCGCTGTCGAGCGCGCCCGCATAGTCGACGACGAGCACCTCGCCGGGTCGGGCCGCGGCCATCGCCCGGTGGATCGCCAGGTTGTCGCCCGGCCGGCAGCGCACGGTGCGTGCGGGCCCGCCGAGGCGCATGCCGGGAGCGAGGGGGCGCAGGCCCGGCTGGAGGATGCGCGCGAGCGCGCAGGCCTCCGCGACGGTGGCCGTGCCCAGCGCCGCGAGGCGGGCGGGTATGCTCACACGGCGGGGTCTCCGATGCGCACCCGCATGGGAGCGAGCCCGTCGACCGAACAGTCGAGCACGTCGCCGGTGACCACCGCGCCGACGCCGGCGGGGGTGCCCGTCATGATGATGTCGCCCGCGGTGAGCCGGTGCTGTTCGGAGAGCTTTGCGATGATCTCGTCGACCTTCCAGATCATGAGCGAGATGTCGGCGTCCTGGCGAGGCTCGCCGTTGACCTTGAGTCGGACATGGCCGCTGGTGAGGATGCCGGTGTCCGCGACGCGGGTTATCGGGCCGACCGGTGCCGAATGGTCGAAGCCCTTGGTGACCTCCCAAGGCAGGCCCTTGGCGAGGGCCGCGGCCTGGTGGTCGCGGCGGGTCATGTCGAGGCCCACGGCGTAGCCGAAGATGTGCGAGGCGGCCTCGGCCGCGGGGATGTTGTAGCCGCCGGATTTCAGCGCGACGACCAGTTCGCATTCGTAGTGGAAGTTCTTGGTGAACACCGGATAGGGGATCTCGCCGCCGCCCGCCACGATCGCGTCGGTCGGCTTCATGAAGATCACGGGCGGGTCGCGCTCGTCCGCGTTCATCTCGATGATGTGGGCGACGTAGTTCTTGCCGATGCAATAGATGCGGCGCACCGGATAGGTCTCGTCCGATCCGGTGATGGCGAGCTGCGCCGTGGCGGGCGGTGCGATGGCATGGGCGACCATGGAAATCCTCTCTCGGGTGATGGGCGGACCCGGTGCAGAATCGCTCGGGGTCCCTGCCGTCGGGGGCAGACTCTCGCGAAAATCGCGCCGGATCAAGATATGAAACCGTCCTGGACGCTTTTTCATGTATTATTTTGACGGACGGAGAGAATCGTATAACGTGGTGTGGCTGCCGCCGGCGGGGACACGCCGGGCGGGACGACCAAGAAACAGACAGGGAGGATACCTCGTGACCAAACACATTCCACTCTCGCGCCGCGGGTTCGGCAGGCTCTCGCTCGGGGCGGCGGCGACCGCGGCCATCGGCGCGCCGGGCCTCGTGCGCGCGCAGACCGCCATCACCTTCGCGGTGCCGAACCCCTCCGCGCTGACCTGGCTGCCTTATTGGGTTGCGGTGGGCGAGGGCTATTTCGGCGAGGAGGGGCTCGATCCCACGCTGGAGGCCGTCGACGGCTCGTCCTCCGTGCTCCAGGCCATGGCGGCGGGACAGGCCCAGATCGGCGCGCCCGGACCGGGCCCGACGCTCGGGGCGCGCGCGCGCGGGGTGGACGTGAAGTTCCTCTACAACCTCTACCCGAAGTCGGTCTTCGGCCTCCTGGTCAAGACCGACAGCCCGTTTCAGACCCCGGCCGATCTGCGCGGCACGGTGATCGGCGTCGGCACCGCGGACGGCGCCGAGGTGTCCTTCACCACCGCCATCATGTCGGGGCTCGGGATGACCGCCGGCACCGATTTCGAGTTCCTGCCCGTGGGCGACGGCGGCACAGCGGCGGTCGCGTTCTTGCGCGACGACGTGACGGCCTATGCCGGAGCGGTCTCGGACGCGGCGATCCTCGCGTCGCGCGGGCTCGATCTGCGCGAGATTACCCCCGAGGAATATCTCGGGTTCTTCGGCAACGGTCTCGCGATGCTCGAGAGCCAGATGGCCGCCACGCCGGATCTCGCACCGGCCTTCGGGCGCGCGATGGTGCGGGGCACGGTCTTTGCCGCGGATCCGGCCAACAAGGAGATCAGCCTCGCGCATTGCGCCGCCGGCAACCCGCAGGAGGGCGAGCAGGACTATGCGGCCTCGCTGTTCGATGGCGTGATGTACCGCATCACGCCCACGGACGCCTTTCTCGCCGAGGGCTTCGGCTATCAGCCCCCCGAGCACTGGCAGGCGATCCACGATGCGGCGGTCGCATCCGGGGCGCTGTCCGAGCCGCTGCCCGACCTCGGGGCGGTCTATTCCAACGAGTACGTGGCGGGATGGAACGCCACAGGATGATGGCGGAGCCCCGCATCCCGAACCCCGGACCGGCCGCAGACACCGCGCGGCCGGTCTACGAGATTTCGCGCGTCTCGAAGACCTATGCGCGCAACACGCTGACCGCGCTCTCGGACGTGCATCTGACGATCCAAAAGGGCGAGTTCGTCTCGGTCATCGGGGCGTCCGGTTGCGGAAAATCGACCCTGCTCAAGATCATGGCGGGGCTCATGCCGCCCACCACCGGCCGGGTAGTCCTCAACGGTCGCCCGGTGACCGGTCCCCGCCCCGACATCGGCATGATGTTCCAGCAGGCGACTTTGCTGCCCTGGAAGACCACGATCGAGAACATCCTCCTGCCCATCGAGATGCGCGAGGGTCGGGCCGCCGCGCGCGAGGCTGTGGGGCGCGCAGAGGATCTGTTGCAGCTCGTGGGCCTCGGGGCCTTCGGCCAGGCCTATCCAGGCGAGTTGTCGGGCGGGATGGCGCAGCGCGCCTCGATCTGCCGGATGCTGGTCACGGATCCCGCCATGCTGCTGCTCGACGAGCCGTTCTCGGCGCTCGACGAGCTGACCCGCGATTTCATGAACATGGAATTGCAGCGCATCTGCATGGAGCGCGGGGCGACCGCGTTTCTCGTCACCCACTCGCTGGCGGAGGCCGTGATCCTGTCCGACCGCATCCTCGTGATGCAGGCGCGCCCGGGCCGGGTGGTGGAGGACGTCGCGATCGATCTGCCCCGCCCGCGCACGCTCGACATGATTAACACGGCGCGGTTCGGCGAGATCGTCGGCCACATCCGCGATCTTCTCGGCAAGGAGGCCTTCCAATGAGCGATCTGTCCGCCGGCACCCCCGAGGACACCGTCTGGGTGGAACACGAGGCCTTCATCGACCGGATCCCCCGTTGGGTGGCGATGACGGCGCTGTTTGTCATCGTCGTGGGGATCTGGGACCTGGTGACCCGCCTCGGGTGGGTCTCGAACATCATCCTGCCCACACCCGGCGAGACGCTCGAGGATCTGATCTTCGTGGGCGCCAACCTGATCGCCGGCGGCTACATGTTCGAGGCGCTGTGGACCACGACGCTCACGGTGATCTACGGGTTTCTGATCGCCCTCGCCATCGGCTTTTCGCTCGGGCTGCTCGTGGGCGAGACCAAGTTCGGCGAGCGCGCCGTCATGCCCTATCTCGTCGCCATCGACACCATGCCGAAGGTCGCCTTCGCGCCGCTGTTCATCGCCTGGCTCGGGTTCGACATCGCCTCCAAGGTGGCGCTCGCGGCCTTCATCGCGACCTTTCCGATCGTCGTCTCGACCGCGGCGGGGCTTTATGCCGCCTCCGAGAACGAACGGATGCTGTTCAAGTCCATGGGAGCCACGCGGCTCCAGACGCTGTTCCGGCTGAAGCTGCCCACGGGGCTGCCCTATCTGTTCACCGGGCTGAAGATCGCGGCGGTGGGCGTCATGGCCGGGGCGATCACCGGGGAGTTCCTCGGCGGGGGCAAAGGGTTCGGCGCGCTGATCCGCCAGTCCGCGAGCCAGCTCGACACGCCGCGGGTCTTCGCGCTGATCCTCTATCTCAGCCTGCTGGGGCTCGCCCTCTATTTCACCGTCGTCTGGGCGCAGCGCCGGCTCGTCTTCTGGAACAAGTCCGACCGGCCGGGGGGCATCGGCTGACATGACCGGCGCGCCGAGCCCCGCGGGCGCGGGGCGCAACCTGTCCGAACAGGCCTATGCCCTGATCCGCCGCGACATCCTCCAGAGCGTGCTCCTGCCCGAGACGAAGCTCCAGATCGAGGCCATCTCGGAGCGCTACGGCATCGGGGCCGTCCCGGTTCGCGAGGCGCTGAACCGGCTGTCCTCCGAGGGGCTGGTGGATCGCAAGAGCCACCGCGGTTTCTACGTGACCTCGATCTCCATGGACAGTCTGGAGGAACTGGTGAAGACGCGCATCTGGCTCGAGACGCGCGCGCTGACGGAATCGATCGCCCGCACCGACGAGGCCTGGGAGGAGGCGCTGGTGGTGAGTTGCCACCGGCTCGCGCGCACCCAGCGCCGCATGCCGGAGGACGACGGGGCAGCGGTCGCGACCGAGGATTGGGAGGCCCGCCACAAGGCGTTTCACATGCTGCTGCTGGCGCGGTGCGGCTCGCAATGGCTCCTCGCGTTCTGCTCGACCATGATGGACCAGGCGGTGCGGTACCGCAGCCTGTCGATGAACACCAACCCGAGCGTCGAGCGCCGCGCGGGAGCCGCCGCCGAGCATCGCGCGATCCTCGACGCGGTGCTCGACCATGACGCGGCGCAGGCCTGCGCGCTGCTGTCGGACCACTACCGCATCACCCTCGAGGGCCTGCGCGGCGTGATCCCCGCGCGCGACGCCCCGGTGGGAGCGCCCCGGGAAGTCGGGCGGTGAGGAGGGGCCGGCGCCCTCCACAGCTTAAGGTCGGCGTTTACACCGCGGCCGCGAGCCGGTAGGTCATTGAGCGGAATGACACGCCTGATCATCGCTTCGAACCGCACCGTCTCGCCCGGCCAGCCCCGCGCCGGGGGGCTCGCCGTGGCGCTCTGGGACGCGCTGGTGGAACGGGGCGGCGGGCTCTGGTTCGGGTGGTCGGGCGACATCACCGACCGCGAGCAGCGCGGCGTCACCATGTTCTCGGAGAACGGCGTCGATTTCGCGCTGTCGGATCTGACCGAGGACGAGCACGAGACCTATTACCTCGGGTTCTCCAACCGCACGCTCTGGCCGGTGTTCCATTACCGCGTGGATCTGGCGATCTTCGACGATGCGGCCTTCGACGGCTATGAGCGCGTCAACCGCCGCTTCGGGCGCTTGCTCGCGCAGCAGACCAAGGCCGGCGACATCGTCTGGCTCCACGACTATCACCTGCTCCTGATGGGCCAGGAGATGCGCACCTCGGGCTGGGAGGGGCCGATGGGCTTTTTCCTGCACATCCCGTTTCCCGCGCCGGAGGTCTTCACCTCGATCCCGCAACATGCGCGGCTGGCGCGGGGGCTCTGTGCCTTCGACCTGGTGGGGTTCCAGACCGACCGCGATACCGCCAATTTCCGCCGGTATCTGATCCAGAACTGCGGGGCGGAGGCGATCGACGACGTGCGGCTCCGGGTGTTCGACCGGCTGGTGGAGACGCGCTCGTTCCCCATCGGCACCGATCCGGCGGAGATGGCGGAGATGGCCGTGGGGCCGGCGGGCCGGGCGGCGGCGCAGCGGATCGGGCGGATCATCGACAGCCGCGCGCTGGTGATCGGCGTCGACCGGATGGATTATTCCAAGGGCCTGCCGCAGCGGATGGAGGCGTTCGGGCGCATGCTCGACGACCACCCCGAGATGCACGGCAAGGTCAGTTTCCTGCAGATCGCGCCGCCATCGCGCGAATCCGTCGATGCCTACCAGGCGCTGCGCGAGGAGCTGGACCGGCTGGCGGGGCGGATCAACGCGGAGATCGCCGATCTCGACTGGCAGCCGATCCGCTATCTCGCGCGGGGCTATGCGCGCGACGAGCTGGCGGGGCTGTTCCGGCAGGCCCGCGTCGGTCTGGTGACACCGCTCTATGACGGGATGAACCTCGTCGCGAAGGAATTCGTGGCGGCGCAGGATCCGGAGGATCCGGGCGTGCTGGTGCTGTCGGAATTCGCAGGGGCCGCGGAGAAGATGCAGGACGCGCTGCTGGTCAATCCGCACGACATCCGTGGGCTGGCGGACAGCATCCACCACGCGCTGCACATGCCGCTCGAGGAGCGGCGCGAGCGCTGGCGCAAGCTGCACGCGGGGATCGTGGCCGAGGACATCGTCTGGTGGCGCCACGAGTTCCTCGATGCGCTTGAAGCGGCGACCGCCGTCAAGGGTGCACCCGAATGAAGGCGCTGGAGGATCTGCGCCTCTCCGCGACCCATGCGCTGTTCATCGATTTCGACGGCACGCTGGCCGAGCTCGGGCCCGATCCGGACGCGGTCGAGATGCCCAATGAGGTGGCAAGCGCTCTCGAACGGCTGTCATTGCGGCTCGGCGGGGCGGTGGCGGTGCTGAGCGGGCGAGGGCTCGGCGATCTCGCAGGCCGCACGCCCGCCGGTCTGTGGCGTGCGGGCGGCCACGGCCTGGAGATCGCGGCACCGGATGCCGCGCTGCCGCAGCCTCCGGGACCGCCGCCCGATGCGGTGCTGGGGCCGTTGCGGAGGGCGGCGGAGGCGCCGGGCGTGCGGCTGGAACTGAAGGGTGCCGTCGCGGCGCTGCATTTCCGGGCAGCGCCGGAGCGCGAGGCGGAGTGCATCCGGGCGGCGCAGACGGCGGCGCAGGCGGTGGCGGGCCATGTCTGGCAGGCGGGCAAGATGGTTGTCGAGGTCAAGCCCGAGGCCGCGCACAAGGGTCGTACCCTGCGCGCGATGTGCGGCCATGCGCCGTTCGCGGGGCGGATGCCGGTGATGATCGGGGACGACACGACGGACGAGGATGCGATCGTGGCGGCCCAGAGTCTCGGCGGGATCGGCGTCCGGGTCGGAGCGGATGCCAGTGCGGCACAGGTGCGTGCGCAAGACGTGGCGGCGGTCTGTGCCTGGGTGCTGCGCGAGGCGGGCTGACGGCTCGGGCGGCCGCGCGCCGCCGTCAGGAAAACAACTCGTGACAGGTCTCGAGGGCGCCGATCAGCACGTCCACTTCCGCGACGGTGTTATAGAGCCCGAACGAGGCCCGGCAGGTGGCATTCAGGCCCAGATGCGTCATCAGCGGCTGGGCGCAGTGATGGCCCGCGCGGACCGCGACGCCCTTGCGATCGACCACCGTGGAGATGTCGTGGGCGTGGGCCTGGCCGTCCAGCGTGAAGGAAAAGATCGCCCCCTTGTCCGGGGCGTCGCCCTGCACGGAGATCCAGTTCAGCCCCGCCAGACGCGACCGGGCGTAATCGCGCAAGGTCCGCTCATGGGCCGCGATGTTCTCCATCCCGAGACCCTGAATGTAGGTGATGGCGGCCCCGAGGCCGATGGTCTCGACGATGCCCGGCGTGCCGGCCTCGAATTTCAGCGGGGCCTCGCCGTAGGTGATGGCCTCCTTGCCGACGTCGCGGATCATGTCCCCGCCGCCGAGGAAGGGACGCATTTCCGCGTAGCGCTCGCGCCGGACATAGAGCGCCCCCGTCCCGGTGGGCCCGTAGAGCTTGTGGCCTGTCACGACGTAGAAATCGCAGCCGATGTCGGCCACGTCGATCGGCATGTGCACGGCGGCCTGGGAGCCGTCCACCAGCACTGCGACGTCGCGGGCCCGTGCGGCCGTGCAGATCGCCTTCACATCCACCACCGTGCCGAGCACGTTCGACATGTGGGTGATCGCGATCAGCTTGGTGCGGGGGCCGATGGCGTCGATGACGGCCTCGGCGTCGAGCGAGCCGTCGGGGGCCACGTCGACCCATTTCAGCACCACGCCCTGACGCTCGCGCAGGAAATGCCACGGGATGATGTTGGCATGATGCTCCATCACGCTCAGCACGATCTCGTCGCCGCGCTCAAACCGGGGCGCGGCCCAGGCGTAGCTGACGAGGTTGATCCCCATGGTCGAGCCGGTGGTCAGCACGATCTCCTCGTCGCGGCGCGCGCCGAGAAAGCCGCGCAGCGTCTCGCGCACCGCCTCGTATTTCTCCGTGGCGACGGTGGAGAGGTAATGGAGGCCGCGATGGACATTGGCGTATTCCATGGAATAGCCCGTCGTGACCGCATCGATCACCGCTTGCGGTTTCTGGGCCGAGGCTCCGTTGTCGAGATAGACCAGGGGCCGGCCGTGCACCTCGCGCGAGAGGATCGGAAAGTCGCGGCGGACCGTTTCGACGTCGTACATGTTCTCTTCCTTACCCAGACAGACCGAACAGACGCACCAGGATCGTCAACCCGAGGGCGATCCCGAGCACCGTCAGGATCGTGACCCCCAGGACCACCAGGGGCGAGTCGAACCCGTGCAGTTCGGCCGTGAAATTCGCATAGGCCCACAGGAGCCAGAACAGCGTCGCGAGCGCCACCAGACCCGCCAGCGGCGGCAGGGCGACGAGGGCCAGGATCTGGAGCGCCTGCATCGCGAGCGTCAGCCCGTTCAGCCAGACGACGACGCGCGCGGCCCCCCAGAGATCGCCCTTGCCACCGAACAACTGGCCCACCCGGTCCGTGAGCCCGATCACGAGGCTCATCAGGCCGAGCTGGATCGCCGCCCCGAACAGGGGTGCGCCGAGAACCACCCGCGAGACCGGATCGACGTCGCCCGCACTCAGCTGCATCGCGACGTAGCCGAGCACCACGCCGAGGCAGGTGATCAGGATGGCCGCCTCGATCACGGCACCCGCCGGCACCTGCGAGGCCAGCAGACGCTGGGCGGCGGCGCGTGGTGCGTGCACGCTGTCGATCGCGAGGGCCGTCCACATGCCGTTCCCCTGCGCCTCGCGCCCCATCAACCCGCTCCCGCTGCGATCGCCGTCCCGAGCAGGGCCCAGATCCCGACGCAAGCGGCGCCCAGAACCAGAACCACCCGGCGCGCATCCCGGAACCCTTCGGCCTCGGCGGTCGCATTGGCGAGAAGCCAGAGCCAGTATGCGAACGCCAAGATCGAAAGATAGCCCGCGAGGGCGGCGAAGTCCGGCCCTGCGGCGATTTCACCCAACACGCCCGCCACCGAGACGACGATCGCGAGAGGCCCGCCAAGGAGCGCCGTCCAGAACAGCGCCACCCGGGCCGCGCGAAACCCGCCCGTGCCGCCAAAGGCCCGCGCGATCAGATGCAGGACGGCGGCGAGCAGGTAGAACAGCAAGGGTGCGACGAAGATGAAGCCGAAAAGATGGGCTGCCACCGCGCCCGAGACCGGATCGTCGATGTCGAGCGCCTGCGCCTGACGCACCGCATTCGGCGCGCTCGCGACGAAGAAGAGGCCGCAGGCGATCCAGAGGTCGCGCTGCGCGCCCGATTCCGTCAGCCCCGAGGCCATGCGATCCGCCATGACGCCGCGCGGCGACCGGTAGGACCGCCAGATCGCGGCGACGAGACCGTCCGACACGGCCGGCTCAGCTTCCCTGGCGGCGCGCGACCCAGTCGCCGAGGCGGTTGCGGATGTCGTCGGCCAGACCATCGTCCTCGATCTCCTGAATGGCCTCGTCGAGAAACGCGAGGACGAGCAATCCCTCGGCCGTGCGCCGCGGAATGCCGCGCGACGTAAGGTAAAAGAGCGCCGTCTCGTCCACCGCCCCGCAGGTCGAGCCATGCGAGCATTTCACGTCGTCGGCATAGATCTCCAGTTCGGGCTTGGCGAGGAACTGGCTGTCCTCGTCCAGAAGCAGCGCCTGGCTGATCTGGTAGCCGTCGGTCTTTTGCGCGCCGGGCTTGACCAGGATCTTGCCCTGGAAGACGCCGACGGCCCCCGACCGCAGGACCTTCTTGAAAACCTGGCGGCTCTCGCAATTCACCGCGCCGTGGGTGACGAACACCGTGTCGTCGTGGTGGAAATCACCGTCGCCGACACAGGCCCCGGCGACCGTGGCATGGGCATCGTCGCCGGTGAACTCGATGACGCATTCGTTGCGGGTCAGGCGGCCGTTAGCGGTGAGGGTGAAGGACTTGAAAGCACTCTCGCGCCCGAGCCGGGTGAAGATCGCGGTGAACGCGCGCCGCTCGTGGTCGCGCCCCTGGGCGCGCACGTGGTGGAAGGCGGCCCCGTCCGCGATCTCGACCTCCATGACCTTGTTGAACCGCGAGGCGGCGGGTCCCGTCTCAAGCATGGTCAGATCGGCACCGGCCTCGAGCTTGACGACGTGCCGGATCAGCGCGTCCGAATCCTCCGAGGCGTGGAGGTACTGGAAATGGACGGGTCTCGCGGCCCGGCCCGTCACGCGGATCGCCACGCCTTCGGTCGCGCGCGCGGTGTTGAGCCGCGCCATGGGGCGGTCCACGGGATCCTGGCCGCGGGCTTCGAGCACGCCGAAGACCTCGCGCGCCCAGTGGATATCCGAGCGCAGGGCGGCGGCGAGGGGCTGGATCTCGACGCCCGCCATCTCCAGCGGATCGGAGCGGTCCGGTGCGAAGACGCCGTCGACGAAGACGATCCGGAGCCTGTCGGCCCCGTCGAAGACGGGCAGGCGTTCGGGCTCGACCACCGCGGCTTTGGGAGCGGGCAGGGCGGTCAGGCTCGCCGGATCGGTGAAGCGCCAGTATTCGTCGCGCCGCACGGGCGCGCCGTTCCGGGCGAAGTGCCGGGCTGCCTCGGCGCGCGCGGCGGCGGCCCAGGGGGCCTCGGTCGAGGGTTCGGGATAGGCGGCGAGCAGCGCGCCCGCCGCGTCGAGCTTGAGGGCAGGGACCGCCATCACGCCACCGATTTTAGGATGCCGGCATAGCCGTTGTTCTCGACCTCGAGCGCGAGGTCCGGACCGCCGGTCTGCACGATGCGCCCGTCCGCCATGATATGCACCACGTCGGGGCGGATGTGGTCGAGCAGGCGCTGATAGTGGGTGATCACGAGGAAGGCGCGGTCCGGGCCGCGGAGCGCGTTGACGCCTTCGGAGACCAGCTTCATCGCATCGACGTCGAGGCCGCTGTCGGTCTCGTCGAGGATGCACATCTTCGGCTCCAGCATCGCCATCTGGAGGATCTCGTTGCGCTTCTTCTCGCCGCCGGAGAAGCCGACGTTGACGGGGCGCTTGAGCATCTCCGCGTCGATGTTGAGGGCGCGGGCTTTTTCGCGCACGACGCGCAGGAAATCGGCGGCGTTCAGTTCCGCCTCGCCGCGGGCCTTGCGCTGGGCGTTCACCGCGGTGCGCAGGAAGGTCATGTTGCCGACGCCGGGGATCTCGACGGGATACTGGAAGGCGAGAAAGAGGCCGGCCGCTGCCCGGGCCTCGGGCTCGAGCGCCAGCAGATCGACGTCGAGCATCGTCGCGAAGCCTTCGGTCACCGTGTAGCCCTCGCGGCCGGCGAGCACATAGGACAGCGTCGACTTACCCGACCCATTCGGACCCATGATGGCATGGACCTCGCCCGGTTTCACGACCAGGTCGACGCCCTTGAGGATCTGCTTGTCCTCCTCTTCCAGCTTCACGTGCAGGTTCTCGATTTTCAGCATCAGGTCCTCATGAATTTGTCGGCGCACCGGCGTGCGCGAGGGGCGGCCCTGCGACTATGCCCGGGCCGCCTCAAGCCGCTCAGCGTGGCCGTTTGCGGTCGTCCTCGACGCGGACGGGGATCGGCACCGGGGTCTTGCGGCCGTTTCCCGTCGCGAGGATCCCCGCCGTGACCGCTATTCCAATCAGTATGGCTCCCAAAGCAATCATCGGCTTTCTCCCCGTTCCTTGCGCCGTACCAGCGCACCTGCGCATCCGTAAGCGAGGGCGAGTTGCACGCCCCCCGCCACGAACGCGATCAATCCCACCGGCAACGCCGCGAACACCCCGAGGGTGATCGCGAGCGACCCGGACACCGTCAGTGCCATCAGCGCCCCTGCCAACAACTCGCGTGGCGGGGCGGACCAGCCGCGCCGCCACAGAGCCACGAGGGCATTTGCCCGCGCGGCGATCATCCCACCGACCCCTCGAGGCTGATTGCCACGAGCTTCTGGGCTTCCATGGCGAACTCCATGGGCAGGGCCTGGAGCACTTCGCGGCAGAAGCCGTTGACCACGAGGGCCACGGCCTCTTCCTCGTCCATCCCGCGCGAGCGGCAATAGAACAGCTGGTCCTCGTCCACCTTGGACGTGGTCGCCTCGTGCTCGATCCGGCTCGAGTTGTTCTTGCACTCGATGTAGGGGACCGTATGCGCGCCGCACTGGTCGCCGATCAGCAGGCTGTCGCACTGGGTGTAATTCCGGCTGTTCTTCGCCTTGGGGTGCATCGAGACGAGGCCGCGATAGGTGTTCTGCGCGAACCCCGCGCTGATGCCCTTCGAGACGATCCGGCTGCGGGTGTCCTTGCCGAGATGGATCATCTTGGTGCCGGTGTCGGCCTGCTGGTAGTTGTTCGCGATCGCGATCGAGTAGAACTCGCCCGACGAGGCATCCCCGCGCAGGATGCAAGACGGATATTTCCACGTGATCGCCGAGCCCGTCTCGACCTGCGTCCACATCACCTTGGATCGGTGGCCGCGGCAATCGGCGCGCTTGGTGACGAAGTTGTAGATGCCCCCGAGACCGTTCTCGTCGCCGGGATACCAGTTCTGGACGGTCGAGTACTTGATCTCGGAATCGTCCAGCAGCACCAACTCGACAACCGCCGCGTGCAGCTGCGCCACGTCGCGCTTCGGTGCGGTACACCCCTCGAGATAGCTGACATAGGACCCCTTGTCGGCGATGATCAGCGTGCGCTCGAACTGTCCGGTGTTCTCCGCGTTGATGCGGAAATACGTGGACAACTCCATCGGACACTTCACGCCGGGGGGCACATAGACGAAGGATCCGTCCGAGAAGACCGCCGAATTGAGCGTCGCGTAATAATTGTCGCTGATCGGCACGACCGAGCCGAGGTACTTGCGGACGAGATCGGGATGCTCGCGCACGGCCTCCGAAATGGAGCAGAAGATCACGCCGGCCTTGGCCAGCTCGTCCTTGAACGTGGTCCCGAGCGAGACGCTGTCGAACACCGCGTCCACGGCGACCTTGCGGCCCTCGGCGGGGATGTCCCCGGCCCCCTCGACGCCCGCGAGGATCAACTGCTCGCGCAGCGGGATCCCGAGCTTCGAGTAGGTCTCCAGCAGCTTCGGATCCACGTCGTCGAGCGACTTCGGCTTGACCGTCATGCTGCTCGGACGGGCGTAATAGTACTGGTCCTGGAAATCGATCTTCGGATGCGAGACCATCGCCCACGTGGGCTCGGCCAGCGTCTTCCAGCGCGCGAAGGCCTGCAGCCGCCAGTCGGTGAGCCACTCGGGCTCTTCATTCTTGGCGGAGATGAGACGCACGATGTCCTCGTTGAGGCCCTTCGGCGCGAACTCCGTGTCGATCTCGGTCGAGAAGCCGTATTTGTAACGCTCGCCTACAGTACGCACCGCGTCCACCGTCTGCTGGTCCACGCCGTCTCGGGCACTGATCTCGTCATAAGCCGCCATATCATCTCTCCCCATGCCCGCTCACGCGGCTTTCGCCCGGAACCGGCGGTAGTCGGTTTCCCAGGCTCTGGCGAATGCCAGAACCTCGGCCTCGGTGGTCGCGGGGCCGATGGAAACCCGGATCGCGCTAGCGGCGGTGTCCGGACCGTATCCCATGGCCGTCAGGACCTTGCTCGCCCGGACCTTGCCGCTCGAGCATGCTGACCCCGCCGAGACCGCGAAGCCCGCGAGATCCATCTGCATCACCTGGGTCTCCGCCTTCCAGCCGGGTGTGGCGATGCAGGACGTGTTCGGAAGACGCGTCACCCCTTCTCCGATAAAAATAGTCCCTTCCGCAGACGCTTCCAGAGCGTCTTCTAGAATATTTCTAAGTTCGGCCACCCGCGACCAGACGCCGGCGGCCAGATCGCGCGCCGCAGCCTCCGCCGCCGCCCCGAGACCCGCGATGCCCACGACGTTCTCCGTGCCCGCCCTGCGGCCCAGTTCCTGCCCGCCGCCGCGCAAGTTGGGCGCGACCTCGGTGCCGGGTGCCAGGATCAGCGCGCCGACACCCTTGGGTGCCCCAAATTTGTGCCCGGAGATCACCGCCGTCCGCGCGCCCGAGGCATCGAACGCGAACAAAAGCTTGCCCGCCACCTGCGCCGCATCGACGAAGGCGAGGCCGGGGACGAGGTCCTGCACGATCCCGGTCTCCGAGTTGGCGGCCTGGAGCGCACTCCGCTCGGGCGCAGGCACGGTGACCTGCCCGGTCCGGTCCGCGGCGAGATCGGCATCCGTCCAGGCGGACACACAGTCGTGCTCGACGCCCGATGCGAGGATCCCGCGCCCGGCAAGTGCCAGTGCCGCGCCTTCGGTGGCCCCGGAGGTGAACACGATCTCCGCCCCCTGCGCCCCGAAGGCCTCGGCAATCTGGGCGCGGGCCCGCTCGATCACGCCGCGGGCCCGGCGCCCCTCCGCATGCACGGACGACGGATTGCCCGCGACCTCCATCGCCGCGATCATCGCCGCGCGCGCCTCAGGGCGCAGGGGCGTCGTGGCGTTCCAGTCGAGATAGGCGCGCGCCGTCACGACGGCTCGTCCACCAGTTCGACGAAGGCGGGCACGGCAGGGCAGGGGGCGAGTTGGTTCTTCACCACGTCCCCGAGCCGCGTCTGGTGCAAAAACACATAGACGTTCGCCGACAGCTGCTCCCAGAGCTTGTCCGTCAGCCGCTGTTCGGCGGTGCCGTGGGTCGCCCCGCTCGCCCCGGCCCCGCGCGACAGCGCATCCATCGTCTCGTCCACCGCGGCGAGGATCTCGGAGATGCGGATCTGCTCGATGGGCCGGCCGAGCCGGTAGCCGCCGCCGGGCCCGCGCACCGAATCCACGATGTCCGCCCGGCGCAGCTTGACGAAGAGCTGCTCGAGATAGGCGAGGCTGATGTCCTGGCGCTCCGCGATCTCCGAGAGCGACACCAGCCGGTCGGACCCCTGGGCCGCAAGATCGGTCAGCGCGATCATTGCGTAGCGTCCCTTGGTGCTCAGCTTCATCGCCCGACCCTCTCCGACTGGAGCCTCACCCGACCCGGCACCGCATCCGGTGCAATGACATGCCTGCACCGCATCCGGTGCAATGACATGAACGTGTTGACGCTGCACCCGCTAGTCCTTAACTGCTGCGGGCCCGGGGTCGCGCTCAGCCAAATTTAGAATGTTTCTAGGTTCTGTGCGCGAACCCGTCAAGCTCGTCTCGGCGGCGCGAGACTGGATCTGCAGCGGGGGCTCATGCCCGAAGTCATCTTCCCAGGACCCGATGGCCGCCTAGAGGGGCGCTACCATCCACAAAAGAACCGGGACGCGCCGATCGCGATCATCCTGCACCCCCATCCGCAGTTCGGGGGCACGATGAACAACAAGGTCGTCTACAACCTGCATTACGCGTTCCACAAGATCGGCTTCACCTGCCTTCGGTTCAATTTCCGCGGCGTCGGGCGCAGCCAGGGCGAATACGACCAGGGCATCGGCGAGTTGTCCGACGCGGCCGCAGCACTCGACTACCTCCAGGCGATGAACCCCAATGCCAAACACTGCTGGGTGGCGGGGTTTTCCTTCGGGGCGTGGATCGGCATGCAGCTTCTGATGCGGCGCCCCGAGATCGCGGGCTTCATCTCCGTGGCGCCTCCGGCCAACCAGTACGATTTCAGCTTCCTCGCGCCCTGCCCGAGTTCCGGGCTGATCGTCTCGGGTTCTGCGGACCGGGTGGCCCCCGTGGCGGACGTGACGTCGCTCGCGGACAAGCTGAAGCTCCAGAAGGGCATCACGATCACCCAGGCCACCATCGAGGGGGCGAGCCATTTCTTCGACCCAGGCATGGAGGAGATGATCGGCCTCGTCGACGATTACGTGCGCCGGCGGCTGACCGAGACGTCGCGGTGATCTCGCGGTGATCTCGCGTTGAACTGGCTGCCCGATCTGGCGGTGCTGGGCCCATTCGCAGTCGCGGTCGTCGTGATCGCGATCACGCCCGGCCCCGACATGACGTTCTTTCTCGGCCGCGCGCTCACCCAGGGCCGTGCGGCGGGTCTCGCGGCCCTCGCGGGGGCCTGCACCGGGATCCTCGTGCACACGGTGCTGGTGGCGCTGGGCCTCTCCGCGTTGATCGTGGCGGCCCCTCAGGTGTTTCTCGCGCTGAAGATCGCGGGTGCCGCCTATCTGCTCTGGCTTGCGGTGGAGGCGCTGCGCCACCGTTCGGTGCTGGCCCTGCCCGGTACGGCCGCCCCGCGCCAGAGCCTCCTGTCCACCTGGGCCGCGGGCGTGGCGATCAACCTGCTCAACCCCAAGATCGTGCTGTTCTTCATGACCTTCCTGCCCCAGTTCGTCTCGCCGGGGGATGCGGGTGCTGCCGGCCAGTTGCTGACGCTGGGGCTGTTGTTCCTCCTGATCTCCCTGCCGATCGTCACCGCGATGGTGCTGGCCGCGGATAGGGTGGCGGCCGTGCTGCGCGGCAAGCCGCGCATCGTGCGCCTGATCGACTGGCTCTTTGCGAGCGTCTTCACGGCCTTCGCGGCGCAAATCCTGTTCTCCCGCGCGCGCTGACCCTCGGATTTCATTCAGGTTTGCTAACCTGGAGAGCAGTCGGCGGGGGCCCACAGGCCCCTGCCAATCTATAAAACAATCCGCGCACCGCGCGCACCACTTGCCGCCAAAGGGCGGCTCCCCCCTCAGGGCCGCGCGATCCGTCCGCCGGAGACGGGCAACCGCGCGCCGGTGGTCGAGGGCGCGCTGGTGGCCAGCCCCCGCATCACCCGCACGCCGATATAGGCGAAGGCCTGGGCCTCGAGCAGATCGCCGTCGAGACCCACCGCCTCGACCGGGTCCACCGGCGCGTTCGTGCGGGCTGCGATCATGCCGAGCAGCGTGCGGTTGAGCCGTCCGCCGCCGCAGATCAGCCAGCGTTCGGGCGGCTCGGGGAACCAGCGCAGGGCCTCGGCCGCGCAGGCCGCGGTCACCGCACTCAGCGTCGCCGCGCCGTCTTCGGTCGAGAGATGCGCAACTCGCCCGAGGAAGTCGTGAAAGTCGTTCCGGTCGAGGGATTTCGGCGGCCTGCGGGCCAGATAGGCCAGCGTCGCGAGGGACGCCAGCACCTGCGCATCGACCCTGCCCGCGGCCGCCACACCACCTTCGGCGTCATAGTCGAGGCCTGTCCGCAGCCGCAGGAAATCGTCGATCAGTGCGTTGCCCGGCCCGGTGTCGAACGCCATCAGCGCGCCGAGCGTCTCGGGGCACGGCTTGCGCGGGTCGACCCAGGTGACGTTGCCGACCCCCCCGAGGTTGAGAAACGCGACCGGCCCCCGCGCCCCGATCCAGCGGGCGCAGGCGTGGTGAAAGAACGGCACGAGGGGCGCCCCCTCGCCGCCGCTCGCGACATCGGCGGTGCGAAAGTCCCAGACCACGGTGCGCCCGACCTCGGCTGCCAGCAGATCGCCGCGCCCGATCTGGTGCGTGCCGCGCCCCTGCGGCGCATGCGCGAGCGTCTGGCCGTGAAACCCCACGATTTCGGCCTCCGGAAACTCCGCAACGACCAACCCGTGGGTCGCGCGCACCAGCGCCTCGATCGCCTCGAGACCCGGTGCGTCAGGCCAGCATCCGAGCCCCTGCCGCAGCAAGGCGCGCTCCTCGGGCGCATAGGGGCGGAACCGGCCCCTGCCGAAGGCAGCGATCGTTTCGCCGTCGGTCTCGATCAGCGCCGCGTCCACGCCGTCCATGGACGTGCCCGACATCAACCCCAGCGCGCGCACGGATCCGGCCATCGCCCTTCCCTTCATCGAGGGCTTCGCTATAGAACGCCTGCGCCGCCCGCGAAAGGACCGTGCCATGACCTACCGCCCCCGCAGCGACTTTCTCCAGGTGCTGGCCTCGCGCGGCTATCTTCAGGATTGCACCGATCTCGAGGGGCTGGACGCAGCACTGCTCAAGGGGACCGTGTCCGCCTATATCGGTTATGACGCGACCGCGACCTCACTGCATGTCGGGCACCTGCTGAACATCATGCTGCTGCGCTGGCTACAAAGGACCGGGCACCGGCCCATCACCCTGATGGGGGGCGGCACCACCAAGGTGGGCGATCCGTCGTTCCGCTCCGACGAACGCCCGCTGCTCGGCCCCGACCAGATCGCGGCCAACATCGCCTCGCTGCGCGCCGTATTCTCGAAATACCTCGATTACGGGCCGAACGGGGCGCTGATGCTCGACAACGCCGAATGGCTCGACGATCTCAATTACCTCGGCTTTCTGCGCGACATCGGACGGCATTTCTCGGTCAACCGGATGCTTTCCTTCGAGAGCGTGAAATCCCGCCTCGACCGCGACCAGTCGCTGTCGTTTCTCGAATTCAACTACATGATCCTCCAGGCCTACGACTTCCTGGAGCTCAACCGCCGGCACGGCTGCCTGTTGCAGATGGGCGGCTCGGACCAGTGGGGCAATATCGTCAGCGGCATCGATCTGACCCGCCGGGTGCAGGGCACCGAGATCTTCGGGCTGACCACGCCGCTCCTGACCACCTCGGACGGCCGCAAGATGGGCAAGTCCCAGGGCGGAGCCATCTGGCTCAACGCCGACATGCTGAGCCCCTATGACTTCTGGCAGTTCTGGCGCAACACCACGGACGCGGACACGGGCCGGTTCCTGAAGCTCTATACCGAACTGCCGCTGGACGAATGCGACCGTCTCGGGGCCCTCGGCGGATCCGAGATCAACACGGCCAAGGTGATCCTCGCCCGCGAGGTCACCGCCCTGTGCCACGGGTCCGAGGCTGCCGAAGCGGCGGAGGCCACGGCCCGGGCGGTGTTCGAGCAGGGCGGCGTCGGCGACGACCTGCCGACCCTGACGCTCGACCGCGGCGAGGTGCCGGAGGCCGGCGTCTCCGTGGTCCAGTTGCTGGTGCGGTCCGGCCTCGCTGCGTCGGGCAAGGAGGCGCGGCGCCTGATCGCCGAGGGCGGCGCGCGTCTCGACGACCGGGCGCTGAACGATGCGGGCCTGCTCCTCGGGGCCGCGGATCTCGAAGGCACGCTCAAGCTATCTGCGGGCCGCAAGCGTCACGCCCTCGTCCGCCTCGCGGACTGAGCGGCGGGCTTGTGGCCATCTCAGGCGGTGCCGTTGCGCAGCTCGCTGCGCTGCGCGAGCCCGCAGAGCAGGTCGCACAGCTCGACCGCCGCCGGCGTCTGGCTGCGCAGGACGGTCGGGTCGAAATCCCGGAACGGATCGTCCTCGGCCTGGTCGAACCCGACATAGCCCATGGCCCAGCCGGTGAAGGACCGCTCGGTCACCTCGCAGATGTCGAGCACCGTCACGTCGCAGTGCCGGGGATCGCCCTGGATCCGGTCGAAGATCTCCTCGACCTGTTCGATGGGCCCCTCCAGCACCTGTCCGAAGGCGTTGCCCGTGAAGATCAGCGCTCCGGTCACGCCGACCCGGGCGTTGTTGCGCTGGGACGTGCGCAGGATGTCGTCGATGGCCGGCCGCATCTCCGCGAGCGGCAGGTCGATGCAGTTGCGGCTGAAATAGACTGCGCGCAGAAGGCGCCCTTCGGGCAGGCTCATGACGGCTCCGATCCTGTAACAATGGGCCCGGCCGGGCGGTGGGCGGAAGAAAAATGCGCGATGAAGGCTTTAACCTTGTGGGCCGGCATCGGCTTGCTGAAAAGATATCCCTGCACGCTGTCGCATCCGCGGGCGCGGACGTCCTCGAGCTGGCCCCTGGTCTCGACGCCTTCGGCGAGCACGGTCATCCCGAAGGACTGGCCGAGCTGGGCGACGGCCTGCACGATGCGCATCGTGTCCACGTCGGCGGTCGGTCCGCGCACGAAGGACTGGTCCATCTTGATCTTGTCGAACGGGAACTGGCGCAGATAGTTGAGCGAGGCGTAGCCCGTCCCGAAATCGTCGAGGGCGAGCCGCACCCCGAGCGCGCGCAGCGCATTCATCCGGGCGACCGTGCTCGCCTCGTGGCGCAGGAGCCCCGCTTCGGTCAGCTCCAGCTCCAGCCGTCCGGGCGCAAGGCCGCTGCGCTTCAGCGCATGCTCCACCACGGCCACGAAATCCGCCATCTCGAACTGGATCGGCGACACGTTGACCGCGATGGTGAGGTTGCCGGCCCAGCTGGCGGCCTCGGTGCAGGCGGCGCGCAGCACCCAGGCCCCGATGGCCGGCAACAGCGCCATTTCCTCGGCTATGGGGATGAACGTCACCGGCGAGATCAGGCCGCGCTCGGAGTGACGCCAGCGGATCAGCGCCTCGAAGCCGGTGATGGTATCCTGCGCGAAGTCGAACTGCGGCTGATAGAAGACCTCGAATTCGTCGAGCAGCAACGCACGGCGCAGTCCGTTCTCGATGAACCGGCGCTCGCGCAGCGCCTCGCTCATCGCGCTTTCGTACCAGCGGATCTGGCCCCGCGCGGTCCGCCGCCCATCCTCCATGGCGATCTTCGCGAGCCGGATCACGTCGCCAGCGGTCCCGGTGCTCTGGGACCGCAGGGCCAGCCCCACGCTCGCGCCGATCAGGATCTGGTGGCCGTTCACGAGAAACGGGCGCGCCAGCATCTCGCAAAGCCGAAGGGCGATCTCGGCGGGACCGTCGCGCCCGCCGTCGGTATACAGAGCCAGCACGAATTCGTCGTGCCCGAGCCGGGCCGCGAGATCGCCCGCGCGGATCACCGGGCGGAGGCGCGCGGCCACCCGCCGCAACAGGGTGTCGCCGCCGTCGGGCCCGAGCGTCTCGACGGCGCGCTGGAAATAGTCGAGATCGAGATAGATCGCCGCCACGTCGCCGGGAGTTTCAGGGGCGGTCTGGCTCAGCGCCCCCAGCGCCTCCGTGAGGCCCTGCGCGCTCAGAAACCCGGTCAGTGGATCGCGGTCCGGCATTCTCATGGCAGGGGCCGGCCGCGCGGCGTCGCAGATCCCGAGGAACCCGCCGTCGGCCTGACGGCTCCAGGTCACGGCCGGGGTGCCGCCGGAAATCGGCGTGCCGTCCGGGTCAAAGAGATGCGGTGCCACCGCCGTGAGCCTGCGGCCCGTCAGGCCGGACGCGCCGAGGGCCGTCTCGAAGGCCACGTTCGCGAAATCGACGACGCCCCCGGCCGTCAGGAGGATCAGCCCGGTCGGGGCCTGCGCCAGTCCGGCGGCGAGGCGCGCGGCCGCAGCCTCCCGGCACATCTCGCCCGGGAGCGCCTGCCTGTCCGGCATCTCGTCTCGGCTCGTCATCGCGCATCGCCCCGGCTGTCGCTTGCTTGGAGCTTCTGGCTAGCGCGTCGTGCTGAACAAAAGGTGATCCGGGCCGGGTCCTTCCCCGGAAATCAACCACGAATTTTTGACAAAGTCTTCCGGCCGGTCGAGACCGCCGGCACCGGGCGGCGACGCGATCGCGCCGCCCGGTCGTGGAGCGTCAGATGTCGGCCTTGACGCGCACCGACGTCATGTAGTCCGGCGTCTCCACCATGCCGTTCTGCCCGGCTCCGCGCGCGATCGCATCCACAACGTCCTGGCCCGAGATGACCCGGCCGACGACGGTATACTGGCCGTCGAGATGCGGGGCCGGGGCCAGCATGATGAAGAACTGGCTGTTGGCGGAGTTCGGATCCTGGCTGCGCGCCATCCCGAGCACGCCCGTGTCGAAGCTGAGGTCCGAGAACTCCGCCGGCAGGTCCGGCATGTCCGACCCGCCGGTGCCGGCGCCGCCCGAGGCGAAGGCCGCACGCGTGCCGAACTCCACATCGCCGGTCTGGGCCATGAAGCCCTCGATGACGCGGTGGAAGGCGACGCCGTCATAGGCGCCGCTGCGCGCAAGCGCCTTGAGCCGCTCGACATGCAGGGGGGCGATGTCGGGGCGCAGCAGCACCTCGACGGTGCCGGTCGCGGATCCCTCCACCTCGATGACGAGCACGTTCTCCGGATCGGCTTCGGTCGCGTCCTGGGCGAGGGCCGGCAGGCCGAGGGCCAGTGCCATGCCCAGCCCGATGAATGCCCGCCGGATCATGTATCGGCCGCCACGCGCACGGAGATCATGCGGTCCGGGCTCTTCGGGGGCTCGCCGCGGGTGATGGCGTCGACGTGCTCCATCCCGGCGACGACCCGGCCCCAGACGGTGTATTGCCCGTTGAGGAAATGCCCCTCCTTGAACATGAAGAAGAACTGGCTGTTGGCGCTGTCCGGGCTCTGGCTGCGGGCCATGCCGCAGACGCCGCGGTCGAAGGGCAGCTTGGAGAATTCCGCCTTGATGTTCGGCTTCGAGGAGCCGCCGGTGCCGGCGCGGCCGATGTTGAAGCCGTCCTCCATGTCGCCGTTGGCGACGTCGCCGGTCTGGGCCATGAAGCCCTCGATGACGCGGTGGAACGCCACGTTGTCGTATTCACCGGCACGCGCCAGTTCCTTGATCTGCGCTACGTGCTTCGGGGCCACGTCGGGCAGCATCTCCACGTGCACGTCGCCCCCCTTGAGGGTGATCACGAGCGTGTTCTCGGGGTCCTTGATTTCGGCCATCGGCTCCTCCTATTCGATCGGCGCGGACCCTAGACCGGGGAAGCGGGAAAGTTAAGGCCCCTCACCGCACGGAAGGCAGACGGATGGAGGATCTCGACGCGCTCACGCGCGATATCGCCGCCTGCCGCCTCTGCGCCGCGCGGTTCGCCGCGACCGCCACGCGCCATGCGCCCCGTCCGGTCCCCTGGCTGTCGGGGACCGCGCCCATCCTCGTCGCGGGCCAGGCCCCCGGCGCGCAGGTCCACGCGAAGGGCCGCCCCTTCGACGACCGCTCCGGCGACCGGCTGCGCGACTGGATGGGGATCGACCGCGCGACCTTCTACGACCGCACCGCCATTGCGGTCCTGCCCATGGCCTTCTGCTTTCCCGGCTACGACGCCGCGGGCTCGGACCTTCCGCCGCCGGCGGTCTGTGCGGCGACCTGGCGCGGGCGCGCCCTCGGGGCCATGCCGCAGGTGCGCCTGACGCTGCTCATCGGCGCCCATGCCCAGGTCTGGCGTCTCGGGGCGGGGCGGGTCACGGACACCGTGGCGCACTGGCGAACGGCCCCGGACGGCGTGCTTCCGCTGCCCCATCCGTCCTGGCGCAACACCGGTTGGCTCAGGCGCAACCCGTGGTTCGAGACCGATCTGGTGCCCGACCTGCGCCGGCGGGTTTCCCTGTTGCTCGCAGCGCGCTAGAGGCTGGGGATGGACCCCGAGGACACACCGCTCGACACGGCCTATGCCGCCATGGAGGCCGACCCCGGCGACGAGGCCGCCCGCCTGCGCTTTCACGAGCGCGTGCTCGACGCGGAACTGTTTCTTCTGCTCGACGCGGAGCCCGAGGGGGACCGCCTGCGCCCCCGCGTGCTCGATCTGCCCGAGGGCCGCTTCGTGCTCGCCTTCGATCGCGACGCCCGGCTCGCGGCCTTTCTCGACGCGCCCGCCCCCTATGCGGCCATCGCCGGGCGCAAGCTCGTGCGCATGCTCGCGGGGCAGGGGGTCGGCATCGCCCTCAACCCCGGCGTGGCACCCTCCGAGACCGCGCTCGAGCCCGACGCCGTCGACTGGCTCGCCGCGATGGCCCCCGGCGCGCCCGAGGTCGCGGACGGCCGTGCGCGGGAAATCTCCGCGCCCCGGACCGCCCCGCCCGCGCTGATCGTGGCCCTCGACGCCAAGCTCGCGGCCATGGCCGACCGCATCTCCGCAGCCTGGCTCGCGGGGCTCCACCGGGAGGACGGCACGGTCGGGCTCGCCCTCGCCATCGCCGGCGCGCCCGAGGCCGCCCAGGCCGCCATCGTCGAGGCCGTGGCCGAGACGGCGCGCTTCAACGGTGCGGCGGCGCTCGACGTCACCTTCGTCGGTCCCGATGGGCCCTTGCGCGCGGCCTTCGAGCGGGCGGGCCTGCGCTTCGAGATGCCGGAACCCCCGTCGCCGCCGCCCCCACCGCCAGCCCCCGGCTCCGACCCCACCCGGCCGCCGCGCCTGCGTCCGCGCGGTTAACCTGTCTTCCCGGGCAGGCAGCCCGCGGCAAGGTTTCGTTCACGATTGGCCCCGATGGTCTCGCGGTGCGGCGGGGGTCGCGGGTCTGGGGGATACCGGAATGACGAAATACCTTGCGGCGCTCGCACTCGCCTGGCCTGCCATGGTCGCGGCCGATGGGGCCGAGGGGCGCTGGGCGCTGGAGGATCTGCACCCCGCCGCTTGCGCAGGCGCACAGGCGGCGACCCTCACGGTCCATCGCGCGGGGTTCGCCCTCACCGAGGCCGCCTGCGCCTTCGCCGCCCCCGCGCCCGAGGGATTTTTCGGCATGATCGGCCCGGTCCGCTGCGAGGGCGGCGGCGCGCGATCCCAGGTCGACGTCGACCTGATGCTGGACGGCGAACGGCTCCTGCTTGCGGTGGGCGGCGGCAGCCCGCTCGGCTACAGGCGCTGCTGAGCGGGCCTCAGCACGCGGGCACGTTCACCGCGAGCCCGCCCAGCGAGGTCTCCTTGTAGCGGTGGTCCATGTCGCGCCCGGTCTGGCGCATGGTCTCGATGCAGGCGTCGAGCGACACGAGATGCCGCCCGTCGCCGCGCAGGGCGAGCGAGGCCGCCGCCACCGCCTTGATGGCCCCGAGCCCGTTGCGCTCGATGCAAGGGGCCTGAACCAGCCCCGCAACGGGATCGCAGGTCATGCCGAGATGATGCTCGAGGGCGATCTCGGCCGCGTTCTCCACCTGTTCGGGTGTGCCGCCCAGAACGGCCGCGAGGCCCGCCGCAGCCATCGCCGCCGCCGAGCCCACCTCGCCCTGGCAGCCCACTTCCGCGCCCGAAATCGAGGCGTTGGTCTTGATCAGCCCGCCGATCGCCGCGGCCGTCAGCAGATAGTCCGGCACGGCCCGCAGGCTCGCCCCCGGCACGTGGTCGAGATAATAGCGCAGCACCCCCGGCACCACGCCTGCGGCCCCGTTGGTGGGGGCCGTGACCACCTGCCGGCCGGCGGCGTTCTCCTCGTTCACGGCGATGGCATAAACCGCGATCCAGTCGTTGACCGTATGCGGGGCCGTCAGGTTGCGCCCGCGCTCTGCCTCGAGGGCCGCATGGATCGCCCCCGCCCGCCTGCGCACCCGCAGCCCGCCCGGCAATTCCCCCGGTCCGGCCGCGAGACCCCGGTCGATGCAGGCCGCCATCACCTCCCAGAGCCGCGCGATCCCGTGCTCCACCGTTGCCCCGTTCCGGTGCGCCAGCTCGTTCCTGCGCTTCATGGCAGCGATGCTGAGGCCGCTCTCGCGTGCCATGGCGAGCATCTCGGCCGCGGTGGCGAAGGGATAGGGCGTCCGCGGCCCGGACCCGGCCATGACCGGCGGGCGGGCGTGGTCGCGCGCGCTCAGGACGAACCCGCCCCCCACCGAATAATAGGTCTCCGAGAGATAGAGGTTGCCCGCCGCGTCCCAGGCCGACATCACCAGACCGTTCGCATGGCCGGGCAGGGCGGGGCCGTAGTCGAACACCAGATCCTGCGCGAGATCGAACGCGAGCGGCCCAAGTCCCTCCGGCACGATCCGCTTCTCGGCTGCAATGGTCCCCAGCGCCGCCTCCGCGCGTGTCGCATCGAAGGTCTCGGGCGCGAACCCCGCGAGCCCGAGGGTCACGGCCCGGTCGGTGGCATGCCCCTTGCCGGTGAACGCGAGGCTGCCGTGCAGGCGGCACCCCACCCGCGCCACGGCCCCGGCCCCCGGCACGCGCTCCGCACCCGATCGCAACAGGTCGATGAACCGCCCCGCCGCGACCATCGGCCCCATCGTGTGCGAGGACGACGGGCCGACGCCGATCTTGAACACGTCGAAAACACTCAGAAACATGCCGCCCGCCCCGCCTGATGCAGCACCATCATGCGCCCCGGCCCGCGGCCTGTCCTGTGAAATGCGACACGCACGCGACAGCCGCGCCAAATCGGCTTTCGGTTGCGCCCCGATCGGCCTATAAGCCCTCCGACCCCGACAGGACAGGAGCGGCCCCTTGACCGACAGCCCCGCGACCGACAGCCCCGCCGATCGCGCCAAACGTGCCGCCGCCGCCGCGGCCCTCGATCTGGTGACGCCGGGGATGCGTCTGGGGCTCGGCACGGGCTCCACCGCGGCCGTCTTCGTGCGGTTGCTTGGCGAGCGGGTGGCCGCCGGGCTCGACGTGCGTTGCGTCGCGACCTCCTCGCGAACGACGCGCCTCGCGGGCGACTGCGGGATCCGGCTCACCGACCTCGATGCCCTGGGCCGTCTCGATCTGACCCTGGACGGTGCGGACGAATTCGACGGCGATCTGAGCCTTATCAAGGGCGGCGGCGGCGCGCTTCTCCAGGAAAAGATCGTGGCGGCCGCGAGCGACCGCCTCATTGTGCTGGCCGATCCGAGCAAGCGCGTGGAGCGGCTCGGCGCGTATCCTCTGCCGGTCGAGGTCGTGCGCTTCGGCTGGAGCGTGACCCGGACGGCCATCGAGGCGCTGCTCGCGCCCTTCGATGTCGCGACCCGCGAGGTGGTTTTGCGCCGGACGGGGGATGCCGCCTTCGTCACCGACGAGGGGCATCACATCCTCGATCTGCACCTCGGGCACATTGGCGACCCGAAGGCTTTGGCAAGCGCGCTCAAGGCATTGCCGGGCGTGGTGGACCACGGGCTCTTCATCGGGATGGCCGAGCGCGTCCTTCTCGGGGATCCGGACGGTGGCGCGCGCACGATCCTGCCGCAGGCCTTTTCCCGCGCGGAGTTCGTCGCGGCGGAAATGCGCAGCCTCGATGCCTGAGGAGGGCCTGATGCCGGCGAACTTCGATTTCGACCTCTTTGTGATCGGCGGGGGATCGGGGGGCGTGCGGGCCGCGCGCATCGCGGCCGAGCACGGGGCCAGCGTGGCCCTCGCCGAGGAATACCGCTACGGCGGGACCTGCGTCATCCGTGGCTGCGTGCCGAAAAAGCTGATGGTCTTCGCCAGCGCCTTTCCCGACGCATTCGCGGATGCCGCGGGCTACGGCTGGACGGTCGGGCCCAGCAGCTTCGACTGGGTGAAGTTCATCGCGGCCAAGGACGCGGAGATCGCCCGGCTCGAGGCGCTCTATCACGACAACCTCTGCAAGGCGGGCGTGGCCTTGTTCTCCGCCCGCGCGACGCTCGTCGATCCCCACAGGGTCAGGCTCACGACGGGTGCGGAGTATTCCGCCAAGCACATTCTCGTGGCGACCGGCGGACGCCCGTTCGTGCCCGATTTTCCGGGGTCGGAGTATGTCGCGACCTCCGACGACATGTTCGGCCTCGACGTCCAGCCGAAACGGATGCTGATCGTCGGCGGCGGGTACGTCGCCTGCGAATTTGCCGGCATCATGAACGGGCTCGGCACCAACGTCCGCCAGGTCTACCGCGGACCCCACATCCTGCGCGGCTTCGACCAGGACCTCAGCGACCACGTCTCGCACGCGATGCGCAAGCGCGGCATCATCCTCGAGACGGGACGCGACGTGGCCCGCATCGACAAGGACGCGGACGGCCTGCGCGTCACCCTCGACAACAACGAGTGCCATCTGGTGGATCTGGTGCTGGCCGCAACCGGGCGCACGCCCAACACCGAAGGTCTCGGCCTTGAGGCGCTGGGGGTCGGGCTCGCCGCGAACGGGGCGGTCGCCGTCGACGACTGGTCGCAGACGGCCATTCCTTCCATCTTCGCCGTGGGCGACGTGACCGACCGCGTGGCGCTGACCCCGGTCGCGATCCGCGAGGGGCACGCCTTCGCCGACACGGTGTTCGGCGCGCGCCCCGTGAAGCCCGATCACACGCTGATTGCCAGCGCCGTGTTCACCCAGCCCGAGGTCGGCACGATCGGCCCCACCGAGGCCGAGGCCCGCAAAGCGGGGCCGGTCGAGATCTTCCGGACGGTCTTCCGGCCGATGCACAACGTCATGGCCGGGCGCGACGAGCGCATGCTGATGAAGCTCGTCGTCGCCGCAGATACGCGGCGCGTGCTCGCCTGCCACATCGTCGGTCCCTCCGCCGCGGAAATGGTCCAGCTCGCGGCCATCGCGATCCGCATGGGTGCCACCAAGGAAGACTTCGATCAGACCATGGCCGTACATCCCACGGCCGCCGAAGAACTGGTCACGATGCGGCGTGCCGTCGCGTGATCTCTTGAATTACGCATCCGAGGGGTCACTTGTAGGCCCTGCCCGATCTGACGCCACGAAGGAGTTGAAACGACTATGCCATATAACAACAACGGCGGTCCCTGGGGCGGCGGAGGCGGCGGCAGTAACGGCGGCAAGAAGGGCGGCGACCGCGGCCCCTGGGGCGGCGGCAACCGCGGAAGCGGCGGCGGCGGCAATGGTGGCGGCGGCGGCGGTGGCGGCGGGCCTTCGGGCATGCCCGACATCGACGAGATCGTGCGCAAGGGTCAGGAACAACTCAAGATCCTGATGGGCGGCGGACGCGGCACCGGCCGCGGAACGGGCTCCGGCGGCGGCGGGATCGGCAAGCGCGGCGTCGCGCTGATCGGCGCGGCCCTCTTCGGCCTCTGGATCATGCTCTCCGTCTATACCGTGCGCCCGGAGGAACAATCGGTCGAGTTGACCTTCGGCGAATGCCGCGGCGACTGCATCGGCCAGCCCGGCCTCAATTTCGCGCCCTGGCCGGTCGTGACCCACGAGATCGTGCAGGTCACCGGCGAGCGCACCGAGGAGATCGGCTCCGGCACGCTGCGCAACGCGAGCGCGGGCCTGATGCTCACCGGGGACGAGAACATCGTCGACATCACTTTCCAGACGGTGTGGAACGTGCGGGACCCGGAATTGTTCCTCTTCAATCTGTCCGATCCGACATCGACCATCCAGGCCGTCGCGGAATCCGCGATGCGCGAGGTCGTCTCGCGGTCTGACCTGTCGCCCATCCTCAGCCGGGACCGCGGCATCATCAGCCAGGAGGTCTCGAACCTCATCCAGGGCACGCTCGACGAATACGGCTCCGGCGTGAACATCGTGCGCGTCAACTTCGACAAGGCCGATCCGCCCGAGCAGGTCATCGACGCCTTCCGCGAGGTCCAAGCCGCGCGTCAGGAACGCTCGACCCTCCAGAACCGCGCCGATGCCTATGCCAACGAGCGCCTCGCGGCGGCCCGAGGCCAGTCGGCGCAGCTCCTGCAGGAATCGGAATCCTACCGCGCCCAGCAGGTCAACTCCGCCGCCGGTGAGGCGAGCCGCTTCAGTTCCGTGCTCGCGGAATACCTCAAGGCCCCCGATGTGACGCGCAAGCGTCTCTATCTCGAAACCATGGAGAGCGTGCTCGGCGACGTGGAGATGTTCCTCATCGACACGCCCGGCGGCCAGAACGGGCTCGTCCCGTACCTGCCGCTCAACGAACTCCGCCGTCCCGTTGGAGAAACAGAATGATCCGCCGCATGCCGGTCCTCGCCGGCCTCATCGTCTTCCTGATCTTCGTGGTCTTCAATTCGATCTTCATCGTGGACGAACGCGAGAAGGCCATGGTCCTGCAGTTCGGCCAGGTCCGCTCCATCAAGGAGGAACCCGGGCTCGGCGTGAAGATCCCCTTCATCCAGAACGTCGTTTTCTACGACAGCCGGATCCAGGGCATCGAGACCGCCTCGCTCGAGGTCACGCCCCTCGACGATCGCCGCCTGATCGTCGACGCCTTCGCGCGCTGGCGGATCGCGGACGTGGCCCAGTTCCGCCGTGCCGTCGGTGCCGGCGGGATGCAGGTCGCGTCCCAGCGTCTGATCTCGATCCTCAACGCCAACGTGCGCGAGGTGCTGGGCTCGGTGCGGTCGGAATCCGTGCTCTCCGCGGACCGCGTCGGCCTGATGAACCGCATCCGGGACGCGGCCATCATCGAGGCGCGCGCCCTCGGCATCGACGTGATCGACGTGCGCCTCAAGCGTGCCGATCTGCCCGAGCAGAACCTCGCCGCCACCTTCGACCGCATGCAGGCAGAGCGCCAGCGCGAGGCTGCGGACGAGCGGGCCCGAGGCAACGAGGCGGCCCAGCGCGTGCGCGCCCAGGCCGACCGGACCGCCATCGAGATCGTCTCGGAGGCCGAACGCGACGCCAACATCATCCGAGGGGAAGCGGACGCCGAGCGCAACTCGATCCTCGCCGCGGCCTTCGGGGCGGATCAGGAGTTCTTCGCCTTCCTGCGCTCCATGGAGGCCTACCGCACCTCGCTGACCGGGGCGAACACCACGCTGATGATCGAACCCGACAGCGAGTTCTTCAACTACCTGCGCTCGCCGACCTCCTCGGGCACGCCGCCGCCCCCCGTCGGGGACGAGACCGCGCCCGGGGCCGCAGCCTCGCGCGCGAGCCTGAATGAATGACCTGCTGTTCGGGCTTGGCATGGTCGCGATCGTCGAGGGTCTGATCCTCGCGCTCGCGCCCGGCCGGCTCGGCCAGCTGCTCGCTACCCTCGAGACCCTCGGGCCCGACCGCCTGCGCCAGGCCGGCCTACTCGCGATATCGCTTGGTGTGTTGCTCGTCTGGGTTGTGCGAGGATAGTAGCATTCCCGGCTCTCACAGGGCCGTGACGGCACAAAGGCGTGACTTGCACCGCGCGCCCCGCGGGATCAAGTCACGAGACATCGGCGAAGTCCTCAGGCATTCTATCTGGCGTCGCTGCAACTCGAAGGAGGCACTCTTGATACAACCACCCAAAGCCGCCGCACGGGCGCGCAGCGCCGGCCGGACGGCCCCCGCTGCGGCGACCTTCGCCACCGGCTCCGCCCTCGCCCTCGTCCTCGCGCTGGGCATGACGGCTCCCACTCCGGCCTTCCCGCAGGAGCCGCTCCAGGCCCCGGCCACGACCCTGATCCCCGAGAGCTTCTCGGATCTCGCCGAGCGCCTCAGCCCGGCGGTCGTCAACATCACCACCACCACGAACGTGGCCCAGCTCGACCGGGGTGCCCAGCTCGACCGCGGTCCAGGCCCGATGCTGCCGGAGGGCTCGCCCTTCGAGGAGTTCTTCCGCGACTTCATGGAGCGTCAGCCGGGCCAGGGCGGTCCAGGCGGCGAGAACCAGCCGCAGCGCCGCTCCAACGCCCTCGGCTCGGGGTTCATCATCTCGCCCGACGGCTACATCGTGACGAACAACCACGTCATCGAGCAGGCCGACGAGATCAAGATCGAACTCTTCGCCGGCGGCGAGCAGCTGACCGCGACCCTCGTCGGGCGCGATCCGCGCACCGACATCGCGCTCCTCAAGGTCGAGAGCGACGAGCCGCTGCCGTTCGTCGCCTTCGGCGACAGCGACGCGGCCCGGGTCGGCGAATGGGTCATGGCCATCGGCAATCCGCTGGGCCAGGGCTTCTCGGTCTCGTCCGGCATCGTCTCCGCGCGCAACCGCACGCTCCAGGGCTCCTACGACGACTTCATCCAGACCGACGCCGCCATCAACCGCGGCAATTCGGGCGGGCCGCTCTTCAACATGGAGGGCGAGGTTATCGGCGTGAACACGGCGATCCTGTCGCCCAACGGCGGTTCCATAGGCATCGGCTTTGCCATGTCCTCGGCGGTGGTCGAGCGCGTGGTGGACCAGCTGCGCGACTTCGGCGAGACCCGCCGCGGCTGGCTCGGCGTGCGCATCCAGAACGTCGACGAGGACATGGCCGAAGCGCTCGGCCTCTCGGCCGCGGCCGGCGCGCTCGTCACGGACGTGCCCGAAGGCCCCGCCGCCGAGGCCGGCCTGCGGTCGGGCGACGTGATCCTCTCCTTCGGCGAGGAGCCGATAGAGGACACGCGCGAACTGGTGCGCATCGTCGCCGACACCCCGGCGGGCGACACCGTCCCGGTCAAGATCTTCCGCGACCGCAGCGAGCAGACCCTGTCCGTCGAGATCGGCCTCCTGGAGGAGACGACCCTCGCCTCCGCCGAGGGTCCCGGCAGCCCGGACACGCCCGCGACCCCGGCCGAGGAGACCGTGCTCGGCATCTCCGTCATGAGCCTCACGAACGAGCAGCGCACGCAGCTCGGCCTTGACGCGGACCAGCAGGGGCTCTTCGTGGCCTCCGTCGGCGAGGACAGCGATGCCTTCGCCAAGGGCCTGCGCGAGGGGGATCTGATCACCGAGGTCGGCCAGGAGGCGGTGGCCACTCCGCGCGAGATGCGCGATCGCATCAAGGCCGCCGAGGAGGCCGGGCGCAACTCGATCCTGCTCCTCGTGCGCCGCGACGGTGCGCCGCGGTTCGTGGCGGTCAACCTCAGCAACTGACGCCGTTAGCAGTCGGTCCGGCCCGTCCCCACCCGGGGGCGGGCCTTTTCATGTCCGGGGCTCAGGCCCCGGCAAGCGCGTCCACCTCGACGATCTCGTCGAGCAGCGCCGAGATGTCCTCCACCCCTTCCGCCACCACATGGGTCACGTCCCCGTCGCGCTGCAACCGGCCGGTGATCTTGAGGCACCGCCCCGCGATCACCGCGCGCCGGAACCGCTCGAAGACATTGGCCCAGACCACGATGTTGGCCGTGCCCGTCTCGTCCTCCAGCGTCAGGAACACCACGCCCTTGGCCGTGCCCGGACGCTGGCGGCACAGCACCAGCCCTGCCACCGCCACCCGCGCGCCCCCCGGAGGGATCGCGAGCTGGGCTGCGGTCAGGCAATACGGCGGCCGGGGCCAGGCGGGGGGGCGCGACATGAGAACGAAGATAGAACATTTTGCGGCGCACGCAAGATCGATCCGTCAGGGCTGGTCCCCGCGCGACAGGCGCCTTAGATAGCGCCCGAACCCGCATCGAGCCCAAGGACCGAGAAGACGCATGGCGAAGATCACCTATATCGAGTTCAACGGCACGCCCCACGTCGTCGAGGTCAAGACCGGCCTCACGGTCATGGAAGGCGCGCGCGACAACAACATCCCCGGGATCGAGGCCGATTGCGGCGGGGCCTGCGCCTGTTCGACCTGCCACGTCTATGTCGATCCGGCCTGGGTGGACCGTCTTCCGGCCCGCGATCCGATGGAACAGGACATGCTCGATTTCGCCTGGTCCCCCGATCCCGTCCGCTCGCGTCTGACCTGCCAGCTCAAGGTCTCCGACGCCATCGACGGCCTCGTCGTCCAGATGCCCGAAAAGCAGATCTGACCGCCCCCGGGCGGCCCCGCCGCTTCAAAAGGCGATTATATACCTTGCAAACACGATGGCGTTAAGGCATAGTGATTGCAAGGAGAAAACGCCCTGTCCAGCCTTAGCGCCCCGTACTTGCACGATGAAGCCGCTGCCCACGAGTTCGTGGAAAGTGTCTTGTGGGCGGATGGCGCGGTCTGCCCGCATTGCGGCTGCACGGGCCGTATCACCAAGGTGAAAGCAAACCCGGATAAGCGCATCCGCGTCGGCCTGTGGCGCTGCGGCGACTGCAAGAAGCAGTTCACCGTCAAGGTCGGCACGATCTTTGAGGACAGCAAAGTCAAGATGCACCTGTGGGTGCAGGCGATTGTATTGATGACCGCGAGCAAGAAGGGCATCAGCAGCCACCAACTTCACCGTACGCTCGGCGTCACGTACAAGACGGCTTGGTTCATGGAGCATCGCATTCGCGAGGCTATGCGTTCCGGCGATCTGGCTCCGTTCGGCGCTGGCGGCGGCATCGTTGAAGTTGACGAGACCTTCATCGGCAATGACCGCACCATCAAGCCGAAGCACTCCAAGAAGGGTCGCGGCTACCATCACAAGCACAAGGTGCTGTCCCTCGTAGATCGCACCACGGGCCGCGCCAAGAGCATCGTGATTGACGACCTCAAGACCTCCACGCTTCTCCCGATCCTGCGCGAGAACATCGCCAAGGAGGCTCACGTCATGACCGATGCAGCGGGTCAGTATGCCAATCTGGCGACAGATTTCGCAGCCCAGGATTTTGTTCGCCACGGTGCTGGCGAGTATGGCCGTGGCGAGATCCACACGAACACGATCGAGGGCTACTTCTCCATCTTCAAGCGCGGCATGAAGGGCGTCTACTAGCATTGCGGCAAGCAGCACCTGCACCGTTATCTTGCTGAGTTCGAGTCTCGCTATAACAACCGCATTGCGCTGGGCGTGGATGACGCAGGGCGCGCTAGGATCGCGATACTTGCCGTTGCCGGAAAGCGGCTGACGTATCGGCGGGCTGGTGTGCAAGAAGCCCGAATCTATTCAGTGAGTTAGGAAGTTCTTGATTCTCATGGCGGAATCGCATATTTTGCGAACGCGGGATACGCTGGGACAACCCCTCTGTCGCACCTCCGCTTGAGGGTGCGGATACCCACCGAACGGTTGCCCAAATGGATGGCGGCCTATCGTCGGTAGGTAACAGGGGCCAGGGCCCGCTTCTTTTCCTACCCGAATGAGTAACCATAGAAGGAAAAGATAAGTTGCTGATCTGGTGTTAAGCGCGCTTTCCACGGAGGTGTCGGTTGCAGGATTACGCCGTAGTCGGCAAACACACCGCTTTGCTGCGCCATGATAGGGGAGAGCGCTTGAGCCCCGCTCGGATCAAGCCCGCGAGCAGATGGCTCAATGGCTTGGAAAAACGCGCTGGCAACTGTGTCAGCCAACTGCAATCCCGCATTTTGAAAATGCGGGACATATTCTACCAAGTTGAACCGTAAAACATCATGCCGCATCACACGCTTGTCTAAAAACGTTGTGCCGCCCGCAGCTTGTGCTTTTAGTAGCTCCCAATATGCTTTGGTCTGGCCGTAAGAATGCCCGCCTCTTTGGCTAAAAACCACGCGCATTGGGCGGGGTGAGCCATGACGCTTTACAGAGTCCCGAAAAACTAAGTCAGTCACACGCTCCATCAACAGCCTGACGCAGAAGTTGTAGTAGTATTGCTTACCGCCGCGCTGCGCCGCCCTTTCGTTGCTATGCCCCTTTATATTTTTCTTGTTGGAGCACAATGCGAATCCTCTAGAAGGAAACTCAGCCAAAATCTGGCAGGCGCGTAATCTTTTCGTAGGGCTTAGCTTGCGGTAGTGTAGTACCGGACCTTGTCTCGCGTCTATATCTTCTCTAATTGTCCTGACGCGCTCAACAACTTCAACCTCATCCGAGGCGCGAACTAAGTATCCAGCGATGCACAACCATTCCGACGCCCCGTCAGCGTCCATAGGCTTCACGCGCGCAAGACCGTCATCGCCAGCTTCGTCAATATATAGTACATAATCGTAATCAGAATTTTCTTGTTCCATGTAGGACGGAACGATGAACGACACGAAAAGTCAACGCGAACGCTTTGAGCAAGCCGCCCTCGAACTAAGCGTCGACCTGGACGAAGAGAAGTTGAGACAAGCGCTTCGCAAGATCGCGCCCGACCCCAAGAAGAAGGCGGGCGGCGACAAGGGAACCAAAGATGCTAGTTGAGCTTCGACGCCGTAGCAGTCGGCTCTTGGGTGCCGCTCTCAAGCATTTTGAGCGCCTGCTCAAGCGTGTTCATTAAGTCGCGAGCGGCAGCCGGACTGCACCGGAGATGACCGGTCGCGACGTTTTCAAGCCCGACACTCGGATTGCCGGGAACAAGAGCGCGGGCGGCAAGCTCAACCTGAATCATGCCGCAGAGTACGCCGAAGAAGGGCGCGAAGTCGAAATAGATGAACGGCGCGGCGTCGGAACCCTTGTAGGGTGGTGGCGCGTCGGGCTGAACGGGATCGGACATGGTGTTTCCCTCGTTTCTGAGGGAGCGAAGATCACCTATCGCTTCTGTGTTTGCAAGGTATATAATCGCCGCTTCAAAAGTCGTGCCGTCAGTCGCCCTCCTCGTCGGTCGGCTCCGGCTCCGTCTGGAACGTCAGCGGATAGCCCTCCCGCGCGCCGGTCTCGGTGCCGAGGCTCGCCTTCGTTTCCGCCACGTCGCGCGTATAGACCGCGACCACGCAGGTCCCCCGGGTGTGGGCGATCATCATGACCCGGCTTGCCTGGTCCGTGTCGAGCCGGAACACCGCGCGCAGCACCATCACCACGAAGTCCCGCGGCGTGAAGTCGTCGTTGAGCAGCAAAACGCGGTAAAGCGGCGGGCGCGCGGTTCGGGGGCGTGTCTCGCCGCGCGGCTTCAGGTCGACGTCCGACATTCTCGTTCCCTCGGGTGGCCCGCGTTAATCATGGGGCCGCGCGCGCCACTGTCCACCGTGCGAAAGCCTTGCGAGGGGCGTTGTCGCGTGCATACTCGGATGCCATGGCTGGCAACTCGTCCCGTGCCGATCTGATCGCGCTGCGCTGGAGCGACCGGCGCGATGCCGATGCCCTCGCCCGCGTGCACGCCGCCGCCTGGGCCCATGCCTATGCCGGCATCATTCCCGGACCGGGGCTCGCCCGGATGATCTCGCGGCGCGGCCCGGCCTGGTGGCGCCGGCTGCACGCCTTCGGGGGCCGCGCTCTCGTCGTCGAACAAGGCGGGACGCTCGCCGGCTATGCGCTCGTTGGGCGCAACCGCAGCGGTCCGGGCGGCGAGATCCAGGAGCTTTACCTGCGCCCCGACCACCAGGGCATAGGCCTCGGGGGACGCCTGTTCGAGGCCGCCCATGCCGAACTCATCGCCCGCGCCATCGCCCCCCTGACCGTCTGGTGCCTCGCGGACAATACCCTCGGGCTCGCCTTCTACCGCGCCAAGGCCGGCCGCGAGACCGACCGCCGCACCGAACGCGTCGGCGGCGCGGACCTTGAGAAGATCCGGTTCTTGTGGCCCTGAATTCGCCCGAAAGACCTTGAAATACCCTTAACAGAAATCCAAAAAACTAACAATAACAACAGGTTATAAGTTTGTCCACGCGTGGACAAATCCGGCCCTCACAGCCCCCGCCACCCGATGTCACGCCGCCAGAATCCGCCCGGCCAGTCGATCCCCTCCACCGCCTCGTAGGCGAGCGCCTGCGCCTCGGCGAGGCTCGCGCTCCGCGCCGAGACCCCGAGGACCCGCCCCCCGTCCGACACGAGGTGCCCCCCCTCCATGCGCGTCCCCGCATGAAACACCCGCACCCGCGGATCCGTGATCGCGGGCAGGCCGATGGCCTCGCCCCGCTCGTAGGGGCCCGGATAGCCGCGCGCCGCCAGTACCACCGTCAGCGCGTGATCCTCCGCCCAGTTCACCCGCACACCCCCGAGCCGCCCCTCCGCGCAGGCAAGACACGCGTCGAGGAGCTGCGCCCCGAGCCGCATCGCCAGAACCTGCGCCTCGGGATCGCCGAACCGCACGTTGTATTCCACCAGCCGGGGCGCGCCGTCCGCGATCATCAGCCCGGCATAGAGCACGCCCTGAAACGGCGTCCCCCGCCGCACCATCTCGGCGAGCGTCGGTCGCACGATTTCCTCCAGCGCGCGCGTCGTCACCGCCTCGGTCATCACCGGCGCCGGCGAATAGGCCCCCATCCCGCCGGTGTTCGGCCCCCGGTCGCCGTCGAACGCCCGCTTGTGATCCTGCGCCGTGCCCACCACCAGCACATCGGTGCCGTGCGCGAGCACGAAGAGGCTCGCCTCCTCGCCGGCCAGGAACTCCTCGATCACCACCCGCGCGCCGGGCCCCTCGGCGAAGATCGCGTCCAGCGCCGCCAGCGCCTCCTCCTCCTCGAAGGCCACCGTCACCCCCTTGCCCGCCGCGAGCCCGTCCGCCTTGACCACGATGGGCAGGCCCTCGGCAGCCACCCAGGCCCGCGCCGCCCTCCGGTCGACGAAGGTCATGCCCGCCGCCGTCGGCACCCCGCAGGCCGCACAGATCTCCTTCGTGAAGGCCTTCGAGGCCTCGAGCCGCGCCGCCTCCCGGCCCGGCCCGAAGGTCAGCATGCCGGCCGCCCGCAGATCGTCCGCGACGCCTGCGGCCAGCGGCGCCTCCGGCCCGATCATCACGAAATCCACCGCGTTCTCGCGGCAGAAGGCCAGCACCTTCGCGCCGTCGAGGATGTCGAGCGCCACGCAATCCGCGACCTCCGCGATCCCGGCATTGCCTGGCGCGCACCACAGCCGGTCGCATTTGGGATTGGCCGCGAAGGCGAAGGACAGCGCATGCTCGCGCCCGCCGCCGCCCAGGATCAGGATGTTCATGCCGGTCTCCCGCTTGGCCTGCCCGCGCCCGCGTTCTAGGATCGGCCCGGTACCTGCGCAAGCGAGGCTGCATGGATTTGTTCGAGGACCCCGCCCCCGGCGCCAACGCGCCGGAATTCAGCGTCACCGAGATCGCGGGGGCGGTGAAGCGCGTCATCGAGGGCGAGTTCGGCCGGGTGCGCGTGCGCGGCGAGATCGGCCGCGTCTCGCGCCCCGCGAGCGGCCACGTCTATCTCGACCTCAAGGACGACCGCGCCGTCCTCGCCGCCGTGATCTGGAAGGCCTCCGCCCGCGGCCTCGCCACCCGCCCCGAGGAGGGCATGGAGGTCGTGGCCACCGGCCGGCTCACGACCTTCCCCGGCTCGTCGAAATACCAGATGGTCATCGAGGAGATGGCCCCGGCGGGCGTCGGCGCCCTCATGGCCATGCTGGAGAAACGCAAGGCCGCCCTCGCCGCGGAGGGCCTGTTCGATGCCGCCCGCAAGCGACCGCTGCCCTTCCTGCCGGAGGTCATCGGCGTCGTCACCTCCCCCTCGGGTGCGGTCATCCGCGACATCCTCCACCGCCTGCGCGAGCGCTTTCCGCGCCGCGTCCTCGTCTGGCCGGTGACCGTCCAGGGCGAGAGATGCGCGCCCGAGGTGGCCGCGGCCATCCGCGGCTTCAACGCCCTGCCGAAAGGCGGCCCCGTGCCGCGTCCGGACCTGCTGATCGTGGCCCGCGGCGGCGGCAGCCTGGAGGATCTCTGGGGCTTCAACGAGGAGATCGTCGTGCGCGCCGCAGCCGACAGCACCATCCCGCTGATCTCCGCCGTCGGCCACGAGACCGACACGACCCTCCTCGACTTCGCGGCCGATCTGCGCGCGCCGACGCCCACGGCCGCCGCCGAACGCGCGGTTCCCGTGCGTCTCGATCTGCTCGCGGCGGTGGCGGGCTATGAAGAACGCCGGCGCGGGGCCCTCGCCCGGACCCTCGCGCAGAACGGCCAGCGCCTGCGGGATCTGTCGCGCGGTCTGCCCCGGCCGGAGGGGCTGCTCGACGAGCGCAGGCAGCGTCTCGACGGGGTCGCCCTGCGGCTTCCCCGGGCGCTCACGGGCCTCATCCGCGACAAGCGCCTCGTCCTCGTGCGGAGCCCGGCCGGGCGCTTCGGGCCCGATCTTCTGGTGCGCGGGCTGGAGCGGCGGCGCGAGCGCCTGCTCCGGGCGGACGCGGCCCTGCGCCCCGAGGCGCTGCGCAGGGCCATGGCACCGCTCGCCGACCGGCTGGGCCGGCTCGGTGCGCGGCTGACCCCCGCGACGCTCGCCCGGGCCATGGTGCCGGCGCGGGACCGTCTCGGGACCGCGGGCACCGGGCTCGACCGGGCGGCCCTCGCCGCGCTCCGCGCGCAGCGGCTCCATCTCGAAGGGCTCGCGCGCGTCTTCGAGACGCTCGGGCCCGCGCGGGTTCTGGCCCGCGGCTACGCGATCGTGCGCGACGAGGCGGGCCGGGTTCTGCCGCGCGCCGAGGCGGCCGGGACGGCCACCGGGTTCGAGATCGAATTCGCCGACGGGCGTCTGCGCGCGAAGCCCGTCAAACGGAGCGCCAGACCGAAGCCGGTTCAGGACAGCCTTTTCTGAGTCCTCAGCTTCCGACCCGCGGTCCCGGACAGGGCAGGGGGGCGGTGTCGATGCGGTCAAGCTCGAGCCGGAACCCCGGTGCGGCCCCGCCTTCGACCAGCACGCCGGCATAGCCGCCCCCGTCCTGCAGGAACGCCCAGCACAGGGGTTCCGGTGCGGCGTCATAGGTGAAGCAGATCAGGTCGTCCTTCGGCGCCCAGGTGCCCGCCTCGCAGAGGTTGTCCGCGAACCGCCACAGGCTGCGCCGTCCGGCAAAGAACTGTTCGGATCCGAAGGGCCGCCCGTCGAGGTTGAAATGCAGCGTCCGGCCCTCGACCAGCGCCTCGAAGGCCTCGGGCGAGACGATTGTCTCTGCCTGCGCCTGCACGGCCCACCCCAGACCGGCCACCATCGCAACCGCAAGTCTCAAGACCGCCACCCGTATCGATCCA
>JBBQYB010000005.1:0-50519 GCA_038209095.1 Rhodobacterales bacterium
CTGCAACTCAAGGCGCGGCAGGTGGGGATTGCGACGCCGGTCTATGGCATGGGCCCGGTACACCATCTGAAATGACGGGCGGGCGCGGGCCTCAGGGTCCGCGCCAGTCCACCCAGGCCCCGTGGAAGTCCGCGCGTGCGAGGAGGCGCGTGTCGCCGCGCGGCCAGATCGTCAGCCTGAGGGCGGCACCGGGGCTGGTGCCGTCCGGCTCGAGCCGGAGCCAGGCGAGCGGCGCGGTCGCTTGTGCCACGGCACCCCGCGCCGCAAGCAGGGCCGTGATCCGGTCGCGGGTGGCCTGCGGCATGTACTGCCACATGATGGAATGCGCGACGACGTGGGCATGGCCCAACCGAGGGTTGGCGAGGCGGCGTTCGAGCCAGTCGGCGGCGTCGGCGGTCTCGACTTCGACCCATTCGGCGCGCGCGAGGCCGAGGGCTGTGCGCAGGCGGGCGAGGCGGTCGGGCTGGTCGGCCCAGACAAAGGAGGCGAGCCGCGCCTCGGTCTCGGGGGCGCGCAGATCGAGCGGGGTGCGGTCGCAGGCGGCGCGCTCGGCGACGCGAGCTGCCGGCAAAGGCGGCGGCGGGCCGCGCCAGTCGGGAGCGAGATGCACGGGCGAGGCCGGATCGCCCCAGGCGGCCGCGCCGAACGCATATCGAAAACGGTCCCAGACGAGGTTGAGCCCGGCACTGGCCCCGATCTCGGAACAGACGAGCGGAAGCCCGGTCTCCGCCGCGATCGTCAGATACCCCGGGGCGAGTGCCGCCGAGCGTTGCGCCTCGTTGGTCTGGGGCGGCCCGTCGAGACGGCGCAGCACGAAGGCGGCATGGGTTTCGAGCGCCCGGGCCACGGCCGCCCAGAGGGCGTCAGCGGGGGCGTCCTGGGGCGGATAGACGGCGACCAGACCCGGGTCGGACCCGGAGAGGACGAGCGCATGCAAAGCCCCCGCAAGCCGCAGCGGCAGGGCATCGGCGCGGTTGGACGGATCGCCCGGCCAGTCGAGGACCCGGTCCGCGACGGCACCCCCGGGGCTCAGGCGCGCCGCAAGGAGCGCGCAGAGCCGGGCGGTGAAGGGCGAGCCCATGGCGGCGCAGACCGCCGCCTGATTGCGGAAGGCCGCGACGACCGCGCTCATCGGAACTTGTCGACGAGCCGCTGGAGCGGGTTGCGGTCGTCGGGGGCGTTCGGCGCGGGCCCGGGCTTCGGTGCCGGAGGATCGGACCTCGCCGCAGGTGTCGCGGGGCCAGCCGCCTGGCCGATCAGGCTCGCGAAGCGGTTGATGTCGCCCGCAGCGATATCCGGGGCGGCCTTGGCGATGGCCGAGAGCAGCGGGTCGAGCCAGTCCGCGTCGGCCTTGGCGAAATCGGACAGGACGTAGTTCGAGACCAGCGCCTTGTCGCCGGGATGGCCGATCCCGAGGCGGATGCGCGCGAAATCCGGGCCGAGATGCGCCATGATCGAGCGCAGTCCGTTGTGCCCCGCATGGCCGCCGCCGGTCTTGGGCCGCACCTTCCCGGGGGCGAGGTCCAGCTCGTCGTGAAGCACGATCAGATCCCGGACGGTGAGCTTGTGGAAGGCCAGTGCCGCCTGCACGCTGTCGCCCGAGAGGTTCATGAACGTCTCGGGCTTGAGCAGGATCGCCTTGCCGGTGGGCAGGCGGCCCTCGGTCACGAGGCCCTGGAACTTCGCGCGCCAGGGCCCGAAGTCATGGGCCGCGGCGATGGCGTCCACCGAGAGAAAGCCGATGTTGTGCCGGTTGCGGGCGTATTTCGGACCGGGATTGCCGAGGCCTGCGATCAGTTTCATGACGGGCTCCGGACCGATTGCGCGCCGCGACGGGGTCGCAGCGCGCACAGCCTAGCAGTCTTGTTGGGGCCTGGCAGCCCTCAGGCGTCCTCGGCCTCGGTGTCGCCCTCGTTGTCGCTGGCGCGCAGGCCCGACGGGGCCTGGATGTTCGCGATGACGAAGTCGCGGTCGGTGATGGTCGGCCGCGAGCCTGCCGGCAGGGTGATGTCGGAGATGTGGATGGTGTCGCCCACGGAGGTCCCTTCGAGGTCCACCACAAGCTGTTCGGGGATGTCGCCCGCGGTCACCACGAGTTCGACCTCGTGGCGCACCACGGTCAGCACGCCGCCGCGCTTGATGCCCGGGGATTTTTCGGCGTTCACGAAGTCCACCGGAATGAACAGGCTGATGCGGGACTTCTCGCCGAGGCGCAGGAAGTCCACGTGGGTGGGCAGGTCCTTGACGACATCGCGCTGCACGCCGCGGCAGATCACGCGGTTGTCCACGCCGTCCACCTTGACGTTCAGCAGGGTCGAGAGGAACTTGCCGGCCTTGAGGCTTTTCAGCAGCGTGTTGAACTTGACGTTGATCGTCTGGGGGGCCTCATTGCCCCCGTAGATGACGCCGGGGACGAACCCCTCGCGGCGGGCAGTGCGGGCGGCCCCCTTGCCGACCCCTGCGCGCGCCACGGCTTCGAGAACGGGTGTCTCTGCCATGATATGCTCCTTGCAATGGCGTATGCGGCCTCCTCCAAGGGTGTAGGACCGCGAGCGGGGCCTATAGGAGATCTGGCGGCGAAAGGGAAGGACCTATCGGGGGCGGGTGCCTGCGCACGCCTCAGGGGTCGGGCGGACTGGGATAGGTCTGGCGGGGCGGGATGCGGTGATAGATCAGGGCGAGGAGCGTCAGGGTGACGGCCCCGACCGCGACCGCCTCCACGAGAAAGAGCACGTCGACGGGGCTCGCGAAGGCGATGAGGGGGATGGCCCCGGCCGGGGGGTGGGTCACGCGAAAGAAGGTCATCAGCATGAACGAGACCCCAAGCGAGACGGCGGTGGTCCAGAGCACGCCCGGAAAGATCGAGGCCGCGATATAGGCCGAAAGACCCGCGATGAGATAGCCGCCGAAGAGATTGGCGGGCTGGGCCAGCGGGCTGGAGGGGCGGCCGAACAAAAGGAGCGTGCTGGCCCCGAAGGGGGCGATCAGGAGCGGCAGTTCGGTGCGCTGGAGCATGAAGCCGAGAAAGAGCACGGCGCAGAAGGCGCCGATCCCGCTCTTGAGATTGTGGCGCAGGCTGACCTCGGGCTCATGGCGGGCGAGGAACGGTGCGACAAAGGGCCGGAGGTGGAACGGCATGGCGGCCTCTCGGCGGATTGCGCTGTGGCCCCGATCCTAGCGAGATGAGCCGCGGGCGCAACGGCTGCGGCCCTGCGATCCTGCGACACCGCTGCGGCGCGGCGTCCTTGTCTCCGCACGCGCGGGGGCTTAGTGTCATGCGAAACCAAGGAAGCTGCATGTCCGGTCCGCGCGTCGCGTTATTCGTCACCTGTCTGGTGGACATGTTCCGCCCCTCCGTCGGATTTGCGACGGTCAAGCTGCTGGAGGATGCGGGCTGCACGGTCGAGGTGCCGCAGGCCCAGACCTGCTGCGGCCAGCCCGCCTACAATTCCGGGGACCGGGCGACGGCGCGGGCGATGGCGCGGGCCATGATCGCGGCGTTCGAGGGGTTTGATTACGTCGTGGCTCCGTCCGGATCCTGTGCGGTTCAGATCCGCAAGGATTATCCGCAGTTGTTCCCCGAGGGCGACCCCTTCGCCGCGCGGGCGCGGGCCGTGGCGGAGCGGACCCATGAGATAACGAGTTTCCTCACGGACGTGCTCGGGGTGACGTCGGTGCCGCAGACGGCTTCGGTCAGTGCCACCTATCACGACAGCTGTTCGGGGCTGCGCAGCCTCGGGGTGCACGACCAGCCGCGCACGCTGCTCGGCTCCGTCGCGGGGCTGGAGCTGACCGAGATGGTGGAAGCGGACGTCTGCTGCGGGTTCGGCGGCACGTTCTGCGTGAAGTATCCCGACATATCGAACGTCATGGTGGGCGACAAGACGCGCAATATCGCGGCGACCGGGGCGGATCTCGTTCTGGCGGGGGATCTGGGCTGCCTGATGAACATGGCCGGCAAGGCGAGCCGCGAGGGGCGCGCCTTTCGGGCGCGCCACGTGGTGGAGGTGCTGGCGGGCGACCTGGGCACGCCCGCGATCGGAGACGCGACATGACGATGCACACGCCGACCACGCCGGCCTTCAAGGCGAACGCCCATGCGGCGCTCGACAACGTCAACCTCCAGACGGCCCTGCGGGGCAGCCGGGGGAATTTCGTCGCAAAGCGCGCGAAGGCCCGCGCGGACCTGCCGGAGTTCGACGATCTGCGCGACCGCGCGCGGGATCTGAAGAACGCGGTTCTCGCGAACCTCGATCTGTACCTCGAGGCCTACGAGGCCAAGGTGGTCGAGAGCGGCGGGCATGTGCACTGGGCCAAGACGGCGGAGGACGCGCAGCGCATCGTGCTCGAGATTTGCAGGAACGCGGGGGCCAAGACCGTCAACAAGGGCAAGACGATGATCTCGGAGGAATGCGCGATCAACGATCACCTGATCGCGCACGGGATCACCCCGGTCGAGACCGACCTCGGGGAATACATCATCCAGTTGCGGGGCGAGATCCCGTCCCACATCATCGCCCCCGCGGTGCATGTGACGGTACCCGAGGTGGAGACGGCGTTTCGCAAGGCGCACACGCATCTCGATCCCGCGCGGGACCTCACGAATATGGCCTCGTTGCAGGCCGAGGCGCGGGGTGTTCTGCGCGCCAAGTATTTCGAGGCGGAGGTGGGGATCACCGGCGCCAACATGCTGATCGCGGAGACCGGCCATTCGATCATCGTGACCAACGAGGGCAACGGCGATCTGTCGCAATCTTTGCCGCGGGTGCATATCGTGATGGCGTCGCTCGAGAAGATCGTGCCGACGCTGGAGGATGCGAGCACCATCCTGCGGGTGCTGGCGCGTTCGGCCACGGGGCAGGAGATGAGCGTCTACACGACGTTCTCCAAGGGGCCGCGGCGGGCGGAGGACGAGGACGGGCCGGAGGAATACCACGTCGTGCTGCTCGACAACGGGCGCTCGAACATGCTCGGGACCGAGTTCCAGGACATGCTGCGCTGCATCCGCTGCGGGGCCTGCATGAACCATTGCCCGGTCTATCAGGCGGTGGGCGGGCACGCCTATGGTTGGGTCTATCCGGGGCCGATGGGGGCCGTGCTGACGCCGAGCCTGATCGGGGTGGAGACGGGCGGGCATCTGCCCAATGCCTCGACGTTCTGCGGGCGCTGCGAGGCGGTCTGTCCGATGCATATCCCGCTGCCGAAGATGATGCGGCACTGGCGCGAGCGGGAGTTCGAGAAACAACTGACGCCGGGGGCGGTGCGCTACGGGCTCGGGGCCTATGCCTGGGTGGCGGCACGGCCGAAGCTCTACCGGCTCGCGACGCGGATCGGGGCGCGGGTCCTTCGGGCGATGGGGCGGCGCGGACGGATCAAGGCGCTGCCGTTCGGCGGAGGCTGGACGGACATGCGGGATTTCCCGAGCCCGCAGGGGCGGACCTTCATGGAGCAGTGGAAAGCCCGCGCGAAATGAGCGCGCGCGAGCGGATCCTGGAGCGGGTGCGCGCGGCGTCGAGCGGGGCCAGCGATACGGGTCGGGCGGAGGCGGTGGCCGCCCGCATCAGGGCGGCACCGGCAGCCGGGGTGCCGCATCAGGCGGCAAGCACCGGGGCGCAGCGGATGACGCTCTTCATGCAGAAGGTGGAGGCCGCGGCCGCGACCATCGGCCGGGTGTCGTCCATGGCGGAACTGCCGAAGTCGCTCGCGCACGAGTTGCGCCGGCGCAACCTGCCGGCGGTGGTGCGCGCGGGGACGGACCCCGCCTTCGACGGGCTCGACTGGGGCTCCATTGACGTGAGCCGGGGCGTGGGGCGGATCGAGGAGCCGGTCAGCCTCAGCAGGGCGGAATTCGGGCTCGCGGAAATGGGCGCGGTCGTGCTGGCCTCGGGGCCGGACAACCCGGTGACGCTGACGTTTCTGGGCGAGACGCATTTCGTCGTTCTGCGCGAGCGCGACATCTGCGGGGGTTTCGAGGATTTCTGGGCCGCCTGGCGGGTGCGCGGGCTCGACCCGCGGACCATCAACATGGTCTGCGGCCCGTCGCGCTCGGCCGACATCGGGCAGGTCCTGCAACTCGGCGCGCACGGGCCGATCGCGCTGCACGTCTTTCTCGTCGCGGATTGAGAGTTTGTCCGCGCGCGGACAAACCAATAAGTATTTGAAAAATTGCAATTTTTTTATTTACGTTAACCTAGTCGCAGGGATTTGCGCGGGCTGAGGGCCGGCATTGTCGAGAAGGGTCATATGTCCATGAAGGCATTTCTCCTGATCGCGGCGCTGGCGGTGCCCGCGCCCGTTCTGGGGCAGGCGTGGGGCTCCATCGACATGTCGTTGCCGATGATGAACTCGCAGTTCATCCTGAGCCAGCAGATCGTGTCGATGTCCTCGCCCACGCTCGAGAGCGGATCCTACGACGGATCGACCGACTTCGAGAGCGCCGCTCCGGAGGCCGCCTCGCTTCTGATCCCGCCGGGTGCCGGCAGCGGCGCGCGCAATCTGGCGGCGAAGTATCAAACCGACAGCCGCGCGGCGGCGCAGGGGCTGTTCGAGGACCTGCTCGCGGCGTTCGGGGATCTCATGCGGCAACTGAACGTGGCGCCTAACGACATGGCGGGTGCTACGGCCGTCTTCGTCGGCGGTAGTTATTCCGCGCGGAACGACCGTACCCTCACCGAGGGCGAGTTCGATGCGCTGGTCCGGCAGATGCGCGCGGCGCTGGACGGCAATGCCGCATACGGGGCGGCGGGCCTGGCCGAGCGCCGCGACGCCTTCGAGCAACTGGCGATCCTCGGCATGATGGCGGCGGGCGTGCAGCTCGGGCTCGCGAACGATCCCGGTCATCCGAATGCCGCGCGCATCCGAAGTAACATGCGAAGCGCCGGCGATGACTATCTGCGCGGGTTCCTCGGCGTGGATCCGGAACGCGTGACGATCAACGCGGCGGGCCTGCGGATCGACTGAGCGCGAGGGCTTCGGACCGACGCCCAAGCGCTAAGTCAGGCCCGCTCAGGCGGCGTGGGCCGCGTCCGCGAGGGATTTGACAAAGGCGAGCACGGCCTCGGGCGTGTCGCCGGCCTCGATCCGGTCGATGATCGCCGAGCCCACTACAGCGCCGTCGGCGATGGCGGCGATGGCTCCGGCCCCGTCGGGGGTGCGGATGCCGAAGCCGACGCAGACTGGCAGCGGGGTGGAGGCCTTGATGCGCGCGATCTCGGGGGCGATGGCGGAGGGGTCCGCCTGGGCCGATCCGGTGATGCCGGTGATGGAGACGTAGTAGACGAAGCCCGAGGTATTGGTCAGCACTTTCGGCAGGCGGCGCGCGTCGGTGGTGGGCGTCGCGAGCCGGATGAAGTCGAGGCCCGCGGCACGGGCGGGCAGGCAGAGTTCCGCGTCCTCCTCGGGGGGCAGGTCCACCACGATGAGCCCGTCCACGCCCGCCTCCGCCGCGGCCGCGAGGAACGCGGGCACGCCCATGGCATAGATCGGATTGTAGTAGCCCATGAGCACCACCGGTGTCGTCGCGTTCTCCGCCCGGAAGGTGCCAACCATGTCGAGGGTGCCCCGGAGGGTCTGCCCCGCCTCGAGCGCGCGCTGGCCCGCGCGCTGGATCGCCGGGCCGTCGGCCATGGGATCGGTGAAGGGCATCCCGATCTCGATGATGTCGACGCCCGCCCCCGGCAGGCCCCGGATCAGCGCGAGCGAAGCGGCAGGATCGGGATCGCCCGCCATCACGAAGCTCACGAAGCCCTTGCGGCCCTCGGCCTTCAGGCGCGCGAAGGTGTCGTCGATCCGTGTCATGTGGTCCCCCGGGAATGCGGGCTCTGTGTGTCCCAAGGGCGGGGGGAAATCAAGGACGGGTGCGGCTCCGCCGGTCAGACGGCGGGGATCGTCACGGCGACGGATTGCTCGGTCAGGAGGGACGTGCCGAAGACCATCAGGAACGGGATGTCCGCGGCGTCGCGCCCGACGCCCACACGCGCGATCTGCTCGGGCCGGGCCATGCCGGTGGGATCGACCAGATGCCAGGCCCCGCCGAGCCAGACCTCCGCCACGGCGTGGAAGTCCTGCGGATCGACGCCGGGCGCATAGGCGCTGCAGATCCGGGCGGGCACGCCGGAGGCGCGCGCGAGGCCGATCAGGACATGGGCATAGTCGCGGCAGACCCCCTGGCGGGTGACGAAGGTGTCGACGGCCGTGGTCTCGGCGGTGCTCGCTCCGGCGGTATAGGCGAGATGGCCCTCCACCCAGTCGCGCAGCGCCGCGATCCGCGCCCCGCCGGTCAGGTGAGCGAATTCGGCCTCGACGAAATGGTGGAACTTCTCAGCGGGGATGAAGCGGCTGTCCATCAGGTAGCGCACGGTGTCGCCGGGCAACTCGTGCAAGGGCGCCTGGGGCAGGGCCGCGAGGTCCGTCTCGGGGCGCGAGATCTCGATGCGGGACGTGTAGGTGCACTGGAAGCGGGCATCGGCCTGGATCCAGCAGCGCTCGCCGATGGTCTCCTCGGCGGGGACTCGGGCGAAGCTGAGGGCGCCCGGCACGTCGATGCTCGCTGCATGGATCCGCTGGTCGGGCAGGGCCGCCGCCTCGATCTGGAGGAGAAGCGTGGTGGCGGTGTCCAGCGCGTAGTCGAGGCGCACGGCGATGTCGAGGATCATGGCGGCTCTCGGCGCGGGAGGGGGTGCCGTCAACTGCGGCTCGAGGCGATGTAGCGCCGGCCCCGTCCGCGTCCAGGGTATCCGCCACGCGCTTGCGCTCGGGAGGCGGGTCGCATAGACGCCGGGCTGCGGATCAGGGACGGGTGAGGCCATGGGATTCAGAACCGGGATCGTGGGACTTCCGAACGTCGGAAAGTCCACGCTGTTCAATGCGCTGACGCGAACAGCGGCCGCACAGGCGGCGAATTTTCCGTTCTGTACTATCGAGCCGAACGTGGGCGAGGTAAGCGTTCCCGACGGGCGGCTGGAGACGCTGGCGGCCATCGCGAAATCGAAGACGATCATCCCCACCCGCATGACCTTCGTCGACATCGCGGGGCTGGTGCGCGGGGCCTCCAAGGGCGAGGGGCTCGGCAACCAGTTCCTCGCGAACATCCGCGAATGCGATGCGGTCGCGCATGTGCTGCGGTGTTTCGAGGACGACGACGTGACCCATGTCGAGGGGCGCGTGAACCCGGTGGAGGACGCGGCGACGGTGGAGACCGAGCTGATGCTCGCCGATCTGGAGAGCGTCGAGAAGCGGCTGGCGGGGCTCCAGCGCAAGCTGAAGTCGGGCGACAAGGAGGCCGCGGACCAGGCGCGGTTGCTGGAGGCCGCGCGCGTCCTGCTGGCGAAGGGCCGGCCCGCGCGGCTGGTGAAGGTCGATGCGGAGGACGCGAAGGTCTGGCGGGGGTTGCAGCTGCTGACGGCCAAGCCCGTGCTTTATGTCTGCAACGTCGAGGAGGGGTCGGCCGCGTCTGGCAACGCGCTGTCGGCGGCGGTGGCGGAGATGGCGGCGGCGGAGGGGGCGGGCTGCGTGGTGATCTCGGCCGCCATCGAGGAGGAGATCGCCCAGCTCGAGGATGCGGAGCGCGCGGAGTTTCTCGGGTCCATGGGGCTGGAGGAGGCGGGGCTCGACCGGCTGATCCGGGCGGGGCACGATCTCTTGGGATTGCAGACCTATTTCACTGTGGGGCCGAAGGAGGCGCGTGCCTGGACGATCCCGAAAGGGGCGAGTGCGCCGCAGGCGGCGGGTGTCATCCACGGCGATTTCGAGCGCGGGTTCATCCGGGCGGAGACCATCGCCTATCAGGATTTCGTGGCGTTGGGCGGCGAGCAGGGGGCCCGGGAGGCGGGCCGGATGCGCGCGGAAGGCAAGGGCTACAAGGTGGCCGAGGGCGACGTGCTGCATTTCCTGTTCAACACCTGAGGCGCTGGCGCCGCCCCTGCCGGGCTTGTATGAGCGGGCATGGCGGCGCGCACCGATCTGCTCGAGTTTTCAGACGACCAGGCCGCGGCCTTCGCGCGGATCGGCACCGTGTTGCGCGCGGCCGGCATCGATCTCGCGGCGGAGGCGCTGTCCCCCGAGGGCGAGGCGCAGGAACCGCTGGCGGTGCTGGGCCGCGCAGGGTCGGGCAAGACCATGCTGCTGGCGCAGGTGGTGGCGAAACTGATCGCCTCCGGCGTGGAGCCGGTCTCGGGCGACTACGAGAGCAGGCGGTCGCGGACCCGCCGCACCGTCGCGGTGCTGGCCCCGACCAACAAAGCCGCGAGCGTGCTGCGCGCGCGGGGCGTGCCGGCCACCACCATCCACCGGGTGCTCTATACGCCGCTCTATCATCCCGAGTTCGAGGCCATCGCCGAATGGCTGACGGGCAAGGGCAAGCGCCCGGTGGTGGAGAGCCTTCCCCCCGAGGCGCTCGACCGGGCCCTCGCCTCCTACCGCCAGCACGAGTCGGTGCCGGGGGCGCTGGCGAGTGCGGGGGTACGCGGCTCGGATTTCATCAAGGGCTGGAAGAGGCGGGACGAGCCGCTCGATATCGGGCTCATCGACGAGGCCTCCATGCTGGAGGCACGCCAGTTCGAGGACCTGAACACGCTTTGTCGCACGCTGATCCTGTTCGGCGATCCCGCCCAGCTTGCCCCCGTGGGCGGCGGCGGCAGAATGGTGTTCGACGACCTGCCGGCGGAGCGGCGCCTGATGCTGGGGCGGGTGCACCGCCAGGCCGCGGGCAATCCCATCATCGATCTCGCGCATCTGCTGGCCGACCCGCAGATCGATTTCGCGACATTCGAGGACCGGGTGCGCGAGGCGGCAGCCAGGGACGGCCGGGTGGTCATCGCCCCGCGGGTGGATGCCGGGGCCATGGCGCGCGCGCCCGTGCTGGTCTGGCGGAACGCCACGCGGGTGCGGCTGATCGAGGCGTTCCGCCGTGCCCATGACGCGCCGCCCGATGCGCTGCTGCCCGGCGAGCCGCTGATCTGCGACGGGATCGAATTGCCGCTCAAGCACCGCAAGAAACGCATGGACCTCGAGGCCCGCGGGCTCATCAAGGGCGCGCAGGCGATCTATGTGGGGCCTGCCAACCGGCCGGGGTTCGCACGTCTGTTCGTGCCGGGCACCGAGGAGCCGCAGATCGGCGTCGCCAGCATCATCCAGATCGAGAGCCCCGGCGCGGAGGAGCCCTGTCTGGTGACCGCGGCCAAGATGGGGGTGGTATTCCTGCACGGCGCGGCCGTGACGATCCACAAGGCGCAGGGCTCGCAATGGGCCGAGGTGCAGGTCTTCGCACCCGACCTCTGGGCGGCCGCGCAATCGGGCCGGGCCGAGGCCGGTGTCGCGATCTGGAAGCGGCTCGCCTATGTCGCGATCACGCGCGCGGAGGAGCGCCTGCACTGGGTCACGCGCTATGCGCTGTCGCGTCCGGAGGTGCCGCTCGGCATCTCGGATCTCGCGCGCCGCCAGCCCGTCCGCCTGGCGGTCGGGGACTGATGCGGCGCGGGGCCTTGCAACCGCCTCCGCGCAGGATCAAGTGACGCAAGTCCGACAGCCCGGAGATCCGCCCGCATGACCCGCACCTCCCTCATTGACCTGATCGAGAGCGTGCGCGTGCGCAATTTCATCCTCGGGGTGATCGTGCTCAACGCGGCGGTGCTGGGGCTCGAGACTTCGCAGACTGCCATGGCGTCCTTCGGGCCGGTGCTGCTGGCCCTCGACCGGGCCTGTCTCGCGGTGTTCGTGGTCGAGATCGCGGTCAAGCTCTGGGCCTACCGCTGGAGCTTCTTTCGCAACGGCTGGAACATCTTCGATTTCGTCATCGTGGGCATAGCGCTGCTGCCGGCGTCGGGCGGGCTGTCGGTGCTGCGCGCTCTGCGTATCCTGCGGGTCCTGCGGCTGATCTCGGTGCTGCCGAGCCTGCGCCGCGTGGTCGAGGGGCTCATCAGCGCGCTGCCTGGCATGGCCTCGGTCTTCGGGCTCATGAGCCTGATCTTCTATGTCGCGGCCGTGATGGCCACGAAGCTGTTCGGGACCAGTTTCGAGGAGTGGTTCGGGACCATCGGGCGCTCGGGATACAGCCTGTTCCAGATCATGACGCTCGAGAGCTGGTCCATGGGCATCGTGCGACCCGTGATGGAGGTCTATCCCCTCGCCTGGGCGTTCTTCGTGCCGTTCATCCTGGTCACGACCTTCGCGGTGGTGAACCTCGTGGTGGGCCTCGTGGTCAATTCCATGCAGGAAGCCCATTCGGTCGAGGCCACCGCCCAAACGGAAGAGTACCGCACCGCGGTGCTCGACCGGCTCGCGGAGATCGAGGCGCGTCTTGCGGCCCTAGCGGCGCGCGAGGCTGAAGATGGCCGCGGCGAGCCAGCCGGCGAAGAGCGCAAGCGCCACGGATAACAGCCCGTAGCGCAACGGATGCTCGCGCGAGAGGTTGTAGAGCCAGCGCTCGATCCCGGTCTTCTGGACCGTGATGGTGGTCGCCCCCGAACTGATCACCGTCCGGTTGCGCACCAGGAAATAGCGCGCCGCATAATCCCCCTCGGTCAAGTTGGTGGGCAGCTGGAACCGCGTCTGGAACAGCGTCTGTTCGGTCAGCGTGACGCCGCCTTCGCGCCGGGCGAACAACCCGTCCTCGAGGCGCAGCCGCACGACGGCCTCGGTGTAGGCCTCCGTGTCGGTGATGGTCGGATGCGCCCCCACGCGCCGCACGGCCTGGGCGAAGCCGAGGTCGTAGCGCAGGCGCTCGGTCTCCGAGAGGATGTCGTCGAGCGGTGCCGTGGTGGCGATGGCGTAGTAGCTCGGCGTGTCGCGCACCCGCACCCCGTCGGAGTTGAGCCACAGCCCCGCGCGCCATTCCTTACGGCGCACGATGACGGTCCGGGGCGGACCGCTGAGGGTGATGACGATATCGAGGGCGCCCGCATCCGCGGGGATGGGGGCATCGCGCCGGATGGCCCCGAAGATCAGCACGTCCGAGCCGGAGAAATCGGCCGTCAGCGCGATGTTGTCGGTGGAGATGCCGGTGACCACGGTTTCCTGCGCGCCGAGCGGGCTCGCGAGGGTCAGGATCAGGGCGAGGAGCGCCGCGCGCATCAGCGCACCGTCAGCGAATAAAGCTCGGCCGGCTCGAGCACCAGATCGAGCAGGACCCGCGCGCCCACGCCGAGCACCAGGAGCGCGAGGAGGATGCGCAACTGTTCCGCGCGCAGGCGCAGCGACAGGTTCGCGCCGATCTGTGCCCCGATGACGCCGCCCACCAGCAGGAACAGCGAGAGCACCACGTCCACCGTCTGGTTCTGTACGGCGTGGAGCACGGTGGTGAAGGCGGTCACGAACAGGAACTGGAACACCGAGGTGCCGATGACGACCTTGGTGGGCATCCCCACCAGATAGATCATTGCGGGCACCATGATGAAGCCGCCGCCCACGCCCATGATGGCCGCGAGCACCCCCACGAGCAGGCCCACGACGAAGGGCGGGATGGCGCTGACATAGAGTTGCGAGGTCCGGAACCGCATCTTGAGCGGCAGGCCCTGCGCCCAGGTGTGGTGCCGGCGCGGCCGCACGATGGGGTTCGGGTCGCGGCTGCGGCGCAGCACGCGCAGGCTCTCGGTCAGCATGATCGCCCCGATGCCGCCGAGGAGCACGACATAAAGGAGGCTTACGGTCAGTTCGAACTGGCCCTGCCGGCTCAGGACCTGAAAGACCTGCACCCCCACGGCCGAGCCGATGAGGCCCCCCGCGAGCAGGACGAGACCCATCTTGAAATCCACGGTCTTGCGCTTGAGGTGGACCAGCAGAGCGGAAAACGAGGATCCGGCGATCTGGTTGGCGGCGGAGGCCACGGCGACGGCGGGCGGGATCCCGATGAAGAACAAAAGCGGCGTCAGGATGAACCCGCCGCCCACGCCGAACAACCCCGACAAGAGGCCGACGATCCCGCCGATCCCGAGCAGGAGAAAGGCGTTGATGGATATTTCGGCGATGGGCAGGTAGATCTGCATTGGCCGGCCCCGCAGGCGGAAGGCCCTCAGGCTACCGGGTCGGGCGGGCGAATTCATCTCAAATCTTGGACAGTTAGGCCATTGCGGTGGCGCTGCGGGCCCGGGTGTCGCCGGCCAAGATTCGGGCCGGTCACGATATGCGCGGCACCGGCCCGCCGGGGCTTTGACAGCGGACAGGGCCCGTGGCTTTGTGTCACCGGCTTCGGGTCCGACGGGAGGTATCGATGCAGACCGGTCTCGCGCGCGTTCGCGTCTGGCTTGTCGTTCTGGCGCTTGCCATCCCGGGGGCCGCCCGGGCGGACGCGGAGAGCTGGGCGCTGACGGCCTTCGGCGGGCGCATGACCGACGGAAGCTGGCCCGCGATGATGTACAACCCCGGCGACGTGCGGATCGCCGATGCGAGCTTGTACGGGCTGGCGCTGAGCCGGCCGCTCTGGCGCAGCGATTTCGGGCTCGGGTTCGACCTCGAGGGGCAGGTCGTCAAGTACTTCGGCGATCAGACCAACTGGGAGTTCAACCTGCCGGTGGTGATGCGCTGGAGCCGCTTTCCCTGGGACGAGACCCTGCGGACCACCGCGGCCTTCGGGCTCGGGCTCTCCTGGGCCGCGTCCCGACCAAGTTACGAGATCGAGAAGGAGGGCGGCTCCGAGCGGTTGCTGACCTACTGGGTCATGGAGCTGGAGGCAGGGCCGCCCGCCAGCCTCTGGAGCGGTGTCGCCCGCCTGCACCACCGCTCGACGACCTTCGGACTGTTCGGCCCGCGCGGTGGGGCCAATTCGCTGGTGCTGGGTGTGCGCCGGCGCTTCTGACGGGGCGTCAGGCGGTCTTGCTCGCGGGGCGGATGGGGCCTTCGGGCTCGGCGTCGGCCTCCCGGTCGGTCTCGAACATGCGCAGGCCGATCAGCCGGTTCGCCTCCGCCAGCGGCATCGGTCCGCCGAGGAAAAAGCCCTGCGCCGCCCCGCAGCCGAGCGCCACGAGCCGGGCCAGTTGGTCCTCGGTCTCGACGCCCTCGCCGAGCGTGCGGATCGACAGGTCCCGCGCCATCCCGGTCACCGCGCGCAGGACGGCCCGCGCCTCGACGTCGTCGGGGGCGGCCCCCACAAAGCGGCGGTCGATCTTGATGCGGTCGATGGCGAAGCTGCGCAGATAGCCGAGCGACGAGAGGCTCGCCCCGAAATCGTCCATTGCGATTCGCAGGCCCCGCGCGCGCAAGGCCTTGAGGACGGACGCGACCGCCTCGTCGTCGTGCAGCATCGTGGTCTCGGTCAGTTCCAGTTCCAGCCGGTCGGCCGCGACGCCGTGGCGCGCGAGGGTGTTCGTCACCACGTGAGGCAGGTTGCCGGTCGCGAGTTGCGCGGACGAGACGTTCACCGCCACGTGGATGTCGCTCGGCCAGCGCGCCGCCGCCCGGCAGGCCTCGTCGAGCACGAAAGCCCCGATATCGGCGATCATGCCGTTTTCCTCGGCGAGGGCGATGAACTCGCCCGGTGCGATGCGGCCTCGGGTCGGATGGTCCCAGCGGATCAGCGCCTCGAATCCGCTGAGGCGGCGCTCCGGCAGGCTGAAGATCGGCTGGAATTCGAGCTCGAACTCACCGGATTTCACCGCGCGCGCCATGTCGATTTCGGTCTGGCGGCGGGCGGCGGCGTATTCCACCATGCCCTTCTCGTAGCGCTCCACCCGGCCGCGGCCGAGGGACTTGGCGCGGTAGAGCGCCATGTCGGCCATCTGGATGAGCCGGTCGGGATTGGTGGCCCGCCCCGGCGCACGGGCGACGCCCACGCTGCACCCGATGGAGATCGTGTGCTCGCCGATCTGGAACGGCCGTTCGATGGCCGCGACGATCCGCGCCCCGAGCGCCATGGCGGCGGCGTCGGAATTTCCCTCGGGCAGAACCGCCAGCTCGTCCCCGCCGAGGCGAAAGACCTTGTCCTCCGGACGGCACGATTCGCGCAGCCGCCGGCCGACGTCCACCAGCAGCAGGTCCCCCACGGGATGGCCCAGCGTGTCGTTCACCTTCTTGAACCGGTCGAGGTCGAGCATCATCGCGATGCGCGTGGTGCCCTCGGCGAGGCCGCGCTCGATGCATTCGTGGAAATTGCGCCGGTTCGGCAGGCCGGTCAGCGCATCGTGATAGGCCATGTGGGTCAGCGCCGTCTGCGCGCGGTGGCTTTGGGTGACGTCGAGGACCGTGAGGAGCGCGCCGCCCCCCGGCAACGGCTGGCAGGTCGTCTTGAGGATGAGGCTGTCGCCGATGTGGTCCTCGGTCTCGCGGGGCGCATCCGACCGGATGCGCTCGGCGAAGTCCGAGAGCAGCGCCACCGTCGGTCCCTCCGGAAGGCCCGCGCGCTGTGCCGCATCGCGCAGGAAATCCGCGAGCGGGGTGCCCGCCCATCCGTCGGTCCGCGCGGGCCGGAACATGTCGATCAGCCGGGAATTGTGCAGAACGATACGCCCCGCCGCATCGATCAGCGCAAGGCCGTTCGTCATGTTGTTGAGCGCCAGTGTCAGCACGTCGTGCTGTTCGGCCAGGGCCGCCGCGGAGGTCCGCCATTGCTCCTGCAACCGCCGGCTCGCCGTCACGGCCGTGAAGGCCACGATGCAGAGCACGATGGCCGCAACCGCCAGCAGGGCCATCAGGATGGCCTGGTTGACCTGCGCCGCAAAGAAGACCTGCGTGCGCGCCAGCGTGATGCCCGAGAGCGCCATGGCATGCAGCGCACAGACGCCCGTGACCAGGAGCGCCCCGGTTGGCAGGTTCGGCCGTCCCGGCGTCCAGATCCGGGCTGCCATGACGAAGGCGAGCGTGCCGACCGCAAAGGCCGCGACGCTTGCCGGGGCATCGGCGTTCGCCACGCAGACGTCGAGCGCCTCCATCCCGCGAAAATGCAGCACCGCCATGCCGAGGCCCGCCAACCCGCCGATAAGGCTCCGGCCGAGCGGGGCCGCGACATAGCCGATGGCAGCGAGCGGGCCGCCCACCAGGATCGTGGCGATTAGGGCCGAGGCTGCCGCCGTCGCGGGGTCGAACCCGAGGATCAGGTCCGGGCGATAGCCGATCATCGCGACGAAATGCGTGGTCCAGACGCCGGACCCCGTCACCACCGCCGCAAGCGCCGCCCAGAACGCCCGTCTGCCCCCTTGCGCGCCCGCCGCGCGCTCGGTCAGCAAAAGGACGATGGTCACCGTCACGCAGACAACCGCCAGGGCGGTCAGCATGAAACCTGCGGCGCTTCCGATCTGTAGCAGGTACCCCAAGGGCGTCATGCAGCCAAACCCGCATCCAAGACATAAAAGAATTGGGGCCCATCCATGCCGCGCGCAGGTTAAATTCCTGCCTAGATCCGCCCGCCTGCGAAACTCAGTCCTTAAAATCCGCTTGATCCCGCAGGGCTCAGGCTGGCTTGCGGTCGCGCAGGAAGCGCCGCAGCACGCGCTCGAACTTGGCCGCCCCAAGCGGCGCCATGGCCTTGGTATGCGCGTGGCTGATGGCCTCCGCGGACAGGCCCGCCGCCATGTTGGTGACGACCGAGACCGCCGCCACCGGAAGGCCGAGGAACCGCGCGAGGATCACCTCCGGCACGGTGGACATGCCCACGGCGTCGGCCCCGAGCGAGCGGATCGCCCGGATCTCGGCCGGCGTCTCGAAGCTCGGCCCTGAGTACCAGGCATAGACGCCGGGCGTCAGCGCCACGTCCTCGGCCTTTGCCGCCTCTGCGAGGGCCGTGCGGAGGTCCGGGTCATAGGCCTCCGACATGTTGACGAACCGCGCCTCGGAGGGCTCGCCGATGAGCGGGTTCAGCCCCGAGAAGTTGATGTGATCCGAGATCAGCATCAGATCCCCCGGCGGAATGTCCGCCCGGAACGAGCCCGCCGCATTGGTCAGGATCAGCCCCCGTACGCCGAGATCGCGCAAGGTCTCCAGCGGGGCGCGCATCACGCCGGCGTCCCCCTGCTCGTAGTAATGCGCCCGTCCGCCGAAGACCGCGACCCGCACCCCCTCCAGCGCACCCACCGCGAGCACGGGCGTATGCCCGGAGACCCCGGCATGGGGAAATCCGGGCAGGTCCGCGTAAGGAATGGCCGGGCCGTCCACGAGACCCGAGAGATGCCCGAGCCCGGAGCCGAGGATCAGCCCGAGGTCGACCGGGGCGTCGCCTGCCCTGGCCCTGACGATGTCGGCTGCGGTCATCTCAGCGTTCCTTGACATAGGGCCGGCCTCCGGCCTTCGGCGGGATCGCCCGGCCCACGAACCCCGCGAGGATCACCACGGTCAGGATATAGGGCAGGGCCTGCATGAACTGGACCGGCACCGTGAATAGACCGGGGATGGTGATGGACTGGTAGCGGATCCCGATGGCCTCGAGAAACCCGAAGAGGAGGCACGCCCAGAGCGCGGGCCAGGGCCGCCACTTGGCGAAGATCAGGGCTGCGAGGGCAATGTAGCCCTTGCCGGCGGTCATCTCGCGCACGAACCCCGCCGATTGCGCGGTCGAGAGATAGGCGCCCGCGATTCCGCAGAGCACGCCCGCGATGATCACCGCCGAATAGCGCAGCCGCACCACCGAGACGCCGGCGGTGTCCACGGCGCCGGGGTTCTCGCCCACGGCGCGCAGGCGCAGGCCGAAGCGCGTGCGAAACAGTATCCACCAGGTCAGCGGCACGCAGGCGAGGGCCCCGTAGACCAGCACGTTATGCCCCGAGATCAGGTTCTGATAGACCGGCCCGATCAGGGGCACGCCGCCCAGCGTCTCGGCGAACGGCCACGTGATGGACAAAAACCGCGCGTCGGGCGGCAGTTGCGGGGTCTGCCCCCCCATCGCGAACCAGCTCTGGCCGACGAGGGCCGTCAGCCCCGAGGCGAGGAAGTTGATCGCCACACCGGAGATGAGCTGGTTCCCCCTGAGCGTGATCGAGGCGAGCCCGTGGATCAGCGACAGGGCGATGGAGGCACCTATTCCTGCGAGCAATCCGAGCCAGGCCGAGCCCGTCACGGCCGCCGCCGCCCCCGCGACGAAGGCGGAGGCCAGCATCTTGCCCTCGAGCCCGATGTCGAAGATGCCCGCCCGCTCCGAGAACAGCCCCGCCAGACACGCGAGCAGCAGCGGCGTGGCGAGCCGCAGGCTCGACCCGAGGATCTGCAGGACGGTATCGATGTCCATCAGGCGCTATCCATCATCGGCGGGCCGTCACGCGGGCCGCCTGCGGCCGAAGGCGCGGGTGACGGGACCGCGCACCATGTTCTCGAGCGCGCCGGTGAAGAGGATCACGAGGGCCTGGATCACCACGATCATCTCGCGGCTGATCTTCGGCATCTCGAAGGCAAGCTCCGCCCCGCCCTGATAGAGGATGCCGAAGAGGATCGCCGCGAGGATCACCCCCACCGGGTGCGAGCGTCCCATGAGCGCCACGGCGATGCCGACGAACCCCGCCCCGCCGACGTAGTCGAGCACCAGCCGGTGCTGGAACCCCATGACCACGTTGAGCGCCATGAGGCCCGCCATGGCCCCCGACAGCGACATGACGACGATGGTGATCTTGACCGGGTTGATGCCCGCATAGATCGCCGCCGGCTCCGAGAAGCCGAAGGCGCGGATCTCGTAGCCGAGCCGCGTGCGCCAGATCAGCACCCAGGTGAGGAATGCCGCGATCAGGGCGACGACCGAGGTCAGGTTCATCGGCGTGCGCCGCATCTCGATCCCGATGGCCCCGAGCATCTCGTGCATGAAGGGCAGGTTCGTGCCGTCGGGGAAGTTCGCGGTCTCGGGGGCCATGGAGCCCGGCACCTTGAGCACGTTGACCAGCAGATAGACCACGAGGGCGGAGGCGATGAAATTGAACATGATGGTGGTGATCACCACATGGCTGCCGCGTTTGGCCTGGAGATATCCCGGCAGAAAGGCCCAGGCCCCGCCGAAGAGGCCCGCCGCGAGGATCGCCGCCGGCAGCGCCAGCGTCCAGTGCGGCCAGGGAAAGGCGAGACAGATCAGCGCCACGCCGAGGCCGCCCAGCGCCGCCTGCCCCTCGCCGCCGATGTTGAAGAGGCTCGCGTGGAAGGCGATGGCGACCGCGAGCCCGGTGAAGACGAAGGTGGTGGCGTAATAGAGCGTGAAGCCGATCCCGTAGGACGACCCGAGCGAGCCCTGGATCAGGATCCGGACCGCGCGCACCGGATCCTCGCCGATAAACACCACCACGAGGCCTGCGAACAGGAACGCGAGGATCAGGTTGAGGGCCGGGATAAGCACCAGATCGGCCCACCGGGGCAATTGGGTCATGACGCCCCCGCCGGGGTGACGCGGGCCGGGGTGCCCTCGCCGGGCGACACGTGTCTCTGCCCGGTCGAAGGAGACGGCGACCGGAGGGCGGGCCGCTCCCTCACGCCGCGCGCCTGCCCGGATCGATGCCCGCCATCAGGAGGCCCAGTTCGCGCTCGTCGGTCTCGGAGGCCAGGCGCTCGCCGGAAACGGCCCCGTCGAACATCACCACGATGCGGTCCGACAGCGCCTGGATCTCGTCGAGTTCCACCGAGACGAGGATGATCGCCTTGCCGCGGTCGCGCAGGGCCACGATCTGCTGGTGGATGAACTCGATGGCCCCGATGTCCACGCCCCGCGTGGGCTGGCCCACGAGAAGCACGTCCGGGTCGCGCTCGATCTCGCGGGCGAGCACGATCTTCTGCTGGTTGCCGCCGGAGAAATTCGCCGTCTTGAGATCGCAGGACGGCGGGCGGATGTCGAACTTCTCGATGCCCGCCCGCGCAAGGTCGCGGATGGCTGTCCGGTTCAGCGTCACCATTGGGCCCTGCAGGCGCGCCTCGCGGTGATGCCCGAAACACGAGTTTTCCCACTCGGCGAAGGGCATCACGAGGCCGCGGCGGTGCCGGTCCTCGGGCACGTGGCCGATGCGCGCGTCGCGCCGCGCGTTCGCATTGCTCCCCGACGACAGATCGAGCGGCTGGCCCTTGTAGCGCACCGATCCCGAGGTCGCCGCCGCATACCCTGCCAACACCTCGAGCAGTTCGGACTGGCCGTTGCCGGCGACCCCAGCGATCCCGAGGATCTCGCCCGCCCGCACCGTCAGGCTCACGTCCTTGAGCCGGCGCACGCCCTTGTCGTCGGTCAGCGACAGGTCCGCCACCTCCAGCACCACCGGCCCCGGCCGCGCCGCGCCCTTCTCGACCCGCAGAAGGACCCGCCGCCCCACCATGGCCTCCGCGATCTCCGCGGGCGTGGTGTCGGCGGTTCGCAGCGTGCGCACGATCTCGCCGCGCCGCATCACGCTCACCGCATCGGTGATGGCCATGATCTCGCGCAGCTTGTGGGTGATGAGGATCACCGTCTTGCCTTGATCGCGCAAAAACCCGAGGATCCGGAACAGATGATCCGCCTCCGCCGGCGTCAGCACGCCGGTCGGCTCGTCGAGGATCAGGATGTCGGCCTGCCGGTACAGCGCCTTGAGGATCTCCACCCGCTGTTGCAGGCCCACCGACAGATCGCCCACCACCGCTTCGGGGTCCACCTCCAGCTCGTAGTCCTGCGCGAGCCGCGTCAGTTCCGCCCGCGCCTTCGAGAGCGATGGGCGCAGCAGCGGGCCGTCCTCCGCCCCCAGCACCACGTTCTCGAGCACCGTGAACGGCTCCACCAGCATGAAATGCTGGTGCACCATGCCGATGCCCGCCCGGATGGCCGCCTGGCTGTCGGGGATCGCGGTCTCGACGCCGCCCACCCGGATCACGCCCGCATCCGCGCGGTAGAACCCGTAGAGGATGGACATCAGCGTGGACTTGCCCGCGCCGTTCTCGCCCACGATGCCGTGGATCGTGCCGCGCCGGACCGCGAGGTCGATGTCCTTGTTGGCCTGCACCGGCCCGAAGCTCTTGGAGATGCCCACGAGCTCGATGGCGGGTGCTGCCCCCTCGCCTGCGGCATGTCCGCTGGGGTCGGGGGCCGGCACGGGGATCAGCTCGCCGGGCAGGAGCCGTCGACCGTGTAGTCGTGCACCTCGATCTCGCCGGAGATGATCTGCTCCCGCGCGGTTTCCGCGGCGGCCGCCATCTCGGGCGTGATGAGGGCCGCGTTGTTCTCGTCGAGCGCGTAGCCCACGCCGTTCTCCGCCAGCCCCATCACCACGATGCCCGCCGACCACTCGCCCTTCTCGACGTCCATCATCGCGTCATAGACCGCCTCGTCCACGCGCTTGAGCATCGAGGTCAGCACTTGGCCGGGGTGGATGTAGTTCTGGTTGCTGTCGACCCCGATCCCGAGGGCCCCGTTGTCCGCCGCCGCCTGCAGCACGCCGATCCCGGTGCCGCCGGCCGCGTGATACACCACGTCGGCTCCGCGGTCGATCTGCGACTTCGCGAGCTCGCCGCCCTTCACCGGATCGTTCCAGGCGGCCCCCGTCGTGCCGGTCATGTTCTGGAACACTTCCGCGTCGGGATTAGTGGCCAGGACGCCCTGCACGTAGCCGCAGGCGAACTTCTGGATGAGCGGGATGTCCATGCCGCCGACGAACCCGACCTTGCCGGTCTTGGACGCCATCGCGGCGAGCACACCCACCAGGTAAGACCCCTCGTGCTCGTTGAACACCACCGACCGCACGTTGGGCAGGTCCACCACCATGTCGATGATCGCAAAGTTCGTCTCGGGGAACTCGGCCGCCACCGTCTGCATCGCGGAGGCGTTCGAGAAGCCCGCGACCACCACAGGGTCGTAGCCGGCCTCGGCGAAGCGGCGCAGCGCCTGCTCGCGCTGGGCGTCCGATTGCAGCTCGAACTCGCGGTACTCGATCCCGGTCTCTTCCTTGAACCGCTCGGCACCCTCGAAGGAGGCCTGGTTGAACGACCGGTCGAACTTGCCGCCCAGATCGAAGATCACGGCCGGATTGGCGGTTTGCGCCTGCACCGCCACGGCACTCGCCAGAAGGGCCGCCGCCGAGATGAAGGTCTTCGCGAAAGTCATTCAGCATCCTCCAGGTATGGTCTGCCGGATCGGCTGCGGCCCGTGAGGGCGCGCCTCGCGGCGGGTCTCAGGCTGATTTCAGCCGACGAAACAGTTAACGCTCAAGGCTCGGGGCCGGTCAAATGATTCTTCCCCGGGATCGCGCCATTGTCACGATTTGGATGAAGTCTCTTGCGCATCACGAGCGCTGCCAAGGGTTTCCGCCCCTCCCGCGCGTAATATCTCGGCCTGCGCCCGACCTCCTCGAAGCCGGCCCCGGCATAGAGCGCCCGGGCCGCGGTATTCGCCTCCGAGACCTCGAGATAGGCGAACCCCGCCCCACGCGCCGCGGCCTCCGCCTCCAGCGCCGCGAGGAGACGCCGCCCCTGGCCCCGCCGCCGCGCCTCGGGGGCGACCGCGAGGGTCAGGACCTCCGCCTCGTCGAGGCTCACCCGTCCCAGGGCGAAGCCGGACTCCGCCGGGATCACGAAGGCCCCGGTCGATGCCAGCAGGGCCGCGAATTCCGCCGCCGTCCAGGGCCGCGGGGCCTCGGTGAAGCACCGCGCGTGCAGGTCCGCGAGCCGCTCAGGCGTCATCGGGCCGGGCGTCGTCGAGAAGGGTGGGGGCGGGCTGCGACGGGGCCGCGGCATCCGCGTCGCGAAAATAAAGCGGAGCGGGCGCGGGGTGCGGACCATCGATACGCCCGAGGGCGATCCGCCCCAGCACCGCCGGACGGGCGAATGCCTGCGCCTCCGGCGTGCCGGGCTCGGCCGCGGCCCCGAGCCGCCGGGCGCCTCCGCCGATCCCGGCGAGCGCTTCGGCCTCCACCATCCGCGGCGGGGCCTCCGGCACCCCGTCCGCGAAGGTCTGGAAGAGCATGCCGCCGCGCTGCGCATCGAGGGCCACGAGACAGCGCCCCGGCCTGCCGTGCGCCAGCGCCTCGAGCCGCGTGACGCCGATCGCGGGGCGGCCCAGCCCGAAGGCGAGGCCCCGGGCCGCGGCCACCGCGATCCTGAGCCCGGTGAAATTGCCCGGCCCGGTGCAGACCGCCACGGCATCGAGATCGCCGTAGGCGGCTCCCCCCGCTGCCAGGACCTCGGCGATCAGCGGGAACAGCCGCTCCGCCTGGCCGCGCGGCATCGGCTCGGTGCATTCCGCGAGGAGGCGGTCCCCCGACAGCAACGCGGCCGCGCATTGCGCGGCCGACGTGTCGAAGGCGAGGATCAGCGCCGGTTCAGACCGCGACAGGACGCACCTCGGTCACCTCGGGGATGTAGTGGCGCAGCAGGTTCTCGATGCCCATCTTGAGGGTCATGGTCGAGGACGGACAGCCCGCGCAGGCCCCCTGCATGTGCAGATAGACCACGCCGCGGTCGAACCCGTGGAAGGTGATGTCGCCGCCGTCCTGCGCCACGGCGGGCCGCACGCGGGTGTCGAGCAGTTCCTTGATCTGGTTCACGATCTCGCCGTCCGGACCGTCGTGGGCCGCATGGCCCACCGAGCCCGCGTCGCCCTCGAGCACCGGCTGGCCAGACTGGAAATGCTCCATGATGGCCCCGAGCACGCCCGGCTTGATGTGGCTCCAGTCGCTGTCGTCCGCCTTCGTCACGGTGACGAAATCGGGCCCGAAGAACACGCCCGCCACGCCGCCGGCGCCGAATATCCGGCGGGCGAGCGGCGAGGCCGCGGCCGCGGTCTCGGACGTGAAATCGGCCGAACCGCTCGGCAGGACCGACAGGCCCGGCAGGAACTTGAGCGTCGCGGGATTGGGAGTGGATTCCGTCTGGATGAACATGGAGCGCCTCCGCGAGGGGTTGTTCCGACTAGGTGGAGCACCTGACGGATTAGGTCAAGAATTCTTTTGGAATCGTTCCAGATCGCTCACGACACCGCGATGATCTGATCCTTGCTCATGGCGCCCGGAACGATGGTCAGCGGGATGGTCAACTCTCCGATGCGCCGGCTGGTCAGGGCCGTGACGATCGGGCCGGGACCGGCCTTGTCGGCCCCCGCCCCAAGCACCAGCACGCCGATCTCGGGGTCGGAGGCGATGTGCTGGAGGATGGCGTCCACCCAGTCGCCCTCGCGCACCTTGAGGCTGGGCGTCACCCCCTCGCGGCGTTCCATCCGGTCCCGGAAGACCTCGAAATGCGCCTCGATCTTCTCCATCGCCTCGGCGCGCATCACGTCGGCCACCCCCATGAAATGCTGGAAATCCTCGGGGCTGATGACCGCGAGCATTTCCACCGCCCCGCCGGTCTTGGAGGCCCGGATCGCCGCGAAACGCATGGCGTTGAGCATCTCGGGGCTGTCGTCGAGGATGACGAGGAACTTGCGCATGGTCTTTCCCCCAGGGTTTTCGAGCGATCATCGGGGATGGGGGGCTGCTGAGCAAGGGGTGTGGCGGGGGGCCGATGGGGCCGAATTGGCTGTCGTCCAACGTAGTCGGATCGTAGTCGCAGCGTATTCCTGTCGTAGTGGAACGTCAGGGCAGAAGTGTTGCGGGATTGCCGCTGCCTCAGCCCCACCTGCCAAGGGGGTGATCCTCAGGATAGGGCGCGTTTTGCGGGAGACAGGTACCAGTCCTTGCCAGACGTGTCCACTCCGACTCGACATACATTGACAGAGAGGCACGGCCGTCGGCGTCTTCATCTGGCGGTGCCAGTGTCGCGATCTCCTCGCTTGATGCCGCCCAGCACGACCAGACGTAATAGCGTTCGCCATTCTCATCTGGGTAGATGGGAAGGAGCGTTCCAATGTTGCCGATCACGTTTTCCAGTTGCACCTGTGTGAGGCTACGCGCTCCGCGCATGTCAGCGTCGTGCGCTGGGGCGCGAAGGTGCGCGTTTGTCCAGGTGCTAGCCTTTACATTGGCTGCCCTGAGGTCTGCCTCATTCATATGGGCTTTGGAAAAGTCCGCTTCGCGCATCTGTGCATGCCAGAGAACTGCTCTCTCGAAGTGAGCCCCGTTGAAGGAGGCATTTGGCATTCGAGCCTCGCCGAGATAGGCACCATGGAGCTTCGATCCACGCATCTCCGCCCATGGCATAACGACAAAAGTGAGATCAGCCGCTTCTAGCCAGGCATCGTTAGCCTTCAGTCTTTCTGCTTCAGCACCGCCAAAGACGGCGCCCTCCAAGTGCGCTCCATCGAGGATCGCATTGTCCAACTTTGCGTTTCTAAAGTTGGTTCCCTCCAATCGCGCTCCGTTCAGGAGCACGCCAGTCAAATCGAGGCCCGAAAGATCGGCCTTGCGCAGGTTAGCGCCCCGCAAGTCAATCTGGAAATTCCGCCCTGTCCGATCATCCCTGTACCTTTGTTCGAGTTCGATTTGGATCGGACTTCGGCGAAAAATGACATCTAAAGCAGCCACTATGTCCAATCGTGGTTCATCGAGTTTGTCTAGCCACGCAATCAATTTTTCACGTCGCCGCGCCAAATGCGCCGTACGTTCGCTTCGCTGGAGAAATGTGATTTCAAAAGGGTATTTTGGCCATTCGCCAAGGTTATGATCCTTCGCCTCATCGGCGGGGGCGTTCTGGCGGATGTAGGCGCAGAGGATTTCCATGATGCGGACGTGGTCGCGGTCGCTATCCTGGGCGATGCGTTCCAGCGCGTAGATGGCGCCGAGGCGGACTTCGAGGTTGGGCGCGGTGGTCTCGAAGGCTTTCCACTCGCCTTCTGAGCGAAGAACTTCGTCGCTGCCGGCCCGAAGGGCGTGTCCCTGCCATTCGATCTCAGTGGCCGTGTATATTTCTGGCGGATCAGATACATCCTGATAGGTCACGCTGCGGCCGATCCGGCTCATCGTCTTTTCCGCGCCAAGACCCTCGACAGCCTTGTTGATGAGATCGGTGACGAGGTTCTCCTCGGCCGTCCGGGTGGTGCGCTCGTTGATCCATGCGCGGATAAGCTGGAACGGGATCGTCGCGAGAATTGCGAGCGCGCCCGTCAGTGCCGTAAAGGCATAGGCGAGATTTCGGATATTCGTTGAACGTGGCGCTCCGGATTCTGCCTCGGTGCGCATTGCTTCAATGACCGCCGCTATCAATCCTGGGATCGGAAACAGGAAATATAGCGCCCCCAGTACCACGACTGATCCGCCCCAGAGCAGCAGTGATAGATAGTTCGATTTCAGGAGGGCCCCGACGCGCGCATTCACGCCGCGCTTGGGCAGCTTGTTTGCCTTGGGATGCGCCTTCCGATCCCAAAGATGAACAAGGGAAAGCGCAGCTACAATAAGGACCAGCACCAGTATCGCCGAAGGCTCCAAAGGCATCTCCAGCGTGAAAATGCCGCTGCCGTCCGGCTTCCATGTGATCCCGCTTTCCAAACCCACCATCCGATCAATCGCCACACCCAGACGGGACTAACGCTAAGCGCGCGTGCCGCACGTCTCAAGCAGCAAGGGCGACTGCGGTAGGAAGGCCGGCCATCCGGGCAATTGCCCGATCAGGCAAGAAACACAGCGCCGCTCCCGTTAACGAAGATTGCAATCAGGTAAACGCGAAGATGAATATCGTTTGATTACAAACACATGCAAACTTGTCCACGCGTGGACAAATCCGTGGCCCCCCTCACCGCGAGCGGATCAGCCCGACGATATCGAAGGTCCGCGCCAGGATCGGCTCGGCAATGGCCGCGGCCTTGTCGGCACCCGCCCCGAGGATGCGGTCGATCTCTGCCGGATCCTTGAGGATCGCGGTCATCCGCGCCGAGATCGGTCCCAGATGCGCCACCGCGAGGTCCGCGAGGGCGGGCTTGAACACGCTGAACGGCCGGCCCGCGAAATCGCTCACGACCTGGTCCGGCGTCACTCCGGCCAGGGCCGCATAGATGTTGACGAGGTTGCGCGCCTCCGCCCGGCCCGAGAGTTCCGCGAGCGTTTCGGGCAGCGGCTCGGGGTCGGTCCGGGCCCGGCGGATCTTTGAGGCGATGGCATCCGCATCGTCGGTCAGGTTGATCCGGCTCGCGTCCGACGGATCGGATTTCGACATCTTCTTCGTGCCGTCCCGCAGCGACATCACCCGCGTCGCCGCCCCCTCGATCACCGGCTCGGGCAGCGGGAAGAAGTCGGTCTTGAAATCGTGGTTGAACTTCGCCGCGATGTCGCGGGTCAATTCCACGTGCTGCTTCTGGTCCTCGCCCACCGGGACATGGGTCGTGTGATAGACGAGGATGTCGGCGGCCATCAGCGCCGGATAGGCATAGAGCCCGATGGAGGCAGCCTCGGCGTTCTTGCCCGCCTTGTCCTTGAACTGCGTCATCCGGTTCAGCCAGCCCAGCCGTGCCACGCAATTGAAGATCCAGCCCAGCTCCGCATGGGCCGCGACCTGGGACTGGTTGAACAGGATCGAGCGGGCCGGATCGAGCCCGCAGGCCATGAACGCCGCCGCGAGCTCGCGCGTGTTCGACCGCAGCCGGTCCGGATCCTGCCAGACCGTGATCGCATGCAGGTCGACCATGCAATAAAGCGCGGGCACGCCGGCCTCCTGCATCTCGACGAACCGGCGCAGCGCCCCGAGATAATTGCCGAGCGTGAGGTTGCCCGAGGGCTGGATGCCCGAGAAGACGCGGGACGGGAATTTGGTCTCGGCCATCGCGGGCTCCACACGGGGAAGGATCGGAAGGGCTTATGGCCCGTGCGGCCCGAGGGCGTCAACCGAGGGCTGGGGCGTCGCCTCAGCCCCCGCCCCGCCGCAGGGCCGCGCGGATGTCGGAGAGCCGCAAGGCACCAAAGGCGAAGATGGCAGCCCCGTAGGAGCCTGCCCCGAATGCTATCAGAAGCGCCAGCGCCGGATAGCGGAGGAGCGGGGCGGCGAGCCAGGGCGCGAGAAGCCAGCCCGCGGCGATCAGGACAGCCCCCATCGCGCCGCAGGCCGCGAGGATCCGTGGCACCGCCCGGCGCAGGCGGGGATCGGGCTTTGTCGCGTCCCCGAAGACCCGCGCGCCACGCCAGAGCTGGGCGAGCATGGTCCAACCTGCGAGCGTCGTGCCGAGGGCGGCCGCGGGCCAGCCGAGAAAGGGCGCGAGGCCGAGGGCTACCACGGCGTTCACGATCATCGCATGGACCGCGAAGCGGAACGGCGAACGGGTGTCCTCGCGCGCGTAGAAGGCGGGCGAGACGACCTTCTGGAGGACGAAGGCCGGCAGGCCCGCCCCATAGATCGCGACGGCGAGGGCTGTGGCGGCGGTATCCTCCGCGGTGAAGGCCCCCCGCTCGAACAGCACCGAGACGATGGCCGTGGGGATCAGCATCAGCGCGACCGCGGCGGGCAGGGTGAGGGCGAGGGTGAACTCGCAGGCCCGGTTGAGCGCGTCGCGCCCGCCCGGGGCGTCGCCCACCGCAAGGCGGCGCGAGAGGTCGGGCAACAGGACCACGCCGATGGCCGCCCCCACCACGCCGAGGGGCAACTGGTAGAGGCGGTCGGCGTAGGAGAGCCAGGCGACGGCCCCGTCGAAAAACGAGCCGACCTGGCGGCCGACGAGAAGGTTGACCTGGACGACCCCGCCGGCAAGCACGGCGGGGGCCGCGATCACGGCGAGGCGGCGCAACTCGGGCGTGAGGCGCGGCCGGCGGGGGCGGATGCGGATGCCGGCGGCCTCCGCCCCGCGCCAGACGAGGACGAGCTGGGCGAGACCCGCGACCGGGACCGACCAGATCTGCCAGAGGCCGATGTCGCCGGCCAGCGCCCAGCCGAGCAGGAGGAAGGCGATCATCACGAGGTTCATCAGGATGGGCGCGGCGGCCGCGAGGGCGAAGCGGCCGGCGGCGTTCAGCACACCCGACAGGAGGGCGGTCAGGGAAATGAGGAGGATGTAGGGGAAGGCGATGCGGCCGTAGAGCACGGCGAGATCGAAACGTTCGTCGCCCGCGAACCCCGAGGCCATGGCGAAGACGAGCCAGGGCATGGCGAGCTGCCCCAAGAGGGTGAAGCCGATCAGGACGGTGGCGAGGCCCGAGAAGGCAACGCGGGCGAAGCCTGCGGGATCGTCGCCCGACTGGAGCTTTTTCGCGAACATCGGGACGAAGGCGAGGTTGAAGGCACCCTCGGCGAAAAATCGGCGGAACATGTTGGGCAGGGAGAACGCGATGAGGAAAGCCTGGGCGACGGGGCCGGTGCCGAGCAGGGCCGCCATGAGCATGTCACGGGCAAGGCCCAGCACGCGGCTGAGCATGGTCCAAGAGCCGACCGTCAGAAGGGCGGGGAGCAGGCGGATGCCGATGCTCTGCATCGCGGGCGGCCTCGGGCGGCTGAATGTGGCGATCCGAGTGGCAGATCGGCGAACCCTTGGCAACCTTGCGTGTCGGGCGGCCTTTTGTCCACGCGTGGACAAACTGGCAAACCATTGAAGTTGCTTTATAATTTGCTTCTCGTTCAGCTTTTGTCAACGATTTGAGGGCCGCTGCGGATTTTTAGGGGAGGCAGGAGGGAACAGCTCCGCCATTCAATCCGTTACATGACCACAGCAGGCATCTGGCGTGAACCGCAGTGTCCGCGCCAAGTATTCGTGGCTACGATGCGCTTCGTATCCAATGGGCGGTTTCATTTTTGGCTCCGCGCCAAATGAAATTGTGTGCTAGCATAGATAAATTTAAATTTGTTGTAGAAAGTCTGCATCTATAAGACGCTGATATTTTGTTGAAAAAATGCGATCAACTCATTCGATACAGGCCATCGATCGTTGCAAATTTGACGCAATTCGAAACGGACTGGCGGACAAGCATTGCGCGTGCCTCTCAGAGCTCTAAGTCCGATCGCACGGATGTCGCGAACAGATCCTCGCGCATCGACACACGGACCTCAGGGAGATCACGTCCATGAACAGAACCACATTGCTGGCAGGCTCCGCGCTGGCGCTCGCCTTCGGTTTCGGCATAGCGAGCGTCGCGCAGTCGCAGAACCGCGTGACGCCGGTCAGCACCGTCACCGGCACGACCCAGATCACCGACACGATCGACGATCTCGAGGAGCGCACGCTCGACAATTTCGAGGAATCCCGGGACGAAGCCCGCTTCGGCTCGGCCGCAGTTCCCGAAGGCTTTCGCGGCGGCATCTTCGCCTCGGGATCGGCCACCTCGGGCAATACCGACACGCTCGATTTCGGGCTCGGACTGCGTGCGACCATCGGTCAGGGCCGTTTGAACCACACCTTCGGCGCCGCGGTCGAGTACGGCGAGGACGAGGAGACCCGCAACGAGAACCGCATCTTCGCGATCTATGACCTCAACTACGATATCACGGACCGTTTCTATGCGTTCGGGCTCGCGCGGGCGCAGTATGACGAGTTCGCGTCAATCGAACAGGACTACTTTCTCGGTGCGGGTCCAGGCTACCGGGTGTTCAACGAGCCCGATCTCGCCTGGCGTCTCCAGGCGGGTCCGGGCGTGCGGTACACCAAGGACCAGCTCGACAACGAGGAGACGGAGTTCGCCGGCATCTTGTCGTCGCGCCTCTATTACCAGATCAGCGAGCAGGCGTTCATCACGAACGATACCGACCTGCTCGCCTCCGAGGTGGATTACACCGTTGCGAACGATCTGGCGGTGAACGTGGCGCTGACCGGGCCGTTCTCGCTGCGCACGGCGTTGCGCACGGAGTACAGCTCCGACCCGCTTCCGGGCCTCGAGTCCACCGACAACACCATCAGCGCCGCACTCGTCTACACGTTCCGCTGAGGCACGAGGCGGAGCTCCGGATCCGGGGCTCCGCGCGACCGCGACCGACCCCCCGGCTCAGGCCACGGGGTCGGTCGGGTCGGTCACGGGATCGGGCAGCGGGGTGATGGCCGCACGCAGGCGGCTGTCGAGGGCGCGCCGCTTGGCTTCCGCGTGCAGTTTGAGACCGAAGAGGTCCTTGACGTAGAAGACGTCCACGGCCTGCTTTCCGTAGGTTGCGATGATCGCCGAGGAAATCGAGATGTTGCTCGCCGTCAGGGTCCGCGCGAGGTCGTAGAGAAGCCCGGGGCGGTCGCGGGTCTCGACCTCGATGATCGTGCAGATTTCCGATCCGGTATTGTCGAAGGTGATGCGCGTCGAGACGTGGAAGTTCCGTTCGCGGCGCTTGATGCGGTCCTTGTCGCGAAGCGCGGCGCTGGGGATGAGTTCGCCCTTGAGGGTGCGCCCCACCGCGGTGCGCAGCCGCGCGAGGCGGGACCGCTCGAAGGGCCTGCCCTCCAGATCCTGGATCCAGAAGGCCGCGGTGGCGATGCCGTCCGACGACGTGTAGCTTCGGGCATCGACGACGTTGGCGCCGGCGAGGGCCACCGCCCCGGCGAGGCGCGCGAAGATGCCCGGATGGTCGGAGAGCGCGAAGCAGACCTGCGTTGCGTCCCGCTCGGGTTCGAGTTCCACGTGGATCGCGGGCTCCTCGCCGGCCGCGAGCCGGCGCACCAGCCGCGCGAAGATCACATGGGCGCGGGTATCGAAACCGATCCAGTAGGGATCGTAGTGCCGCGCGGTCTCCTCAGCCAGATCCTCCGGGCCGAGGTCCGGCATGGCCGCGGCAAGGGCCTCCTGGGCCGCGATCCGGCGCTCGGGCCTGCTCGGGGCCTGGCTGCCGCCGGTGAGGAATTCGAGCGTCTCCGTGTGGAGGGCGCGCAAGAGCATCGCCTTCCAGTTGTTCCAGATCTTGGGGCCCACGGCGCGGATGTCGCAGACGGTCATGACCGTGAGCAGCCGCAGGCGGGTCGGGCTTTTGACCGCGGCCGCGAAATCGCGCACCGTGCGGATGTCCGCGAGATCGCGCTTCTGGGCGACGTCCGACATCAGGAGATGGTTCTGGACGAGCCATTCCACCAGTTCCGTCTCGTCCTCCGGCAGGCCGAGGCGCGGGCAGAGGTCCCGGGCGATGCCGGCCCCCACGGACGAATGATCGCCGCCCGAGCCCTTGCCGAGGTCGTGGATCAGCAGGGCCACGTAGAGCACGCGGCGGTTGAGGCCCTTTTCGACGATCTCGCTGACGATGGGCAGTTCGGCCTGCAACTCGCCCCGTTCGATCTGGCTGAGGTTCGAGATCGTCTGGATGGTGTGCTCGTCCACCGTGTAGTGGTGGTACATGTTGAACTGCATCATCGCGACGATGCGGCCGAAGGCGGGGATGAACGCCCCGAGCACGCCCACCTCGTTCATCAGGCGCAGCACCCGCTCGGGGTTGTTGTGGCTGAGGAGCAGGGCGAGGAAGATACGGTTCGCCTCCGGGTTCTGGCGGAGGGGCTCGTCTATGAGGTGGAGGTTGGCGGCGACGAGGCGCAGGGCGTCGGGATGGATGGGGATGTCGGCGGCGAGGCCTTCCTCGAAGAGGCGCAGGATCGCGAGCCGATCACGCTGCAGGCTCGCGGGGTCGGCGATGTCGAGCCGGCCGTGCTTGAGCACATAGCCCGCGGCGGTGGTGTCCTTGCCGAAGGCGAAGACGTTGCGCAGGGCCTGGCCGAGGGACGGGCGCGTCTTGACGTGGCGTGCCTCGAGACCGGCGAGGAAGATGCGGGTGAGATCGCCCACGTGTTTGGCGTGGATGAAGTAGTCCTGCATGAATCGCTCAACCGCGCGCTGGCCCTCGGTGCTGGTATAGCCGAGGATGGCCGCGATCTCGACCTGGGTGTCGAACGTCAGTTGTTCGGTGCCGCGCCCTGTGAGCAGGTGCAGGTGCACGCGGGTCATCCACAGGAAGTTCGCGGCCTGGGCGAATACGGCGTATTCCTCGGGCGTGAAGACGCCGCACCGGACGAGATCGGCGGGGCTGTCGGCGCGATTGAGGTATTTGCCGATCCAGAACAGGGTCTGGAGGTCGCGCAGGCCGCCCTTGCCCTCCTTGACGTTGGGCTCCAGCAGATAGCGCGACCCGCCCTGGCGAGTGTGGCGTTCGGCGCGTTCGACCAATTTCAGCTCGACGTACTCCGGGCCGGTACCGGCGAAGAGGTCCGACCAGAGGCGGTCGTCGAGATCGCGGGCGAGCCCGGCATCGCCCCAGACGTAGCGGTTCTCGAGCAGCGCCGTGCGGATGGTGACGTCGCCGCGGGCGAGGCGCAGGCAGTCGTCGATGGTGCGCACGGAATGACCGACCTTGAGGCGCAGGTCCCACAGGCAATAGAGCACGCTCTCGATGAGGCTCTCGCCCCAGGCGGTCTGCTTGTAGGGGGTGATGAAGAGGAGATCCACGTCCGAGAAGGGAGCCATCTCGGCGCGGCCGTAGCCGCCGCTGGCGAGCGCGCAGACGCGTTCGGTGGAGGTGGGGTTCGGCAGCGGGTGGAGCCAGACATGGGCGAGGTCGAGCGTGAGGGTGACGATCCGGTCGGTGAGCCAGGCGTAGTCGTGGATCGCGCGGTGCGCCTCGGCGGGCCGGGCTGCGACGGCCGCGGCGATGGTGGCGCGGCCTTGGGTCATGGCGGCGCGCAGGGCGGGCATGGCGTGCTGGCGCATGGCTCCGCGGTCTGGGGCGGCGTGGCAGGCGGCGGAAATGGCCGCGCGGACCGCCGCGACGTCGAGGACGTCGTCCGGGGTCGGGGTCAGACCCTGCCAGGCAGAGGAGTCGTCCGGCGCACAGCCGGCGTCAATTGCCAACGGGCGCAAAGCTGCGGGCCGCGCGCGACAGGACGGCCGCGGATCCGCCGCGCACCTCGACGATGGCGAGATTGCGCTGGCTGAGGCCGTTGGGGCTGAAGCGGAATGCGCCGTTCGCGCCGGCGAAGCCCTGGGCCTGGGTGATCCGGGCGGTGGAGAAGGGGCTGTTGCCAGCGGCGCGGGCTTCGGCGATCAGGGCTCCCACGGCACCGATCCCGTCGTAGGCGAGGACGGCAAGCTCGTGCGGGCGCTCGCCGAAGGCGGTCTGGTAGCGTCCCTCGAACGAGGCGAGAAGGCCGGGATCGGGGGCGGCGAAGACGGCGCCCTGCAGGCTGGAGCGCGCCAGCGTATCGGCATCCTGGCCCCAGGGCTGGAGGCCCATCAGGAGCGCGCGGTCCGCACCGAGACCGTTGGCGCGCAGGCCGTCGGCCACGAGACCTGCGGTGGAGCGTTCGGTGAGGAACACGGCCTCCGCGCCGGCGTTCTGGAGCGTGACCGACATGGAGGCGACGGTCTGATCCACGCCCTGCTGGGAATAGGGATAGGGCTGAGAGGTGACGACCTGTCCGCCGGCCGCAGAGACCGCGCCGATGACGCTGTCGCGCACGACGGCCTCGGTCTCGCCCTCGACGTAGAGCACGCCGAACCGCGACAGGCCGCGACCCCTCGCATGGTTGGCGAGGGCAGAGGCGGAGGCACCCGGCGTCACGCCGAGGAGATAGACGCCGGGTCCGGCCACGACGGGATTGTTGGAAAAGGCGAGGATGTTGATCCCGGCCCCCCGCGCCACAGGCTCCGCACCGGCGGTTTCGGTGCTGAGAAGGGGGCCCACGATGATTGAGGCGCCACCGGCGATGGCTTGGGTCGCTGCCGACTGGCCGCCAGAGAAGGTGCCGCCGGTGTCGTAGATCTGGAGATCGATCTGGGCGTTGCGCACGTCGGCCTGGGCAAGTTGGGCCGCATTCACGAGATCGCGCGCGATGCGCTGGAGCGACGGATCGCCCGCGGATTGCGGGACGAGAAGGGCCACGCGGACCGGGCCGCTCACGTCCACCGACGCGCCGTCGTCCGCGACGCTTAAGGTTGTCTGGGGGGCGGCGCAGGCAGCGAGCAGGCTCATGGCCGCGACGGCGGCGAGGGCGCGCAAGCGCGCGATTGCAGGAATACCGATTGACAGCATCATCATGCGCACGGACCCTTGTCCTCCCCACTCTTCGAGAGCGGAAACTACGGGCTGGGTCCGGGAAAGTAAACTTGCAATGGACACGGAGCTCCCAGAGCGGGACGGGCCCGCATCGGGCCGGCTGGCCGGGGGGTTGTACCTGGTGGCGACGCCAATCGGGGCCGCGCGCGACATCACGCTGCGCGCCCTCGACATCCTCGGATCGGCGGATCTGCTGGCGGCGGAGGACACGCGCAACACCCGCAGACTGCTCGATATTCACGGCGTGAAGCGGGACGGCCGCACGGTGCTGCCCTACCACGATCACAACGGGGCGGCGCAGCGGCCACGCTTGCTGGCGGCCCTCGCCGAGGGCAAGTCGGTGGCGCTGGTCTCGGACGCCGGCACGCCGCTGATCGCGGATCCGGGGTTCCGGCTAGCGCAGGAGGCCGCCGCGGCCGGGTTCAAGGTGGTGGCGGCCCCCGGAGCCTCGGCCCTGCTCGCCGCCTTGTCGGTGGCGGGACTGCCCACGGACCGGTTCCTGTTCGCGGGGTTCGCGCCGCCAAAGGACGCGGCGCGCCGGCGCGCGTTGCAGGAGGTCGCGGGGACGCCTGCGACGCTCGTGTTCTACGAGAGCCCGCGCCGGCTGGCCGCCTGTCTGATGGCCATGGCGGACGTCCTCGGCGCGGAGCGGCCGGCGGCGGTGTGCCGGGAATTGACGAAGCGGTTCGAGGAGGTCCGGCGCGGCACCCTCGGGGAACTGGCGGCAGCGTATCTGGCGGAGGATGCGCCGAAGGGCGAGGTGGTCGTCGTGGTGGGTCCGCCCGTGGCACGCGCCCCGGACGCCGGCGATCTCGATGCGGCGCTGCTCGCAGCCCTCGACGGCCAGTCGGTCAAGGATGCGGCAGCGCAGGTGGCGGAGGCGCTCGGCCTGCCGCGCCGCGAGGCCTATGCGCGCGCACTTGACCTTGTGCGCGCGCGGTGACGGGGCAGGGCAGGTACCAGTCGGGGCTGGCGGCCGAGGAAATCGCGGAGCGGCTCTATGTCGGCGAGGGGTTCGGGGTGCTGGCGCGGCGCTGGCGCTGCGACGCGGGCGAGATCGACCTGATCGTGGGGCGCGAAGGCCTGACGGTCTTCGTGGAGGTGAAGGCGCGTGGAAGCCGGGACGCGGCCGCCCATGCCCTCGGGCCGCGGCAGGCGGCGCGCATCGCGGCGGCGGCGGAGGCCTGGCTGGCGGGGGCCGGGACGGGTGCAGAGGCACGCATCGACGTGGTGCTGGTGGACGGCACCGGGCGGGCGGAGCGGATCGAGAACGCCGTCGTGGCCTAGGCTTGCGCGGGTTGGCGCGCTCGGTCATGACTTCGGCGCGAGGCGGGCGCGGAGCACCGCGAGGGAGAGCGTCATGGGTTTGAGCGTCGCCGTCCAGATGGACCCGATCGAGCTGATCAACATCGACGCGGACAGCACGTTCCGGATCATGGAAGAGGCGCAGGCGCGGGGCCATTCGCTGTACTATTACACCCCCGACCGCCTCGGGTTCGACGAGGGACGGGTGATCGCGCGCGGCTGGCCGGTGGAGGTACGTCGCGAAAAGGGTCGGCATTTCACGCTGGGGGCCGAGACCGAGGTGGATCTGGCGGATTTCGACGTGGTCTGGCTCCGCCAGGATCCGCCCTTCGACATGGGCTACATCACGACGACGCATATCCTCGAGATGCTGAGCCCCGGCACGCTGGTGGTCAACGATCCGTTCTGGGTGCGCAATTTTCCCGAGAAGCTCCTGGTGTTGCAGTTCCAGGACCTGACGCCGCCGACGATGGTGGCGCGCGATCCGGTCAGCCTGCGGGCGTTCAAGGCGCGGCATGGGGACATCATCCTCAAGCCGCTCTATGGCAAGGGCGGGGCGGGGGTGTTCCGGCTGGACGCCAATGATCGCAACTTCAACAGCCTTTACGAGATGTTTGCAGGGATAAACCGCGAGCCGCTGATTGCGCAGAAGTTCCTGGCCGACGTGGCCCAAGGCGACAAGCGGGTGATCCTGGTGGACGGCGAGCCGGTGGGGGCCATCAACCGCGTGCCGCTGGAGGGCGAGACGCGCTCGAACATGCATGCGGGGGGCACGCCGAAGAAGGTGGGCCTGACGGCGCGCGACCGCGAGATCTGTGCGCGTATCGGGCCTTTGTTGCGCGAGAAAGGGCAGGTGTTCGTGGGCATCGACGTGATCGGCGGCTGGCTGACGGAGATCAACGTGACCTCGCCCACCGGGTTGCAGGAGATGGAACGGTTCGACGGGACGAACGTGACGGGACTGATCTGGGAGGCGATCGAGCGGCGCAGGGCGGCATGAGCCTGCAACTCATCGCCCTCGATCTGGTGCTGCGGTTCCGCGAGAAACGGTATCTGGCGCGGGAGACGGATTTCGCACGTGGTCGGGCGCGCATGGAGCGCGAGGCGCGGATGTTTAAGATGCCGCCGGGGGCGGTCCTGCGCGCGGCCCCCTGCGGGTCCGTGCCGGGGGCGCGGGTGGATGGGCCGGAGGGGGGGCGGGTGCTGTTCTGGCTGCACGGTGGGGCCTATTGCATCGGATCGCCCGTCACCCACGGGGCGATGGCCGCGGCCCTTGCGGCGCGGATGGGGGCGGGCCTCGTGATGCCGGATTACCGGCTCGCGCCCGAGCATCTCTTTCCGGCGGCGCTGGAGGATGCGCTCGCGGCGTGGCGGGCGGTGCGTGCGGAAGGCGTGGAGGCCTCGCGCATCGTGCTGGGGGGCGATAGTGCGGGCGGCGGGCTTGCGTTTGCGCTGCTCCATGCCGTCCTCGCGGAGCGCGATGCCCCGCCCGCGGCGGTGGTGGCGTTCTCGCCCTGGGTGGATCTGACCGGGACGGCCGAGAGCCTGCGCACGCTGGCGCGGCGGGATGCGCTGATCCCGGTGGCGCGGTTCGGGGAGATCCGGGAGCTGTACCTCGGGGGGGCGGATCCGCGGGATCCTCGCGCCTCGCCGGTGTTCGGGCGATTCGCGGGTGGGCCGCCGGTGCTGATCCAGTCGAGCCGTGCGGAGGTCCTACGCGACGATGCGCGCGCAATGGTCGCACGTCTGCGGGCGGAGGGCGTCGACGCGGCGCATGAGGAGGCGGCGCACCTGCCGCACGTCTGGCAGCTCTATCAGGGCCTCCTGCCCGAGGCGGACCGGGCCCTCGACGCGGCCGCGGCCTGGGTTTCGCGGGTCCTGCCGGCCGGGTGAGGGGCGGGGCCGCGCGTGCGTCGAGCCGATTGCGTTCGAGCGACTTCCGATTATAGTCGCTGTTGCGAAGGGAAACCGACGTCAACATGCGAAAACGCCAATCATCCCGGGGAGGGACCATGACCAGACCGCCGCTTTTGGCCAGCCTTTTGCTGTCTTGTGCCGTCATTGCGCCAGCCTTCGCGCAGGACAACGTCCAGACGCTGCAGAACATGCAGAAGACCGAGGACAGCGCCTTCACCTTCATTGACCAGGAAGGGCCGAACGCCGAGGCACTGAGCGAGATCGTGCAGCACATCAACGTGCCCGAGGGGTTCGAGGTGAGCCTCTTTGCGGTGGTGCCGGATGCGCGGTCCATGGCGGTGGCACCGCAGGGAACCGTGACCTTCGTGGGTACGCGCAAGGACAAAGTATGGTCCGTGGTGGACCGCGACAACGACCGCGTGGCCGATCAGGTGAAGGATTTCGCGCCCTCGATCACTTTCGACATCCCGAACGGGCCATGCTTTTCGCCGGACGGCTTTTTGTTCATCGCCGAGCGCAACCGGATCCTGACCTTTCCGGCGGCCGAGTTCTTCTTCGAGGGACCGGACGTGGCCGTGGGCACGGTCGTGGCGCAGGGCGAGCTGATCCCCGTGGAGGAAGAGAGCTTCAACCACACAGCGCGGGTCTGCCGGGTGGGACCGGACGGCAAGCTCTATGTCTCGCTGGGCCAGCCCTACAACGTGCAGCCGGCCGAGAAGGTCGAGCTCTACGACGAGATCGGCATCGGCGGGATCATCCGTCTGAACGCCGACGGGTCGGGGCGCGAGGTCTACACCCGCGGCGTGCGCAACTCGGTCGGGCATGACTTCAACCCGGTCAACGGCGAGTTGTGGTGGACGGACAACCAGGTTGACGGCATGGGCGACGACATCCCGCCGGGCGAGATCAACCGCCAGACCGCGGCAGGCCAGCACTTCGGCTTCCCCTGGACGAATGCGCGGATCGAGCTTGCCGACTTCAAGGACGTGCCGCGGCCAGAGGGCGTGGAGTTTATCGAGCCGGTGGTCGAGACGCAGGCCCATGCCGCGGATCTGGGCATGAGCTTCTACCGCGGGACCTCGTTCCCGGAGAAGTACCGGACCGGCATCTTCTCGGCGCAGCACGGCTCCTGGAACCGGACCGAGCCCGTGGGTGCGCAGGTGATGTTCACCGCGATCGACGCGGAGGGCAATGCGGCCGGGACGGAAGTCTTCGCGGACGGCTGGCTCAACCAGGATACCGGCGAGTATCGCGGACGGCCCATGGACATCGCCTTCCTGAAGGACGGCTCCATGCTCGTGTCGGATGACTTCGCCGGCGCGATCTGGCGCATCGCCTATGTGGGCACGCCCGCAGAGTGACGCTACCCGGAGCGCCGCCCCCGGGGGGCGGCGCTCCACACCATCCTGTCCGTCCACACCCCCCGGAGCCTAAGCCTATGCGTCATCGCCTCGTTGCAGCGATCCTGTTTTCCTGTGTGCCCGTCCTTGCCGGAGCCGCGGATGTTGCCGCGGGGCGGGACCTCGCCGGCACATGCCGGGTGTGCCACGGGCTCGACGGCGTTGGGACCAACCCGACGATTCCGAACATCGGCGGGCAGCCAGAGCAGTATCTCGTCAAGCAGTTGCAGGATTTCCGCGAAGGACGGCGCGAGAACGAACAGATGTCGATCATCGCGGAAGGCCTGAGTGACGAGGACATATTGCACCTCGCAGCATATTACGCGGCTGTGACGGCGAGCTATACCCTGCCGGAATAGGCATCTCTGCGCGCAAGCAGTCGACGCACGTCCTCATGCAGGCGTGCGGATAGGGCACCCGCGCGGGCGGACCCGGACAGCCCTCGCAGGACCGTGACGAGGGCATCCGCATCGGCCGCGTAATCGGTTTCGCCCACTGCCTCGAGCTTTGACACGAGCGCTCTGCGGGTTCGTTCGACCTGGTGTGACAGGATTTGGCGTGCATCGGCGTCGGTCGTGGCGACATCCGTACCGAGGACTAGGCATCCGGCGGTGCCAGCAGTGCCATAGACATCCGCTGCGCGGTGCAGGACGCGCGTCCAGACCTCGTCGGGCGACGTGGCACCCGCCAGCGCCTCCGCGACGAAGCTCCCCGATAGACGCGCATAGCGGTCCACGACACTGCGATAGAGATCGATCTTGTTGCCGTAGGCCGCATAGAGGCTGGTCTGAGTAATGCCAAGTGCAGCGCAGATGTCCGCTAGTTTCGCACCCTCGTAGCCGTTCTGGTGAAACTGGGCCTGCGCGACCGCAAGAGCCGCCTCCAGATCGAATTTTCGCTTACGCCCTCGTGACTCTTTTTTTGTCTTTTCCACTACAAAATTCCTTGACGCGTATTTTGTAGTGAGACATACAAAAAAAACATCGGCGCTGCCAGTCTCGGTCGCGCGAAAGAAGGAAGCGATATGAAACGTTCCATGACTGCACTGGCCCTTGCCGCGGCGCTCGGGTCAATAGGCTCAAACATCCTGGCAGCACAGGAGGCTGCGATCACAACGGACGGGGACCGAGTGACCTTCATCAATGTCCTGACCCCGAATGAAGGCGTCACTCTTGATGCCCTAGCCCGGCAGTTGACCGTTGCGATGGAAAACGACGCCAGCACGATGCCTGGCTTTCAAAGTGCCAGCGTCCATGTCGCAAGAGATAAAAGCTATGTCGTCAACTATGCGCAATGGGATAACGTGGCCTCGGTCGAGGCGGTGATTGTTGCGCTCGGAGAAGGTCGATTGCCTGATCTTGCCCGCGCATTCGCGATGTCCTCCCCAGAATTCCACCCCTACGACGTCCAAAGCGTGACCCTCGCAGGGGACCAGTGATGGCAAGCCTCGTCTTTCACTTTCATCCCTCGCCCAATCCGATGAAGGTAGCACTGTTGCTGGAGGAACTGGGTCTCGATTATGACGTGGCTCCGGTCGACACGTTCCGCGGAGCGCAGCACGATCCGGCTTATCTGGCCGTCAATCCGAACGGCAAGGTTCCGGCGATCCTCGATGACGGTATCGTCGTGTTCGACAGCAATGCGATCCTTCTCCATCTTGCATCTAAGCATGGTAAGTTCATCCCAACGGACGCCGCTGACCGTGCCGCGACTCTCAGCTGGCTGATGTTTGTGGCGACCGGATTGTCGCCGTTCTCGGGTCAGGCTGTCCATTTCTGGCGAATGGCCCCCGAGGATCTGGCGTATGCCAAAAATCGCTACCGGAAAGAGGTCTTGCGGCATTACGCGGTGATGGAGCGCCGATTGAAAGATGTGCCCTTTCTCGGGGGTGCGGAGTATTCGATCGCTGACATGGCGGCGTGGGGTTGGATGGGATACGCGCATTATGCGTTGGACGAGGGTCTGTCGGATTACCCTAAAGTCGAAGCGCTGTTCGAGACGATCTCGCAGCACCCGGCGGCCCGACGCGCGCTCGATCTGAAGGGCCGGGACTTCGGGTTGAAGTTGGAGTTCGACGCGGATGTCGCCCGGGTGATGTTTCCGCAGAACGTGTAAGCATGTACCGGCGGTCAGGCGGTTTCGATGGCGCCCGTAATGAGGCCGGTGGCCTCTTCGGGCGAGCTTTGGGCGATGGGCTTGTCTGCGACCTTCTGGCCACGGCGGAGCACGATCAGGCGGTCGGCGACGGCGAAGACGTCCGGCATGCGGTGGCTGATGAGGATCACGGTGACGCCCTGGTCCTTGAGGCGTTGGATAAGGTCGAGCACCTCGGCCACCTGGCGCACCGAAATGGCGGCGGTCGGTTCGTCCATGAGCACGATGCGTGCCTCCGCGAGGCGGGTGCGGGCGATGGCCACGGCCTGGCGCTGGCCGCCCGACATCATGCGCACGACGTCGCGCGGCCGGGTCTCGGATTTCAGTTCGGCGAAGAGGGCCGTCGCCCGCTCGGCCATGGCACGGTAGTCGAGCAGGCGCAGCGGCGTGCGGGTGATCTCGCGGCCGAGGAAGACGTTGTCGGCGGCGGTGAGATTGTCGCAAAGGGCGAGGTCCTGATAGACCACCTCGATGCCGCGGTCGCGGGCGTCGAGGCTGTCGTGGAAGCGGATGGGCTTGCCCGCGAGCCGGATCTCGCCCCCGGACGGCTGGAAGTTGCCGGCGATGAGGCGGACCATGGTGGATTTGCCCGCGCCGTTGTCGCCCATCAGGCCGACGGTCTCGCCGGAGTTCAGAGCCAGATCGACGTTGTCGAGGGCGTGAATGGCCCCGAAGCGTTTCGAGACGTTGCGGAATTCGAGGATCGGCGTCATTGGGCGGCCCTGCGCCCGGCGGCGAACTGGTCGAGGGCGACGGCGGCCACGAGGATGACGCCGATCACCACCTGCTGGATGAAGGACGAGACGTTCAGCAAAACGAGGCCGTTCGTCAGCACGCCGATCAAAAGGGCCCCGATCACGGTGCCGAAGATGGAGCCGATGCCGCCAAAGAGGCTGGTACCCCCGATGACGACGGCAGCGATGACGGTGAGTTCCAGCCCAGATCCGGCGACGGCCTCCGCCGAGTTGAGGCGCGCGGACAGAAGGAAGGCCGCGAGGCCGCAGAAGAACCCGCTGATGACGTAGACGCCGGTGACGATGCGGTCGGTCGGCACGCCATTCAGTGCGGCGGCGCGGGCGTTGCCGCCGGTGGCATAGAGATGCTTGCCGAAGCGGGTGTAGCGCAGGACCAGATGGGCGAGGATCGCTGCGAGAAAGAAGATGATGACAGGGACCGGGATGGTCCAGATGCGCCCCTGGCCCCACCAGGTGAAGTCAGGCTCGAACCCTGAGATCGGCCCGCCGCCGGAGAACAGGAGGGCGAGGCCGCGAAATGCGGTGAGGCCGCCGAGGGTGACGACGAAGGGCGGCACGCGCAGGCGGGTGATGGCGAGGCCCTGGACCAGGCCGCCGGCCATGCCGACGGCGATGGCGGCGAGCGCCGCGAGGAGGACCGGGCCGCCGGTGGAGGCGGCGGCCCCGAGAGCGAAGGGATCGGCGGCACCGCCCTTGGCGATCGACGCGCAGACGAGGCCTGCGAGCGCGAGCAGCGAGCCCACGGACAGGTCGATGCCAGCGGTGAGGATAACAAAGGTCATGCCGATGGCGACGAGCCCCGCGATAGAGACCTGGCGCAGGACGTTCAGGAGGTTAAGCGGGTGCAGAAAGCGCGGCTCGAGCAGCGCGAAGATCGCGACGAGCGCCACGAGAAAAAGCGGCGCCGCGTAGCGCGCAAGGGTCTGCACGAGGTCCGGGCGCGCCGGGGCTCTCGGGGGAGGCATCTGGGACATGCGGGACGAAAACCCCCGGGGCTGCGCGAGGAGGGGCCGGGGACGGGACCCCGGCCCGGGGGGTTTACTGGATCTCGCCCAGCCGTTCGGCGCGGTCGAGGTTTTCCGTGGTGATCGTGATGGGCTCGAGCAGGGTGACCTTCTCGGGAGTCGTGCCGTCGCGCAGGTGGCCCACGAGGGTCTGGAGCGCCTGGGCGCTTTGGCCGCCGGGGAACTGTTCGACGGTGGCGGTCAGGCCGCCGTCCCGCACCGAGGCAAGCGCTTCGGGCAGGGCGTCGAAGCCGAGGATGGCGATGTCGAGGCCCTGTTCCTGGACGACCTGGAGTGCGCCGAGCGCCATGTCGTCATTCGCGGCGACGATGACGTCCGGCGGGCTGTCGAGGCCGGCGAGGATCGATTCCGTGACCGAGGCCCCCTGTTCCCGGGCGAAGTTGGCGGTCTGTTCCGCCACGAAGACGTATTTGTCGGGCATTGCATCGAGGATGTCGTGGACGCCCTTGTTGCGGTCGATGGCCGGGCTGGCTCCGGGCTGGCCCTGGAGGTTCACGATGCGCGCCCCGTCTGGGAACATCTGCAGGATGAGATTGGCCTGGGCCTGGCCGCCGATGACGTTGTCGGCTCCGACATGGGCGAGGATGCCGTCGACGCCCTCGACCCGGCGGTCGATGGTCACGACCGGGATCCCGGCCTCCACGGCCTGCTGAAGGGCCGGGGCCATCGCGACGCTGTCCGTGGGGCTGATGATGATGCCCGAGACGCCCTGGATGATGGCGGCCTCGATGTCGGCGGTCTGCTTGGTGCTCTGGTTCTGGCCGTCCGTCTCGATCAGGGCGATGCCGCCGACTTTGTCGGCTTCGGCCGCGATGGCGCGCTGCATGTGGACGAAGAATGGGAACTCCAGCGCCGGCATGGAGGAGGCGATGGTGAGGTCCTGGGCGCGCGCGGCCCCGAGGCTCAGGGATCCGGCGATGAGGCAGGCGATGGCCGCCCGCGAAACGAATGATTTCATGTGTCCCCCTAGGGCGCCGGTGTTTCGCCGTGCGAATCCCGGTCGCGCGTTTTTTGTCGTGGCCAGAGTGTAAGCGCAACGGAGGCTGCGCATGCAAGATCAATCGCAATTTTTCTTGCGAGGCCTGCTCAGACCCCCACGCGGTAGCCTGCGGCCTCGGCGACGTGGCGCTTCTCGACGGGCCCCGAGGCGTCGAGATCGGCGATGGTGCGCGAGACCCGGATGACCCGGTGATAGCCCCGGGCGCTGAGCCGGAAGCGCGCGGCGACGCTCTTGAGCAGGCTCCGGGCAGCCGGCTCCAGGGCTGCGACCGTCTCGAGCAGATCGCCCTCCGCATCGGCATTCACGGCCACGTCGGGCAAGCCCTTGTAGCGGTCGGCCTGGATGGCGCGGGCCCGCAGGACGCGCGCGGCGATCTCGGCGCTGCCCTCGGCAGGCGGGGGCAGGGCGAGGTCCTCCACCGAGACGGGCGGCACCTCGATGCGCAGATCGAACCGGTCGAGGAGCGGGCCGGAGATGCGACCCATATAGTCGGCCCCGCAGTCGGGCGAACGCGGGCAGGCGCGCGCGGGATCGGCGAGATGGCCGCAGCGGCAGGGGTTGGCCGCGGCGATCAGAAGGAAGCGGCAGGGATAGCGGACATGGGCATTGGCGCGGGAGACCACCACGTCGCCGGTCTCGATGGGCTGGCGCAGGGTCTCGAGGACGGCGCGCGGAAACTCCGGGAGTTCGTCGAGAAACAGAACACCGTGATGCGCGAGGCTGATCTCGCCGGGTTTGGCCCCCTTGCCGCCGCCGACGATGGCGGCCATCGAGGCGGTGTGGTGCGGCGTGCGAAAGGGCCGGACGCGCGAGACGCCGCCCTCCTCGAGGAGCCCCGCGAGGCTGTGGATCATCGAGGTCTCGAGCGCCTCCACGGGGTCGAGCGGCGGCAGGATGCCGGGCATCCGGGCGGCGAGCATGGACTTGCCCGAGCCGGGCGGCCCGATCAGGAGGACGTGATGGCGGCCGGCGGCGGCGATCTCGAGGGCGCGCTTGGCGCGTTCCTGGCCCTTGACGTCGCGCAGGTCGCGGGTGTGGGCGGGCTCGGGGGCCGTACCGGGCTGGGCGGGTGCGAGAACGGCCCGGCCGGTGAAGTGATTGACGAGCGCGAGCAGGGTTTTCGGCGCGATGACCTGCACGGCACCGACCCAGGCCGCCTCCGGCCCGGAGCCATGGGGGCAGATGAGGCCGCAATCGGCCTCGGCGGCGGCAACGGCAGCGGGCAGCGCGCCGATGACGGTGACGAGTGTGCCGTCGAGGGACAGCTCGCCGAGGGCCACGTTCGCGGCGACGACGTCGCGCGGCAGAACCTCCATCGCGGCAAGCAGCGAGAGAGCGATGGGGAGGTCGAAATGCGAGCCTTCCTTTGGCAGATCCGCAGGCGAGAGGTTGACGGTGATCCGTTTGGCCGGCAGGGCAAGGCCCATAGCGGTCATGGCGGCGCGCACCCGCTCCTTGGCCTCCGAGACGGCCTTGTCCGGCAGGCCCACCAGGTTGAACGCAGGCAGGCCTGCCGCGATGGCGCATTGCACCTCGACGAGACGCGCCTCGACGCCCTGGAAGGCCACCGTATAAGCTCGTGCAACCATGGGCGATCCTCTTGGCGTCAGAGCCGAGGCATCGCGCGGAATGCTTTAGGCCGGGTTAACCCCTCGGCTATGCTGAAGTTTCGCGCAGTCGCAGCGGGTTGCCACAAAAGCGGTCACGAATCCGTGTGAGGGTCCGACGCGCCTTTCTGACGCGGCACAGACCGTAACCAATTGGCAGCGCAGGATTTGTATGATCCGGGACCCGCTAAGGTCGTGCGCAATCCAATTGTAAAGATTGGAAAGGGGGGAACTCAGAGATCGCGGGTGACTTTGTGGGTGATCCGGCACCGGATTCCGCGCGTAAGATATCAAGAGGGTCACAAGAGGTCACGACCGAGGACCGGGCCCGTCCACACGGAGGACGCAAGATGGCTTTTGACGACACTGGCACCCGCACCGTCACCAAGCGCGCCATGGGCGCGGAGATGCTGGACGCCGAGACGGAATTGAACCTCGCGCGCGCCTGGCGCAACGATGGCGATGAAAAGGCGCTGCACCGGTTGGTCAATGCCTATATGCGCCTCGCAATCTCCATGGCCTCGAAGTATCGTCGGTATGGCGCACCCATGCCCGACCTTATCCAGGAAGCGGGTGTGGGTCTGATGAAGGCTGCCGAGAAGTTCGATCCCGATCGCGGGGTGCGCTTCTCGACCTATGCCGTATGGTGGATCAAGGCGTCGATCCAGGATTACGTGATGCGCAATTGGTCCATGGTGCGGACCGGATCGACTTCTTCGCAAAAGGCCCTGTTCTTCAACCTGCGCCGGGTTCGCGCCAAGCTGGAACGCGAGGCCGGGGCGAATGGCGAGGTTCTCGACGGGCAGCGTCTGCGCGAGATGATCGCGGAGGAGATCGGCGTGCCGCTGCGCGATGTAGAGATGATGGATGCGCGCCTGGCCGGGTCGGACTTTTCGCTCAATGCCCAGCAGGCCGGCGAGGAAGGCCGCGAGTGGGTAGAGACCCTGATCGACGACGCGCCGCAGGCTTCCGAGACGGTCACGCGCAAGGCCGACATCACCAAGGTGCGTGGCTGGCTGACCGATGCCATGGGATCGCTCAATCAGCGTGAGCGCATGATCATCGTGGAGCGCAAGCTGCGCGACGAACCCCGGACGCTCGAGAGCCTCGGGCAGCAGCTCGGTCTGAGCAAGGAGCGGATCCGCCAGCTCGAGGCGCAGGCCCTGACCAAGCTGCGCAAGCGACTCGAAAGCTCCACGGGTTCCGCGGCCGAGACGCTTGCGAATGCCTGAAACCGCGTGACCCTCCGCACCTCGCGTGCAATAGTGCCGCAAATGAGACGTTCGGGATGCGCTTGATGGGGTTCGCGACGGGTTTCGGGGCGCTGTTGTGCGTGTTCGCGGGGATGGCGTACGCGTCCGAGGATGCGGCACGGTCCATACAGGTACAGGAGATCGTGGATCTCGGCGAGGAAGCGGACGTCCTCGTTCTCGGCGAGATCCACGACAACCCGGAGCACCACCGCATTCAGGCGGAAGTCGTGTCGAAGCTCAGGCCCGCGGCGATCGTGTTCGAGATGATCCCGCAGGAGCGCGAGGCCGAGGTCAACGCCCTGCGCGCCCAGGGGGCGAGCCGCGAGGCCCTAGAGACGGCGCTGGCCTGGGAAGAGTCCGGCTGGCCCGATTTCGCGTTATATGCTCAAATCCTGGAAGCGGCGCCGCAGGCTCAGATCTTCGGTGCCGGTCAGCCGATCGCCGACGTGCGCCGTGCCATGCTCGAAGGGGCGGCCGGGGTTTTCGGACCGGATGCCTCGATCTACGGGCTCGACGTGCCCCTCTCCGAAGAGGACCAGGCGGAACGCGAGGCCCACCAAGCGGCGGCCCATTGCGAGGCATTGCCGGACGATCTCTTGCCCGGGATGGTCGAGGCGCAGCGCTTCCGCGATGCGGGCCTTGCCGATGCGGCCCTGTGGGCTCGTATCATGACGGGCGAGGGACAGGTGGTGGTCATCACCGGCAGCGGCCACGCGGACCGCGTGACGGGAATGCCCGCGATGATCGAGCTCGCCGATCCCGAGACGACGGTCGTCTCGATCGGGATGTTCGAGGACGGCACCTCGGCGGACGAGAACTACGACGCAGTCCTGTCGGCCCCGGCGCCGTCGCGCTCCGATCCCTGCGAAGTCTTCGACGACCGGACCGAATGAGGCCTGCGCCCGCTGCGCTGATTGCGTCCGCTCCGGACTGGTGGGTGAGCAACGCGCCCGTTGAGTATCCCGAGGCGCTCGCCGCCATGGACCAGAGGGTCGAGGACATTCTGGCGGGCAGGGCACCGGAGTTGGTCTGGCTCTTGGAGCATCCGCCGCTCTATACGGGCGGTGCCTCGGCACGGCCGGACGATCTGCTGACGCCCGACCGATTTCCAGTGTTTCCCACGCGCCGGGGCGGGGAGTACACCTATCACGGTCCGGGGCAACGCGTGGTCTATGTCATGCTGGACCTGAACCGGCGCGGACGCGACATCCGGGCCTATGTCTGCAAGCTCGAAGACTGGATCATCCGGACGCTGGCGGAGTTCAACGTCTTGGCCGAACGGCGGCCCGGCCGGGTCGGGGTCTGGGTGCGGCGCCCCGACAAGCCGCCGCTGCCGGATGGCGCACCCGCGGAGGACAAGATCGCGGCCATCGGCGTGCGCATCCGACGCTGGGTCGCCTTTCACGGGGTCGCCATCAACGTGGAGCCCGACCTGTCGCATTTCGACGGGATCGTGCCCTGCGGCATCCGCGGCTTCGGCGTGACGAGCCTGGTCGATCTCGGCCTGCCCGTGACCATGGCGGACGTGGATCTGGCGCTGCGCCGCACGTTCGACGCCAGTTTTTCGTGAACCAACCACGAACGGGCCTTGGCAGGGGCCGGATCCGTCCTGTAGCGTTCGCAACGACGGCGATCGATCCGGTCGATCGCTGACGATTGAAAAGAGCGGACGGGCAACGTCCGCATCGCATAGGGAGAAATTCGATGAACAGGGTCATTCAGGCCGCGCTGCTGGTATGCGCGCTAGGCGGTCACGCGGTCGCCGCGGAGTATTCGATCATGGCACCGGCCTCGCCGGGCGGCGGCTGGGACCAGACCGCCCGGACGATGCAGGCGGTGCTCCAGGACGAGGGCATCTCGAACAGCGTGCAGGTGATGAACGTACCCGGAGCCGGCGGCACCATCGGGCTCGCGCAATTCGTCAACCAGGCCAAGGGCGATCCGGAGCAGCTGATCGTAGGCGGTTATGTGATGGTGGGGGCAATCCTTACTAACCAGTCGCCGGTGTCGCTCGACATGATCACGCCGATCGCGCGGCTGACGGGCGAATCCATCGCGCTGGTGGTGCCCGCGGCCTCGCCCATCATGTCGATGGACGATCTCGTGGCGGCCCTGAAGGCTGACCCCGGAGCCGTGTCCTGGGCGGGCGGGTCCGCGGGCGGGGCGGATCACATCACCGCGGGCCTGATCGCGAAGGCCGTGGGCGTCGATCCGACGCTGGTCAACTACATCGCGTTCTCCGGCGGGGGCGAGGCGCTGGCCGCGATCCTGGGCGGTCAGGTGACGGTGGGCCTGTCGGGCTACAGCGAGTTTGCGGGCCAGGTCGAGGCGGGATCCTTGCGGCTCCTGGCGCTGTCTGGCAACAGTCGGGTGGACGGGGTGGAGGCCCCGACGTTGACGGAAGCCGGCGTGCCGGTG